>QGUZ01000550.1 GCA_003242605.1 Actinomycetota bacterium
CGCCACCACGGCGCCGGACGCGGCGAGCGCGGCGGCGAGGGCTCCCGCCGCGGCGACGACCTTGCGCCGCGACACCGAGCGCCCCGCGGGTGGGACGGTCGCCGGGGCCGGGATCTCGGCGCCCCGCGCCACCGCCCTGCCCTGCTCCAGCGCCCCGGCCGATGCGGAGTCGGCGCGGTTGAGCAGCCACAGCAGCACCTGGTGCGCCGTGGGCCGCTGCGCCGGTTCCTTGGCGAGGCAGCGGCGCACCACCTCGCGCAGCGGATCGGGCAGCGCGCTCAGCTCGGGCTCGGCGTGCAGGATCCGGTAGGCCACGGCGGCGAGGTGGTCGTCGCCGAACGGCGGTTTGCCGGTCGCGGCGAACACCATCGTCGAGCCCCAGGCGAAGACGTCCGCCTCCGGGCCGACCCTGCCGCCGGTGAAGTGCTCGGGCGCCATGTACGGCGGGGACCCCGCGGCCGTGCCCGTCGTGGTGGACAGGTCGAGGATGCGCGCGATGCCGAAGTCGATGACGCGGGGGCCGTCCGGGCCGAGCAGGACGTTGCCGGGCTTGAAGTCGCGGTGCACCACCCCGGCCTGGTGGATCGCGGCCAGCGCGGTGATCGTGGCCACCGCGAGCCGGTGCAGCGCCGCGCCGGTCCGCACCCCCTCGGTCTTGATCACCTGCTGGAGGGTGGGGCCGTCGACGTACTCGCTGACGATGTACGGCGGGTCGTGGTCGAGCGCCACGTCGAGAATGCTCGCCGTACAGAACTCGGCCACCTGACGCGCGGCCGCGATCTCCCGGGAGATCGCCGACGCATCGCCCGCGAGCGGCCGGGACCGCAGAACCTTGATCGCGACCTTCTCGCCGGACGGGGAGACGCCCAGGTAGACGAGGCCCTGGCCGCCCTCGCCCAGGCGGCGCTCGATCCGGTACCCGCCCAGGTACGGCGGATCGCCAGGCCGCAACGCCTCCCCCGTCACAGGTCCCCTCGCTCCATCCGTCGCCGCCGCGGGCCATGCCCCGGCGTCCGGCCGCCGCCCGGACCCATGCTAGAGCCGGCGCGATCACGCGGCGGCGCGATCGCGACGCGCTGAGCCGCCACCCTCCTCCGGTGGCCGCAAGGGGGCCGGTCAGCGGGGAGGCCTGATCTCCTCGGCGGCCCGCCAGCGGTGGTACCGGGTGGTGAAGTCCACGGCGGCGATCGGGGCGTCCACGGGAGGCACCCGCCACGACGCGCGGAAGCTCGTGGGCAGGGCGTGCTCGTCGATGGTGAGCGTGTAGGAGACCCCGAGGAACCAGTCGGTGAACCGGGCCTGGGAACTTCGCTCGACGAGACTTTTCAACGGCTCCTGCTCGATGAGGCGGTCGAAGAGCTCCCCGTTCAGGTCGGAGTCGATCAGGGCCGCCACGGCGCTGCCCTCGTACGTGAGGCCGTTCCGCTGCAGATGCAGGGTCGCCAGGATGAGCCGGACGATCGTCTGCACCGAGCTGAACACGGCCACCATCCGGGCGACGGACGCGTAGCCGGGTTGCGGGCGGTCGTCCGGCATGAGGGCGACCCCGGCGTTCCGGCGGGCGACCGCGTGAACGGCCCGGTGCACGATCATGATCCGCTCGGACTCGGCGCCCGGCCGGCGCACCACCATGTCGTGGTCGGCGTCGGCGTACTGGGCCAGGCCGTTGTGGACGATGCGGCCCTCGGCCCGCACGCGCCAGTCGCCCGGGGTGACCACGCCCACGCTCTCGAAGTCCGCGCACGGGGTGGGGCCGAGCGCGGCGTCGATCGCCGCGGCGAGCGCGAGCGGGGTGGCGGGCGCCGCGTCCGCACGGGCCGTACCGCCGGACGCGGGGCCGGCGCGCGGCGCGGGGTCGGCCCACAGCCGGTACCCCAGCACGGTGCCGGAC
>QGUZ01000551.1 GCA_003242605.1 Actinomycetota bacterium
CGGTCACCCCGGCCGCGCTCGCCGAGCTGCGCGCGGGCGGCTTCACCCGGATCAGCCTCGGCATGCAGAGCGTGCGGCCGCACGTGCTCGCCGTACTCGACCGGCGGCACACCCCCGGCCGGGCCGCGGCCGCCGCCCGGGAGGCGCGGGAGGCCGGGTTCGCGCACGTCAACCTCGACCTCATCTACGGCACGCCGGGGGAGACCGACGACGACTGGCGGGCCACGCTCGCCGCCGCGATCGAGGCCGGGCCCGACCACATCTCCGCCTACGCGCTCATCGTCGAGGACGGCACCCGGCTCGCCGCCCGCATCCGCCGCGGCGAGCTGCCCGCGCCCGACGACGACGTCGCCGCCGACCGCTACCTGATCGCCGACGCCATGCTCGGCGAGGCCGGGTACGCCTGGTACGAGATCTCCAACTGGGCCCGCTCGCCCGACGCCCGGTGCCGCCACAACCTGCTCTACTGGACCGGCGGCGACTGGTGGGGCGTCGGCCCCGGCGCGCACAGCCACGTCGGCGGCGTGCGCTGGTGGAACGTGAAGCACCCGGCCGCGTACGCGGCCCGCCTCGCCGCCGGGGAGTCGCCCGGCCACGCCCGCGAGGTGCTCACCGCCGAGGACCGCGCGGTCGAGCGGCTCATGCTCCAGCTCCGCCTCGCCACCGGCCACCCGCTCGACGAGATCCGCCCGGAGGCCCGCCCGGCCGTGGCCCGCGCCCTCGCCGACGGGCTGCTCGACCCCGGGCCGTTCCGGAACGGCCGGGCCGTGCTCACCCTGCGCGGCCGGCTGCTCGCCGACGCGCTCATCCGCGACCTCGCCTAGTCACTCGGCGGGCGGCGGGCTCACGAAGTCGATCAGCTCCTCCACCCGGCCGAGCAGCTCCGGTTCCAGGTCCGTGTAGTCGGTGACCCGCCCGAGGATGTGCCGCCACGCCTCGCCCGGGTCCATGCGCCAGCCGAGCGCCGCGAGCACGCCCTCCTTCCACGGCACCCCCTTCGGCACCTCGGGCCACGCCGGGATGCCGAGCACCGACGGCTTCACCGCCTGCCAGATGTCGACGAACGGGTGCCCCACCACGAGCACGTACGGCGAGGCCACCTGCTCGGCGATCCGGCTCTCCTTCGAGCCGGGCACGAGGTGGTCGACGAGCACGCCGAGGCGGCGCTCCGGGCCGGGGCCGAACTCGGCCACGATCCGCGGCAGGTCGTCGACGCCCTCCAGGTACTCGACGACGACCCCCTCCACCCGCAGATCGTGGCCCCAGATCTTCTCCACGAGCTCGGCGTCGTGCACGCCCTCCACGTAGATGCGGCTCTCCTTGGCGACCCGCGCCCGCAGGCCCTCGACCATGATCGACCCCGAGGCGCTGCGGCGCGGCCGCGCCGGGGCGCCCGCCGGCCGGGTGCCGGGCCGCACCAGGGTGACCGGCCTGCCCTCGAGGAGGAACCCGCCGCGCTCCAGCGGGAACACCCGCCGCCGCCCGAAGCGGTCCTCCAGCGTGACCCCGAGCTTGTCGCACGCGACCACCGCACCGCAGAAGCCGCCGGTGGCGTCCTCCACCACCAGGCCGGGCTCGGCCGGCACCTCCGGGAAGGGCTCCCGGGTGAAACGGCGCCGCCGTCCGGAGAGCACGTCCTCGTACATGGCAGGGCACGCTAGCAAACCGCCCCCGCCCGCCGCGGGCGGATCGCCGCGTCACCGCCCGCCGTACGGCGGCCACGGCCCGGCGGGCCCGGCGAGCCGCCGCCGCGCCCCGCGCCCGGCCGCGGCGGCCGGCACCCGGTCCACGGCCGCCCCCCCCAACGGGACGGAAATCAACCCCGACCCACACAACCACCGCCCCGGGGGGGGGCCCCCCCCCCCGGGGGGGACACCTCTCTCTAA
>QGUZ01000277.1 GCA_003242605.1 Actinomycetota bacterium
CCGGGGCGCGTGCCTCGGGGCCTCGCGCCCGGGCCCGGGGCCTGGCGGGACGTGCGCCGGGGGCCGGCGGGGGCGCGGGGCCCCAGGCGGGCCCGCGCCCCTGGCGGGGCGGTCCGGCGCTGCCGTACCCGAGCGAGCGCCGCCTCGACGAGCTGACCGGGGCCGAGCTGCGCGACGCGATCGAGCGGTGCTTCGAGGCCGGCTGCCACCACGCCGTCGCCGAGCTCGGTCGGCGCGCGCTGGCGGCGACCGAGCCCGGCGCCGAGGGCTGGTGGCGGCTCATGCACCGCACCGCCACCGCGCTCGCCGCGATCGAGCGCGAGGACGAGGCGTGGGCGCTGTTCGACGAGGTGCGCCGGGTGAGCACCGACCCGGCCGAGCACGCCGCGGCCGCCTACTCCACCGCGATGCTGCTCGTGCGCCACCACGACCACGCCCGCCGCGACCCCGAGGCGGCGCTGCCGTGGATCAACCAGGCGATCGCCATCTCCACGCTGCTGCCCGACCCGGAGCTGCGGGCGTTCAAGCTCGGCTTCGACCTCAACGGCCGGGCGCTGATCGAGATGCGCCTGGGCCGCACCGAGCAGGCGCTCGAGCTGGTCGAACGGGCGATCGCGCTCGCCGACGAGGGGCTGCCGCCCGGTCGGCACCCGATCCACCGGCTCGTGCTGCGCGCCAACCGCGCCCAGCTCAAGATCGCCCTCGGCCGGCCGGAGGAGGCGCTCGCCGACCTCGACGCCGCGATCGCCGCCGACCCCGGCTACCCCGACTACTACATCGACCGGGGCAACCTGCTGCACCGGCTGGGGCGGCTCGAGGAGGCGCGGGCCGACTACGAGACCGCGATGCGGGTGGGACCGCCGTTCCCCGAGGCGTACTACAACCGCGCGGAGATCCTGTTCGCGCTCGGCGACCACGACGGCGCCCTCGCCGACCTCGACTACGCGCTCGAGCTCGATCCCGGCTTCGTCGACGCCTACGTCAACCGGGCCGGGCTGCTCGCCGCGCGCGGCGAGTACGGGCGGGCCCGGGCCGACGCCGAGCGCGGGCTCGCCCTCGCCCCGGCCAACCCCTACCTGCTGTGCGTGCTCGGCCAGATCGAGATGGCCGAGGACCGGGCCGAGGCGGCGCGGCGGGCGTTCGACGGCGCGCTGCGCCACGACCCGTCGCTCGCGGCCGCGTGGGCGAACCGCGGCATGCTCGCGTTCGAGACCGGGGACCTGGACGGGGCGGTGCGCGACCTGAGCCGCGCCGTCGAGCTGACCCGGGCGAACGCGAACCCCGGCGAGGAGGCCCCGCTGCTGTTCAACCGGGCCGTGGCGCTGCGCGCGGCCGGGCGCGAGGAGGAGGCGATCGCCGACCTCACCCGCGCGCTCGAGCTCGCCCCCGACGATGAGGACGTGCGGCGCGCCCTCGCGGTCGGGTGACCGCGCACCGGGGTCAGTTCCCGTCGTCGCCGGGCGGCGGCCCGGTCGCCGGCGGGGTGGGGCAGGTCACGTCGCGCGCCCGGTGGCGGCTGAGCAGCGGCTGCAGGAACCACGCCCAGCCGCCGAGCAGGGCGAGCGCCGCGCCCACCAGCAGCGGTACGGCGCCGCCGTACAGGTAGTCGACGACCATGACCGTGGCCGCGGTCATCGAGATCACCAGGGCGATGCCGCCGAGGATGCCGTAGACGTTCGAGCGGTGGACGAGCGGCTCCTTCACCCCGCGGCGGAACAGGATGCGGTGCTGGGCGGCCGGGGCGATGTAGCAGATCGAGGCGACCGCCGCGGCGCCCAGCGCGATCATGTAGAGCAGCCGGTCGGTGTGGCTCAGCGTGGCGAACGCCTCCGAGAACGGCACGGTGAGCAGGAACGCGAACAGCACCTGTACGCCGGTGACCGCCACGCGGAAGCCCTGGAGCAGCTCCACGAAGTTGCGGTCGGCGCGCTGTTCGGCGGTCTCCCCGCGGCCCGGCGCGCCGGTGTCGGGCCCGAGTGGGGTGGCCGCATGCATCGGAACTCATCTCCCGGCGTGACGCTCCCCGTCCGGCCCGGGGAGGGCGGGCGAGCCGGGACGCGGCGAGCCGGACGCGTCCGGCAGGCCGTGACCGGAACATTCCCGAGCCCGCGTGGACCCGTTACCCTGCCCGGAACCGATCAGGGAAAACCCGTCACGCCGATCCGGTCGCCGGGGCCGTCACCTGCCGGGCTCCCCGCCGGGCGCGTCGCCGGGGACGCGCACCGCGACGGCGGGCACGATGCCGACGAGGCGGCCGTCGGTCATCGTCACCACGACCTCGTCGAGGCCCTCGCGGTCCATGCGCTCGCTCAGCGCGGCCACCTCCTCGCTGGGCCGTACCGTGGGGATGTCGATCCGCATGACCTCCTCGGCGCGGGCGTCGGGGGAGGCGCCCTTGAGCTCCCGCTCGCCGATGAGGCCGACCACCACGTCCTGCCCGCCGACGACCACCGCCACCTTCGCCGGGTCCGCGGCGACGCGCGGCTCGACGCCGGAGACCGCGTCCCCGGCCGAGGTGATCACCGGGTCGTGCCGGACGATCCGCGACACGAGCACCGCGGCGCCGGCGTAGGGGAGGTCCGCCGACAGCCAGTCCATCCGGCCCGCGGCATAGTCGAATACGTCGTGGAAGCCGAGCCGCTCCAGCAGCCGGGCGGCCCGGGCGCTGCGGTCGCACAGCCAGTCGTGGCCGTACACGATCACCGGCCGCGACTGGTTCAGCCGCTCGGCCGCGGTGTCGCAGAGCTCCTCCAGCGGGATGCAGGCCGCCTGCGGCAGGTGGGCCCACTCGTAGGCCGCCCGTGGCGAAACATCCACGAGCTGGGCCTCCTGACTGTCCAGCAGGCCCTGTACGGCCCAGCGGTCGATGACCTCAACCATGCACTAGCCGTACCCGTGGGATACGGCCTCATGCCGAACCGGGGGAAGCGGCCCGATCAGCGGCGGCAGCGCTCCGCCCCGGCGAAGAGGCGGCAGGCCGCGGCGACGGCGAGGATGACGATCCCGATGATGACCGCGACCTTGAGCACGTTGAACAGAAAGCCGAGAACGGCGCCCAACACGAAGAAACCGACCACAAGCGCCGCTGCGATGAGAAGAATGCGTGCCATGACCCTCACGCTACGGCGGCGGCGGGCCGTGCTGTGAGGGGGAACGCGGGATCTCAGGGACGGGTCAGGGACGTACCGGAGCCGGTGTCCGGGGTGGCCCGGCCGGGTATCGGGGCGGGCCGGCCGGACGATTTCCCGGCCGGTCCGATCCGACGCCGCGGATCCCGCGTATCACAGAGGGAAGTGGGGATCTTCGGCCTGCGAAAGGTTGATTGGGGTGGATCTGGGGGTACGGCTCGCCGACAGGTACACGCTCGAGGAGCGCGTGGCGAGCGGCGGCACGGCCGAGGTGTGGCGCGCGTGGGACGAAGTGCTCGCCCGGTCCGTCGCGGTGAAGCTGGTGAGCGCGGGCGGGCGCCGGGGCGCGGCGTTCCGGCGGCGCTTCCGGGACGAGGCGCGGTCGGCGGCCGGGCTCACCCACCCGCGGGTGGTGGCGATCTACGACTACGGCGAGACCGAGGACGGGTTCGGCGCGCGCACGCCGTACCTGGTGATGGAGTTCCTCCACGGGGAGACCCTCGCCGAGCGGCTCGCCCGCGGACCGCTGCCGGTCGCCGAGGCGGTGCGGGTGTGCGGGCAGACCGCGGAGGCGCTCGCCGCCGCCCACCGGGCCGGGCTGGTGCACCGGGACGTCAAGCCCGCGAACGTGTTCCTCACCCCGGACGGGGTGAAGGTGCTCGACTTCGGCATCGCCTGGGCGCTGCGCGGCGACCCGGTGCGCGCCGACCCGTTCGTGTGGACCGCGCCGGTGGATCCGGAGGAGCCGTCGGGGCCCGCGCCGTACCTCGCCCCCGAGCAGCTCAACGGGCAGGAGGTGACGCCGGCGGCGGACGTCTACGCGCTCGGCGTGCTGCTCGGCGAGTGCCTCACCGGCCGCCGGGACGACGCCGCCGAGCCGCCCGCCGAGACGCCGCCGCGGGTGGTCGAGCTGTGGCGGCGGTGCCGCGCGGCGGACCCGGCGGACCGGCCGTCGGCCGCGGAGGTCGCCGCCGAGCTCGCGGCGAGCCTGCCCGCGTCGCTCGACGACCCCGCGCCCGCGTCCGGCGTGCCCGCGGCGCCGGCGAAGGCCCGCCGTCCCGCGAACCCGGCGGCCGGTGCGGTCGCGACCACCGGCCTGGCGCTCGTGGTGGGCGCGCTGCTGATCGGGATCCTCGTGCCGGGCGGCGGGGCGGGCCCGGAGGACGCGGCGGCCCGCCCGGCGCCGACCGCGGTGCGGCCGTCCGGCTCCGCCGCGGGCGCGGCGGGGGATTCGCCGGCCGCCGCCGGGGAGGCGGCCGGGAGCGGCGGCACGGCCGCCATCCGGCGGGAAACCCGGTCGGACACCGGGCCGGAGACCCCATCGGGTGACGAACCGGGCACCGGCGCGGGCTCCGGATCGCGCGCCGCGCCGGACCGGGACGCCGGGACCCGCGGGAAGGACGGCAAGGACGGCGCGGAGGGTACGGCGGGCCGGGACACCGCGAGTGAGACGATGCTGGCGCTCGCCCAGATGGCGTCGGTGGTCCAGCAGGGGCTCGCCGCGGGGGAGATCCGCTCCGACGTGGCCCTCGACTTCACCAACCTCGTCACCAACCTGCGCAATGACATCATGTCGGGCGCCGAGCGCGAGGTCGGGGCGCGGGTGGCGGCGCTCCGCGCCAAGATCCACACGCGGCTGCGCGAGGGGGCGCTCAGCCCGCGGTACGCCGAGGTGCTCGCCGACAGCCTGCCCGACGCGTCGTGACCCGCCCGTCGCCGGAGAATTCCGGTATTTTTAGTGCTTCCGAGAAACCTGTGCACACAGGGATCGGATTCATGGGGCAGACGAAAGGCGGCGCCGCCGCGAGGTGACCCAGGAAACCCCGCGGCGGCGCCGGGATGTCTCTACCAGAATCAGCGCCTCGTTTCGGGAGTCAGCCTCTCCGGCCTCCTTTCTCGAGGATGCAGGCCCATCCGGGTGTCGTGCGTGTCACGGCGTGATCGGATGCGTTGACCAGGCGTGCAGGGAGGGTGCGCAACCTCCAATCCGACGGGCGTTTCCGGGCGCCGCGAGCGGGAGCGGACGGTGCGTTCCGGTGGGCTCGGTGCACTGCCACTCCTTTCTCCGGCGCATGTCGCCAGAAGGTACGCGGGGCGCGGCACAGCGGTTCAGCCCGGCGGCGGATTTTCCCGGGGTTTCGCCGCGGGGTGCACGGGGGTTTCGGCGGGGCCGGCCGGGGAGGCGGGGATGCCGGGCGGGGCCTCCCCGGCGGCCGGTGCGCCGGCGCGGCCGGCCTACTTCAGGCCGTCGTCGATCGCGGTGATCAGCTCACCGTCCGCGGTGTCGCCGGTGAGCTCCCAGAAGAACGCGCCGCCCAGGCCCTGCTCCTTGGCGTAGGCCATCTTGCCGCGGATCGTGGCGGGGGTGTCGTAGCTCCACCACTCGTCGCCGCAGTGGGCGTACGCGGTGCCGGCGATCGTGCCGGTGGCCGGGCACTTGGTCTTGAGCACCTTGTAGTCCTCGACGCCCGCCTCGTACGTGCCGGGCGCGGGGCCGGTGGCCGAGCCGCCCGGGGCGCTCTGGGTCACGCCGGTCCAGCCGCGGCCGTAGAAGCCGATGCCGAGCAGCAGCTTGCTCGCCGGGACGCCCTTGCTCTTCAGCTTCTGGATCGCCGCGTCGGCGTAGAAGCCCGGCGTCGGGATGCCCTCGTAGGAGGTGAGCGGCGAGTGCGGGGCGGTGGGGCCGGTCCGCGCCCAGGCGCCGAAGTAGTCGTAGGTCATCACGTTGTACCAGTCGACGTACTGGGCGGCGCCGGCGTAGTCGGCCGCGTCGATCTTGCCGCCCGGGGTGCCGTCGGCGGTGATCGCGGCGGTGATCAGGTAGTCGTCGCCGAACCGGGCGCGCAGCGCGGCCATGAGGTTCCGGAACGCCTCCGGGCCGCTGGAGTCACAGGACAGGCCGCAGGCGTTCGGGTACTCCCAGTCGATGTCGATGCCGTCGAACACGTCCGCCCACCGCGGGTCCGTCAGCAGCCGGTGGCAGGAGTCGGCGAACGCCTGCGGGTTCTGCGCGGCCTGGGTGAACCCGCCGGAGTAGGTCCAGCCGCCGAACGAGAACAGCACCTTGATGTGCGGGTACTTCTGCTTCAGCTTGCGGAGCTGGTTGAAGCTGCCGCGCAGCGCCCCCTGGTCCCAGGTGTCGGCCACGCCGTCGACGCTCTCGTCCGCGCTGTAGAACCGGTCGTACGCCGCGTACGTGTCGGCGATCACGCACTTGCCGTCGACCACGTTGCCGAAGGCGTAGTTGATGTAGCCGAGCTTGGCGGCCGAGCCGCTGGTGTCGATGTTCTTGACGTGGTAGTTGCGCTGGTAGACGCCCCAGTCGACGAAGTAGCCGAGCACCTTCTTGCCGCCGCCGTTGCCGCCGCCGGATTGGGTGGTGGCGCTCACCTGGTTGCTCGGCTCGGAGACGTTGCCCGCGGCGTCCCTGGCCCGCACGGTGTAGGTGTAGGTGGTCGACGGGCTGAGGCCGGTGTCGGTGTAGCCGGTCTCGGTGACGGTGGTGATGCGGTCGCCGTCGCGGTAGACGTCGTAGCCGGTGACGCCGACGTTGTCGGTGGCGGCGTTCCAGGCGAGGGAGACGCTGCCGGCGGGGGGGGCGGTGAGCCGGAGGGCGCCGGGGGCGCTCGGCGGGGGGGTGTCGCGGGCGCCCTGGCCGGCGGGGGCAGCGACGGGGGGGGACGGCGCGGAGGTCG
>QGUZ01000021.1 GCA_003242605.1 Actinomycetota bacterium
CCGTCGGGGTTCTGCTGGTGGCGGTGTTCTTCACCATCGGCCTCGTCGCGGTGAGCTGGGCCGGCCGCATCTCGCCGACGGCGATGTTCGCCGCCGCCATGGTGAGCTACCTGCTGAAGGTGATCGTGATCGGCATCCTGCTGCAGGTCTTCGAAGGCATCGGCGCGTGGCACTTCCCCACCTTCGCCTGGACCGTGGTGGCCGGCACGATCGCCTGGATCGGGGGCGAGGTGTGGGGGTTCACCCGGCTGAAGATGCTGTACGTGGACGACTCCGTCACCAAGGCACCGGGTCGGGCGGAGCCATGAACCAAGGGCCGGTCCACCGAAAAGGGCCTGATATGACTAGTCCCCTTCCCACCTGCTATCGTCGGGGCCGCGATGAGCGAGCAGAAGCGCACGCCCGAATACGACGGCCGCGACTTCGCCGACGCCGCTTGGTCGGTTCCCGCGTATCTGCTCTCGGGAATCCTGGTTTGGGGTGGCTTCGGCTGGTTGCTGAGCCGTTGGACTGGCGTGTCCGCGTTTATCCCCATAGGGGTCATCCTCGGGGTGGGGCTCGCCGTGTACCTCGTGTACCTGAAGCACGGTCGCTGACCGCGCAGGTCGGCGCACACGACCTTTCGTTGATCAACACTGTTGAAGGGAACGCCGCGTGAACACGCCGACGCTCCTCCTCGCCGCCCTCCCCACGCAAGCCGAAGACCCGGAGGGGTTCCACGCTCCCGGCCCGGAGATCTTCGACCTCCCCCCGCTGTGGGAGGGTGCCCCCACCTGGCTGACGAAGCCGACGCTGCTGGCGGCGCTCAGCGCGGTGATCCTGATCGCGTTGTTCTGGGGCGCCTTCGCCAACCCCAAGCTCGTCCCGAGGGGCCTGCAGAACCTCGGTGAGATCGGCTACATGTTCGTGCGGGAACAGATCGGCCGGCCGTTCCTCGGCAAGGACACCGATCGGTTCATGCCGCTGCTGGTCTCCATCTTCTTCCTGGTCCTGGTATGGAACCTCATGGGCGTCTTCCCGGTGATCCAGTTCCCGGTGGCGTCCCACATCGCGTTCCCGATCGTGCTGGCCGCGGCGGTCTACCTGCTCCGCATCTACCTGGGCATCAAGCACCAGGGACCGATCGGCTACTTCAAGAACATGATGTTCCCGCCGGGCGTGCCCAAGCCGGTCTACATCCTGCTGGCCCCCATCGAGTTCCTGTCGAACCTCGTGCTGGCGCCGGCCACGCACGCGCTGCGGCTTTTCGCGAACATGTTCGCCGGCCACATGCTGCTGGCCTTCTTCAGCATGGTCGGCTTCTACTTCATCTTCCAGAACTTCAGCGTGCTCGGCTTCCCCGTGGGCGTCCTCGGGACGCTGGTGACCATCGCCATGACCGCTCTGGAGATGTTCATCCAGTTCCTGCAGGCGTACCTGTTCGCCATGCTGGCCGCCATGTACATCGGTGGCTCGCTGCATGCCGAGCACTGATCTACCCAAGACCACCGTAGTCGAAGCATTCCGGTAAGTAAGTGCGGACCGGTGGACGACCCACCGGCCTGATCAGTAAAGGAAACCAACCCATGCAAGCTCTCGCTGAGGTCGCCGGCAACATCACCGCCATCGCCTACGGCGTCGCCACCCTCGGTCCCGGTATCGGTGTGGGCATGATCTTCGGTCAGGGCGTGCAGGCCATCGCCCGGCAGCCCGAGGCCTACAACCTGATCCGCCAGAACATGCTCCTGGGCTTCGTTCTCGTCGAGGCCCTCGCGCTGATCGGTCTGGTCGCGCCGTTCATCTTCGCGGGCATCTAAGAGCGCCCCACCACGACTGACGGAAGGCTGGACCTATGCCATTGACAGCCACGATCCTCGCGGCGGAGAACAACCCGATCCTGCCGCACACCTACGAGCTCGTCGTCGGCGTCTTCTCCTTCCTCGTCGTCTTCCTCGTCGTCGGCAAGATGCTCGTCCCGCGTATCCAGAAGACGCTGGAGGAGCGCACCGAGGCGATCGAGGGCGGCATCAAGCGGGCCGAGGAGGCTCAGGCCGAGGCGCAGCGGGCGCTCGAGGAGTACCGCGCCAAGCTCGCCGAGGCCCGGCAGGAGGCGGCCCGGATCCGCGAGGAGGCGAAGGCGGAGGGCGCGCAGATCAAGGCCGAGCTCCGCGAGGAGGCCCAGGCCGAGGCTCGCCGCATCATCGAGGCGGCGCAAGCCCAGATCGAGGCGGATCGCCAGGCCGCCTTCACCCAGCTCCGCGCGGAGATCGGTCGGCTGTCCGTCGAGCTGGCCGGCCGCATCGTCGGCGAGTCCCTCGAGGACGAGGCGCGGCAGCGCCGCATCATCGACCGGTTCCTCGAGGAGCTGGAGTCCACCACCACGACCGACGCGCGGGCGGTCCGCGGATGACCGGTGACGTGAACGCAAGGTCCGGCCCGGGGTTCGCCCTGGGCCCGGGCCCCGGCTTGGGGACGGTGAGCGGCCGATGAGAGGTGTGAGCAGGACCTCGCTCGCCGAGGTCGAGGAGCGGTTCAACAGCGCCGCGGGCTCGGCCGACTTCGGCACGCTGGCCGACGACCTGTTCGCGATCGCCGACCTGCTCGATCGCGAGCACGGGCTGCGCCGCGCCGTGGCCGACCCCACCCGCCCCGCCGAGCAGAAGGCGCAGATCATGCGCGTGCTGCTGGAGGGCAAGGTGTGCGCGGCCGCGCTGGAGACGGCCGTCGCCGCGGCCGAGGCCAAGTGGGCGCGGCCCCGTGACCTCGCCGACGTGCTCGAGCGGTTCGGTGTGGTCGCGACCGTGGCCGAGGCGGAGGGGCAGGGCCGGCTGGACGATCTGGACGACGAGCTGTTCCGGTTCGGCCGGATCGTCCAGGGGCACGCCCGGCTGGAGTGGACCCTGTCCGACCCCTCGATTCCCGCGGAGCGCAAGCGGGCGCTCCTGGAGGACCTGTTGCGCAACCGGGTCACTCCCTCCGGCCTGCGACTTATCACCCAGGTCGTGGTGCATCCGAGAGGACGTAGCCTGGAGGCAGGCCTGGAGGAGTTCGGGCGGCTCGTCGCGGAGCAGCGGCAGCGCCTGGTGGCCGTGGTACGCAGCGCCGTGCCGCTCAGCGACGCGCAGCGGGGCCGGCTCGCGGCGTGGCTCAGCGCGACCTACGGTCGCGACATCCGCCTCAACTGCGAGGTGGATCCGAAGGTGATCGGTGGCTTCTCGGTCCGGATCGGAGACGAGGTCATCGACACCACCATCCTGGGACGTATCGAAGAAGTCCGCCGCAGGTTGGCCGGCTAGGGAGAGCGGTGCGGCGATGAATAGGGAGACGGAATCAAGATGTCGGAGCTGACGATCCGGCCGGACGAGATCCGGGACGCGCTTGAGCGCTTCGTCCAGGCCTACGAGCCGGAAGGCGCGGCCCGCGAGGAGATCGGGACCGTCGTCGACTGCGGCGACGGCATCGCCCATGTCTCCGGCCTGCCCTCGACGATGGCGAACGAGCTGCTGGAGTTCGAGGACGGCACGCGCGGTATCGCGCTCAACCTCGACGTGGGCGAGATCGGTGTCGTCATCCTCGGTAACTTCGAGGGCATCGAGGAGGGCCAGACCGTCCGCCGCACCGGTGAGGTGCTCTCGGTGCCGGTGGGCGACGCGTTCCTCGGCCGCGTGGTCGACCCGCTGGGCAACCCGCTCGACGGCAAGGGCCCGATCGAGGCCGAGACGCTGCGCGCCCTCGAGCTGCAGGCCCCCTCGGTGGTCCAGCGCCAGTCGGTGAAGGAGCCGCTGCAGACCGGTATCAAGGCGATCGACGCGCTGACGCCGATCGGCCGCGGCCAGCGGCAGCTCATCATCGGCGACCGGCAGACCGGTAAGACCGCGATCGCGGTCGACACGATCCTCAACCAGCGCGACAACTGGCTGTCCGGCGACCCGAAGCAGCAGGTGCGCTGCATCTACGTCGCGGTCGGCCAGAAGGGTTCCACGATCGCGCAGGTGAAGGCGCGCCTGGAGGAGGCGGGCGCGATGGAGTACACCACCATCGTCGCCGCCCCGGCCTCCGACCCGGCCGGCTTCAAGTACATCGCGCCGTACACCGGCTCGGCGCTCGGCCAGCACTGGATGTACAACGGCAAGCACGTCCTGATCGTCTTCGACGACCTGTCGAAGCAGGCGGACGCCTACCGTGCCATCTCGCTGCTGCTGCGCCGCCCGCCGGGTCGTGAGGCGTTCCCCGGTGACGTGTTCTACCTCCACTCCCGGCTGCTGGAGCGGTGCGCCAAGCTGTCGGACGAGATGGGCGGCGGCTCGCTCACCGGTCTGCCGATCATCGAGACCAAGGGCAACGACATCTCGGCGTACATCCCGACGAACGTCATCTCCATCACCGACGGCCAGTGCTTCCTGGAGACCGACCTGTTCAACGCCGGTCAGCGCCCGGCGATGAACCCCGGTATCTCGGTCTCCCGAGTCGGTGGCTCGGCGCAGATCAAGGCGATGAAGACCGTCGCCGGTACGCTGCGTCTCGCCCTGTCGCAGTACCGGGAGCTGGAGGCGTTCGCGGCGTTCGCCTCCGACCTCGACGCGGCGTCCCGGGCGCAGCTCGAGCGGGGTGCGCGGCTCATGGAGCTGATGAAGCAGCCGCAGTACAGCCCGTACCCGGTCGAGCAGCAGGTCGTGTCGATCTGGGCCGGCACCAACGGCCACCTCGACGAGGTGCCGCTGGAGGACGTGCGCCGGTTCGAGACCGAGTTCCTCGAGTACGTCGGCCGTAACCACAAGGCCATCTACGACTCGATCCGCGAGACCAAGGCCCTCTCCGACGACACGGTCACCCTCCTGAAGGAGGCCGTCACCGAGTTCAAGAAGGGCTTCCAGACCTCCTCCGGTCAGCTCCTCTTCGCCGAGGAGCCGGTCGAGGCGCTCGAGGAGGAGGCCGTCGGTCAGGAGAAGGTCGTCCGGCACGTACGCCCGCGGGCGGAGAAGAAGTAGCAGATGGGCGCCCAACTCAGACAGCTGCGACGGCGCATCCGCTCGGTGCGCTCGATCGCCAAGATCACGCGAGCGCAGGAGCTCATCGCCTCCTCGCGGATCGTCAGGGCGCAGCAGCGGATGCAGGCGGCCCTGCCGTACGAGCGTGAGATCACGCGCGCGGTCTCGGCGGTGCTGTCCTACGACACCACCGCCGAGCACCCGCTCATGGTCGCCAAGGAGAACCCGCAGAGCGCGGCGGTGCTGATCGTCACCAGCGACCGCGGGTTCGCCGGCGGCTTCAACGCCAGCATCCTGCGCGAGGCGGAGGCGCTCGCCGGTCTGCTGCGTGAGCGGGGCATCGAGCCCAAGCCGTACGTGGTCGGCCGCAAGGGCATCGGCTGGCACCGGTTCCGCGGCCGCGAGATGCACGGCGAGTGGTCGGGCTTCTCCGACAACCCGTCGTACGCTCACGCGAAGGAGATCGGCGAGACGCTGGTCGAGGCGTTCACGGACGACAACGGCATCGACGAGATCCACATCGTCTACACCGAGTTCGTCTCGATGCTCACCCAGCGGCCCAAGGTGGTGCGCATCCTGCCGCTGGAGGTCGAGGAGAGCGAGGAGGCCCCTCCGGGCGGGCCGCTGCCGTACTACGAGTTCGAGCCGAACGCCCAGGCCGTCCTCGACCGGCTGCTGCCGCGTTACATCGAGTCCCGCATCTACAACGCCCTGCTCCAGTCGGCCGTCTCCGAGCACGCGGCGCGCCGCCGGGCGATGAAGGCGGCGACCGACAACGCCAACGAGTCGATCCAGAGGCTGTCGCTGCAGATGAACCAGGCGCGGCAGGCCGAGATCACCCAGGAAATCAGCGAGATCGTCGGTGGCGCGAACGCGCTCGCCGAAGCTGCAGCGGGGAAAGAGTGAAATGACTGCACAGACTGTTGAGACCGAGACCGGCGTGGGCCGTGTCGCCCGGGTCATCGGCCCGGTCGTCGACGTGGAGTTCCCCGCCGATTCGATACCGGACATCTACAACGCGCTGCACGTCGACGTCACCCTCAACGGGCAGACCAAGACGCTGACGCTCGAGGTCGAGCAGCACCTGGGTGACAACCTGGTGCGGGCCATCTCCATGCAGCCCACCGACGGACTCGTGCGCGGGGCCCTGGTGCGCGACACCGGCGCGCCGATCTCGGTCCCCGTCGGCAACGTCGTCAAGGGCCACGTGTGGAACGCCCTCGGCGAGACCCTCGACGTCGACGTCAACACCCTCGAGGTGACCGAGCGGTGGCCGATCCACCGCAAGGCCCCGGCGTTCGACCAGCTCGAGCCGCGCACCGAGCTGCTGGTCACCGGCATCAAGGTCATCGACCTGCTCACGCCGTACGTGCAGGGCGGCAAGATCGGCCTGTTCGGCGGCGCGGGCGTGGGCAAGACCGTGCTGATCCAGGAGATGATCCGCCGGGTCGCCCGCGAGTTCGGTGGTACCTCGGTGTTCGCCGGCGTGGGCGAGCGCACCCGTGAGGGCAACGACCTGTGGGTCGAGATGGCCGAGGCGGGCGTGCTCAAGGACACCGCCCTGGTGTTCGGCCAGATGGACGAGCCGCCGGGCACCCGGCTCCGCGTCGCGCTCTCCGCGCTCACCATGGCGGAGTACTTCCGCGACG
Organism: Actinomycetota bacterium; assembly: GCA_003242605.1. Classification (GTDB taxonomy): domain Bacteria; phylum Actinomycetota; class Actinomycetes; order Streptosporangiales; family Streptosporangiaceae; genus Thermopolyspora. The sequence goes on from QGUZ01000021.1 coordinate 6,617, forward strand.
TCCAGGGCCAGGACGTGCTGCTGTTCATCGACAACATCTTCCGGTTCAGCCAGGCCGGTTCCGAGGTGTCGACCCTGCTCGGCCGGATGCCCTCGGCGGTGGGTTACCAGCCGACCCTCGCCGACGAGATGGGTGTGCTGCAGGAGCGCATCACCTCGACCCGCGGTCACTCGATCACCTCGATGCAGGCGATCTACGTGCCCGCGGACGACATCACCGACCCGGCGCCGCACAACGCGTTCGCCCACCTCGACGCCACCACGGTGCTCTCGCGGCAGGTGTTCGAGAAGGCGATCTTCCCGGCGGTGGACCCGCTCGACTCCACCTCCCGGATCCTCGACCCGATGATCGTCGGCGAGGAGCACTACCAGGTCGCCCAGGAGACGATCCGGATCCTCCAGCGGTACAAGGAGCTCCAGGACATCATCAACATCCTCGGTGTCGACGAGCTCTCCGAGGAGGACAAGGTCATCGTCAACCGGGCCCGCCGGGTGGAGCGGTTCCTGTCCCAGCCGATGTTCGCGGCCGAGCAGTTCACCGGTCAGCCGGGCGTGTTCACGCCGCTCGACGAGACCATCGCCTCGTTCAAGGCGCTGTGCGCCGGCGAGTACGACCACCTGCCCGAGCAGGCCTTCTACATGGTCGGCGGCATCGACGACGCCGTGAAGAAGGCCAAGGAGCTGGCCCGCTGACCTCTCGAGGACCACGGGACACGACGAGCGGGATAGGAGAGAGGATCAGGGATGGCCAAGCTGCGCGTCGGCGTCGTCTCGCCGGAGCGTGAGATCTGGTCCGGCGAGGCCGACATGGTGATTGCCAAGACGGTCGACGGCGAGATCGGTATCATGCCTAACCACGCCCCGGTACTCGGCATCCTCGTCGACGGCGGGGTGCTGACGGTGAAGCGCGGGGACGGGGACGACCTCGTGGCCGCGGTCCACGGCGGGTTCATCGCCGTGGCGAACAACGACGTCTCGGTGCTCGCCGAGGCGGCCGAGCTGGGCTCCGAGGTGGATGTCGCCGCCGCCCGCGACGCCCTCAACCGGGCGCTCGCCTCCATCGACGCCGAGAGCACCGGATTCGACGCCCAGCTTGAGGCCAAGCGGGCGCGTGCCCGGCTGCGCGCCGCGGGCGTAGAGGTCTGATCGACGAGCGAAACGGAGGGTGAGGGTGGCGCTTGCGGCATTGCAGATCGCCGCGGTCCTGCTGCTGGTCGCCGCCCTCATCGCGGTGCGCGCGCTCTACCTGTTGCGCTCGCGCGGAACGATCGTCTGTCGGCTCCGCGCCGCCGGCTCGGGCTGGCGTCGCGGGGTGGCCCGCTACGTCGACGGCGAGCTCCACTGGATCCCGTTTTTTGCGGTACGTCTGAGGCCGCGCCACGCGATCGCGAGGCGCGGCCTCGTGATTTCCAGCCGCCGTGTGCTCGACGGCGCCGACGGCCCGAAAGGGTTATGGGCGGTCGACTGCGGCTCGGTCACCCTCGCGATGAGCGAGGACGCTCTCACCGGGTTCCTCGCCTGGCTGGAGGCGGCGCCGCCCAGCGCCCACCTGCTCGACCGGGCCTGACCGCGGGCCGGTACGGCGAGGGCCGGTCAGCGGGTGCCGCCCGGTCGCCACAGCACCTCGTCGCCGTCCGCGGCCACCCGGCAGAGGATGAACAGCAGGTCGCTCAGCCGGTTGAGGTACTTCGCGGTCAGCGGGTTGACGTCGTCGTGGGCCTCCAGCGCGGCCCAGGCCGAGCGCTCGGCACGCCGTACCACGGTGCGGGCCTGGTGGAGCAGCGCGGTGCCGGGGGAGCCGCCGGGCAGCACGAAGCTGCGCAGCGGCTTCAGGTCCTCGTTGAACCGGTCGCACTGCGCCTCCAGCCACTCGATCGCGGCGGGCTCCACGCGCAGCGGCGGGTGCTCGGGGTTCGGGACCACCGGGGTGCACAGGTCGGCGCCCACGTCGAACAGCTCGTTCTGGACGCGGCGGAGGACCTCGGCGACCGGCTCGGGGAGGTCGCCCAGGGCGAGCGCCACGCCGATCGCGGCGTTCGCCTCCTCCACGTCGGCGTAGGCCGCGATGCGCGGGTCGGTCTTGCGGGTGCGGCTTCCGTCGCCGAGGCCGGTGGTCCCGTCGTCGCCGGTCCTGGTGTAGATCTTGGAGAGCACCACCGGGCGGTCCTTGTCAGCGCGTGTCATGCGGCTCAGCCTAGCCGTCGCGCATTCCCGCGCCCCGGTGGCCGGGCGGCACCGCGCCGGTCCGCCGCGGCGTCCGCGGAAAACAGCCGTCGATCCGGATTCAGGGCGATTTAGGCGGTATTTCCCGGTATCGTGCCGGCCGGGTTTCCGATACGGCCCGCGGCCGGCGCGGAAAGCGCGGCCGGCGGGGTCAGCCGATGAGCGACTTGCGGAAAATCGTCACCGCGGTGTCGATGACCGACTCGAGCGGCGCCGGTTTCGCCGACAGCATCCGGTCGAGCAGTAACTCCTGAACGGCCCCGATGAGGCCGACCACGAGCAGATGGGAGTTCTCCGGCAGCCCACCGGGCAGGCCGGCAAGGGATTTCTCAATCGTCTGCGCCAGCGTGGATATCTTCCGCTGGCGGAAGGCGTGGACGGCGTCGCCCGCCCGGCGCACCTCCAGGTTCATGATCCGGGCCCGGCGGCGATCCGCCATCACGAACGTGATGAACTCCCGGACCGCCGCCTCCATCTTGGCCCGCGGATCGTCCGGCGCCGCGTGGATCGCCCGGTAGACCGCGGCCTTGGTGTCCTCCACGCAGCGGTCGTACACCGCGCGCATCAGCTCCTCGCGGCCGGAGAAACACTCGTAGAAGGCACGGTTGGATATCCGGGCGGTACTGCACAGCCGTTCGATCGTGGTCGCGGAAAAGCCGGGATCGGCGAACTGCGTGTACGCCGCCGAAAGTAAGCGTTCCCTCCGGTCCGCCAATCGTTCTTCCGGCGTCATGCCCCGGTAACCCCGTGCCATGACTCCCACCCCTCGCCCGGTGGTCTGCCAACGGATCACTAATTATCCCGGCAAGATCTTTTGGGTGGAAGTTCAGGGTGCGTCATCGCCGCCGCCGGCCGTACAGGAAGGTGACGAGCCGCACCACGCGGTCGAGATCCCGCGGTGATCTGCCGAAAGAGGTGACGTTCGCGCCGGGCAGCGGGAAACGCCGCCGGGCGATCGCCTTCGGCCGGGCGAACTCGCGCAGCCCGTCCGCGCCGTGGATGCGGCCGAACCCGGAGCCGCCGACGCCGCCGAACGGCAGCGACGGGATGCCCGCGAACGAGATCACCGAGTTGATCGCCGTCATGCCGCTGCGCAGCCGCCGGGCGAGCGTCATCGCCCGCCGCCGGTCGCGGGAGAACACCGTGGCGCCGAGGCCGTATGCGGTGGCGTTGGCGCGGCGGATCGCCTCGTCCACGTCGGCGACCCGGTTCACCACGATCGTCGGGCCGAAGGTCTCCTCCTGCACCGCGGGCGAGTCCTCCGGCACGTCCGTGACGATCACCGGGTCGACGTACGGCGGGCGGACCGACTCGGTGCCGCCGAGCACCGCCTTGCCACGGGCGACCGCGTCCGCGACGTGGCGGCGGATCACGTCGAGCTGCCCGGGCATGGTGATCGGGCCGTAGTCCTTCCCGGCGCGCAGCGCGGCGGCCCGCTCGGTGAGCTCGCGGAGGAACGCCTCGTGCACCTCGGCCACGACGTAGACGCGCTCCACGCCCACGCAGGTCTGCCCGGCGTTCGAGCAGGCGCCCCACAGCGCGGCGTCGGCCGCGGCCGCGAGGTCGGCGTCGCGATCGACGATGAACGCGTCCTTGCCGCCGCACTCGGCGACGATCGGGGTGAGGTTGCGGGCGCAGGCCGCCATCACCCGCTTCGCGGTCGCGGTCGAGCCGGTGAACGCGATCTTGCCGACGCCGGGGTGCCCGGCGAGCGCGGCGCCGGTCTCGCCGAGCCCGGTCACCACCTGGAACACCGGGTACTCGGGGACGCTCTCGGCGAACAGCTCGGCGAGCAGCACGCCGGTGCCGGGGGTGAGCTCGCTCGGCTTGAACACCACCGCGTTGCCCGCGGCGAGCGCGTAGGCGATCGACCCCATCGGGGTGAACACCGGGTAGTTCCACGGCCCGATCACCCCGACCACGCCGAGCGGCTGGTACTCCACGGTGGCGGCCATGTTGACGCCGAGCAGGCCGGGGGAGACCCGGCGCGGGCCGAGGACCCGGCCGGCGTGCCGGGCCGCCCAGGCGGTGTGCGCGATCGCCAGCACGATCTCCAGGCGGGCGTCGTCGAGCGGCTTGCCGGTCTCCCGGCGCACCAGGTCGGCGAGCCGGCCGAGGTTTCCGGTGAGCACCGCGGCGAAGTCGAGCAGGCGCCGCTTGCGCTCGGCGAAGCCGAGCCCGGCCCACCAGCGCGCCGCCTTCTCCGCCCGCTCGACCGCGGCCGCGACCGCGGCCTCGTCGTGGATGACGTGGGTGCCGACCACCTCCCCGGTGGCCGGATCGAGCGAGTCGAAGGTCCGCCGCTCCGTAGCCGTTGCCATGAGGCCTCCTCACGTTCTTCTCGCCGTGGGGCCACGATAGAACGGCGGCGCCGTACCGGCCGAGTACCGGGGCTCAGCCGGCCGGGCGGTCGAGCGGGGGCAGCAGGCCGCGTTCCAGCGCGGTGGTCACCGCGGCGGTGCGGTCGGAGACACCGAGCTTGCCGAACACCCGGATGAGGTGGGTCTTCACCGTGGTCTCGCTGATGAACAGCGCCCGGCCGATCTCGGCGTTCGTCAGGCCGCGCGCGACGAGGGCGAGGACCTCGGTCTCCCGCGGGGTGAGGGTCTCCTGCGCGGGCGCGCGCATCCGGGAGACGAGCCGGGTCGCCACCGAGGGGGAGAGCACGGTCTCCCCGCGCCGGGCCGCCGCCACCGCGGCGATCAGGTCCTCCCGCGAGGTGTCCTTGAGCAGGTAGCCGGTCGCGCCCGCCTCCACCGCGGGCACGATGTCCTGGTCGGTCTCGTAGGTGGTGAGCACGACCACCTTCGCCTCGGGCCGCTCGGCGAGGATACGCCGGGTCGCGCTCACCCCGTCGCCGTTCGGCATGCGCAGGTCCATGAGGATCACGTCGGGCGCGAGCGCGCGGGCGAGCGCCACCGCCTCGTCGCCGGAGCCCGCCTCGCCGACGATCACGATGCCCGGGTCGTGCTCGAGCATGCCCCGCAGGCCCATGCGCACCACCGGGTGGTCGTCGACCAGAAGTACGCGGATCGGCTCGTCCATCAGCCCGCCTTCCCGTGCGGCGAGTCCGCCGAGGGCACGTGCGGCTCGGCCGCCAGGGGCGCCCAGGCGGCCGGGGCCGCGGCCTGCGGCCGGGGCGGCAGCGGGAGGCGGACCACCAGCTCGGCGCCTCCCGTCTCGGCGTCGCCGACGCTGAGCGTACCCCCGGCCTGCTCGACGCGGCTGCGCATCGCGCGCAGGCCGTACCCGGCGGCGGGCTCGCCCACGCCGGCCGCGGAGAACGGGTCCCGCCCGCCGAAGCCGCGCCCGTCGTCGCGCACCCGCAGCGTCACCTCGGCCGGGCCGTACTCGAGGACGACCTCGACGCGCGTGGCGGTGGCGTGCTTGCGCACGTTGTTCAGTCCTTCCTGGGCCGCCCTGATCAGCACCACCTCGTACTGCGGGGGCAGCGCGCAGCCCTCGCCGCGGGTCTCGAACGCGGTCGCGAGGCCCAGCTCCTCGCCGATCCGGCCGGTGATCCGGCGCAGCGCCTCGCTCAGCGTGGAGCCGTCGAGCGGCGCCGGGCTGAGCGCGGCCACCAGGGCGCGCGACTCGGCGAGGTTCTCCTTCGCGGTCTGGATGGCGAGCGCCAGGTGCCGGGACGGGTCCGGCTGCGCCTCGGCGGCCTGGAGCAGCATGATGATGCTGGTGAACCCCTGGGCGAGGGTGTCGTGGATCTCCCCGGCGAGCCGCTCCCGCTCGGCGAGCGCGCCGCGCTCGGCCGACAGCCGGGCCACCTCGGCGTGGCTCGCCTCAAGCTGCCTGATCAGCTCGGCCCGCTCGGTGCTCTGGGTGACGATGCGCTCGCTCCAGATCCCGAACGCCGAGGCGAAGAAGACGATGGTGGTGAGCAGCACCAGCAGGTCGAAGACGTCGGTGTCCGGCTTGGTGAGCCACAGGTACACCGCCTCCGGGATCACCAGCACGACCGTGGCGACCACGGCGCGCTGCACCGGCACCGCCAGGAAGATCTGCGGGCACACCCCGAACAGGGCGAAGGTGGCGAAGGTGGAGCCGGGGCTCATGACCAGCGTGACCGGGGCGTACAGGATCACCAGGATCGCCACGTACCAGGTGCCGAGGCGGAAGTCCCGGCCGAGGATCGCCCGCCGGCCGACCAGGAGGTAGGCCACCGGTATCGCGAGCAGGCAGGCGACCGCGACCGCGTGCCACGGCGTGGGCGTGCCGTACAGCAGGGTGTGGATCACCGACGCCGCGATCGCGAGGCAGAGCAGCGTCTCCCAGCCGCGCAGCCGCTTCCACGCCTCGGGTGCGAGCGCCCCGGTCACCCCTCGCGACGGCTCTTCCAGCGGAACGTCAGCAGGCACAGCAGCAGCCCTCCAATGGTCCAGGCCGCCAGCACCAGAGCGACCCGGCCCAACTCGTAAGAGCCGGTGAGCTCCAGGGACGCCCCGACGTCGCCGAGGAAGACCGACCGGAAGCCCTGGCACATCCAGCGCAGCGGGAAGACCGACGCGATGTGGATGAGCCAATCCGGCAGCTGGGTGAACGGGATGTACACCCCCGAGATGAACTGCAGCATAACGAACGGCATCGTGATCACCGCGGCCGCGCTCTTGGCCGACCGGGGCAGGCTGCTCGCCGCGATGCCGAGCAGCGAGGAGGCGGTGAGGCCGAGCACGAAGACCCAGCCGAAGGTGGCCCAGTCCGACAGGGTCGACGGCAGCGTCAGGTCGTACAGGAGCACGCCCACGGCGAGCAGGATCGCGGTCTCCAGCACGGCGACGAGCAGCACGCTGAGCACCTTGCCGAGGAAGTACGCCGCGGGCGGCATCGGGGTTCCGGCGAGCCGCTTGAGCGTGCCCTCCTCGCGTTCCACCGCGATGGAGATCGCCAGGTTCTGGAAGCTCACGCTCATCAGGCCCGCGCCGATCAACGCGGCCGCGTAGAGCTGGGACACGGTGATGCCGGTGCCCTCCACCTGGCCGGAGAAGATCGAGCCGAACAGGACGAGCAGGATGACCGGGAAGCTGAAGTTGAAGATCAACGAGTCGCGTTCCCGGAAGAACATCTTGGTTTCGACGACCGCACGTGACCAGCCGACCCGCAGGGTGCCGGGCAGACTCGTCGTGGCCGCCCGGGGGGCGGCGGCCGAAGCCGTGGTGGACTCGCTCATCGTGTCTCCTGGGGATTGGAATGGGGCGACGGGCCCAGGGCGGGCCGGAAGGGGTGAGCTGCGGGCCGGATGACGGCCTGCGAATCGTTCGGGCCTGCGGGCGCTCCGCGCCGTTGGCTCAGACCTCCTGGATGAGCTCGAGGTAGATCTCCTCGAGCGTCGGGCGCTTGATCGTCAGCTCCGGCACCTCGCCGGAGAACCGCCGGGACAGCTCCAGCACCGTCCGGGTGGGCTCCTCGGTCTCCACGGTCCGGCGCACGCCGTCCTCCAGCCAGCTGACCCGCGCCTTCGCCGACGCGCGGCCGCCGAGCGTCGCCGGCTCGCCCTCGGCCACCACCCGGCCCTTCGCGATCACGGCGAGACGGGTGGCGAGGGCCTCGATCTCGTCGAGATAGTGGCTGGTGAGCACGATCGTGGTGCCGTCGTGCGCGAGGCCGGCGATCAGGTCCCAGAACCGGCGCCGGGCCTCGGGGTCGAAGCCGGTGGTCGGCTCGTCGAGGAAGAGCAGCTCGGGGCGTCCGATGATGCCGAGCGCCACGTCGACGCGGCGCCGCTGCCCGCCGGAGAGCTTGCCGACGCGCGTGTTCGCCTTCGCCGCCAGGCCCACCCGCTCGATCACCTCGTCGGGATTCCGGGGCCGGGGGTAGAAGCCGGCGAAGTGCCGTACCAGCTCGCGTACCGTGAGCTCGGCGACGTCGTTGCTCGTCTGCAGCACGACGCCGATGCGGGAGCGCCACTCGCGGCCGGCGCGCGCCGGGTCGGCGCCGAGCACGGTCACCTCGCCCGCGTCCCGGTGGCGGTAGCCCTCGAGGATCTCGACCGTGGTGGACTTGCCCGCTCCGTTCGGGCCGAGAATGCCGAACACCTCGCCTCGCCGGATCTCCAGGTCGAGGCCGTTCACCGCGGTCACCTCGCCGTACCGCTTGGTCAGCCCGCGGACCTTCACCGCTGTCTGGTTCATGCATCGAGCATGACGGTGCGGCCCGGGGGCGCGGCACCTTCGACCGGGCGAGATCCGGGGTCCTCCGAAAGGAGGACCTCCGGGGGAGGCGCGGGATCGCTAGAAGAGCGTGTCCTCGCGCTTGATGCCGCGCAGCGCGTCGTAGTCGAGCGTCACGCAGTCGATGCCGCGGTCGGCGGCGAGCACCCGCGCCTGCGGCTTGATCTCCTGGGCGGCGAACACCCCGCGCACCGGGGCGAGCAGCGGGTCGCGGTTGAGCAGCTCCAGGTACCGGGTGAGCTGCTCGACGCCGTCGATCTCGCCGCGGCGCTTGATCTCCACGGCGACGGTCTGGCCGCTCGCGTCCCGGCAGAGGATGTCGACCGGCCCGATCGCGGTGGGGTACTCGCGGCGGATCAGCGTCCAGCCCTCGCCCAGCGTGGTGATGTGCTCGGCGAGCAGCTCCTGCAGGTGCGCCTCGACGCCGTCCTTGATCAGGCCCGGGTCGACGCCGAGCTCGTGGGTGGAGTCGTGCAGGATCTCGTCGATGGTGAGGATGAGCCGCTCGCCGGTCTTGCTGTGGGTGACGGTCCACACGTTGCCCTCCTCCTTCAGGCGGCAGGGCGGGCTCATCCAGTTGAGGGGCTTGTACGCGCGGTCGTCGGCGTGCACGGACACGGACCCGTCCGCCTTGATCAGGATGAGCCGGGGCGCCATCGGGAGGTGGGCGTTGAGCCGGCCCACGTAGTCCACGCTGCATTTCGCGATGACCAGCCGCATGACCGTCAACCCTACCGGGGCCCGCATGCCGCGTGACCGGCGTCTGGAAGACTGGAGCACCGGCGTCACACCAGACCGATATGCGACGGATGGAGGGAGCGTGCGGATCGAGGCACGAGCCGGCCGGGCCGCCGGCGGCCGGGAGGAGACCGGGCGTCGTTCCGCGCCGCGCCGTACGCCATGAGCCCGCGCAGGGCCCGCCGGGTGGGGCCGTACGATCGTGTGGACCGCCGCCGGCGCGTGGTGCCCGGCCGCGGGCCGATCCACGGCGGCGTGCCGGGCGTGGACCAGGTGGAGGAGTGGCCGGACGGCGACTGGGTGGTGCGCCGGGTGACCGGCGCCGACGGCCGCGTCTACCGGTGTCCCGGCTGTGACCAGGAGATCCGCGCGGGCCTGCCGCACGTGGTGAGCTGGCCGGCGTGGCCCGGCGGCGAGGAGGAGCGGCGGCACTGGCACACCGCGTGCTGGCGCGCGCGGATCCGGCGCAACCCCGGCCGGACGCGCTACTGAACGCCGTCCGGCCCATCGAGCGGAGAAGGATGCACATGGACATTCGCGCCTCGACGGTGCTGCCCGCGCGGCGGGAGCCGATCGAGCTGCACACCGCGGACGGGCTGACCCTGGTCGGGGAGCTCGCGCTGCCCGAGGAGCGGCCGCCCGTGGCGACCCTGGTCTGCCTCCACCCGCTGCCCACCGCGGGCGGCATGATGGACAGCCACCTGCTGCGCAAGGCGTCCTACCGGCTGCCCGCGCTCGCCGACCTCGCCGTGCTGCGGTTCAACACCCGCGGCACGAGCTCGGAGCGCGGCACCTCCGAGGGGACCTTCGACGAGGGCGAGGGCGAGCGGTACGACGTCGCGGCGGCCCTGGAGTTCGTCGAGTTCCGCGAGCTGCCCCGGCCGTGGCTGCTCGGCTGGTCGTTCGGCACCGAGCTGGCGCTGAAGTGGGGCCGCGACCCGATCGTCGAGGGCGCGATCCTGCTCTCGCCGCCGCTGCGCCGGGCCACCGACGCGGACCTGGACGCGTGGACCGAGTTCGGGCGGCCGCTCGTCGCCCTCGTGCCGGAGCTCGACGACTTCCTGCGGCCGGAGGAGGCGCGCAAGCGGTTCGCCCGGGTGCCACAGTGCGAGGTCGTCGCGGTCGAGCGGGCCAAGCACCTGTGGGTGGGCGAGACGTACGTGCGGATCGTGCTCAACGAGATCGTGCGGCGGGTCAATCCGGCCGCCTACCCGCTGCCCACGCAGGTGTGACCGCCGGCGCCGCCGGGCGATGACCCGGGGCGGTACGGCACCGGCCGGGCCGGCGCGTGCCGCCGGGCTGGCACTCCTCGCGGACGCGGGCCGTGCCTGCGCCGCGTTCGTACTACCGTTGTTCGTCGTGCGGCTCTACTTACGATCGGCCGGTAACGGGGTGCCGGTCGTCCTGCTCCACGCCTTTCCGCTCTCCTCCGCCATGTGGCTGGGGCAGCGCGAAGGGCTCGCCGGCGTCTGCCGGGTCATCACCCCGGATCTGCGTGGTTTCGGCGGCTCCGTGCTCGGCGAGGAGGAGCCGTCGCTCGCGGTGATGGCCGACGACGTGGCCGAGACGCTCGACGCCGAGGGCATCGAGCGCGCGGTCATCGGCGGCCAGTCGATGGGCGGCTACGTGACCATGGAGTTCTGCCGCCGCCATCCCGACCGGGTGCTCGGAGTGATCCTCGCCGACACCAAGGCGAGCGCCGACTCCGAGGCCGCGCGGGCGAACCGGGAGCGGATCGCCCAGGCGGTGACCGAGAGCGGCTCTCGCATCCTGCTGGACGAGGTGGCACCCGGCCTCGTCGGACGCACGACGCGGGAGCGTCGTCCCATGGTGTACGGGCGGGTGCGCGGCCTGGTGCAGGCGGCGCCCCCGGCCGCGGTGGCCTGGGCCTCGCGCGCGATGGCCCGCCGCCCGGACTCCTTCGACACGCTGCGCGGCCTGAAGGTGCCCGCGCTGGTGATCGTGGGTGCGGAGGACGAGCTGTCGCCGCGCGCCGACGCGGAGGCGATGGCCGAGGCGGCGCCCGACGCGACGCTCGTCACGATCGAGGAGGCCGGGCACCTCAGCGCGGTGGAGCGGCCGGAGGCGTTCAACCGGGCGGTCGCGGACTTCGTCCGCACCCTGGGGTGAGCGCCACGCCCTCGGGCCGCCGGGCCCGAGGGCTACCGGGCCGCCTGACGCGGGATCACCACCGCGCGGATGATCAGCGCCACGGCGGCGGACCCCGGACAGACGAAGGAGAGCCTAGCGATCACCGTGTCGCCAGGCTCTCCCGTGTCGTCTCGGTGCCCTGAACCGCCGTGCCGGTCGGTGCCCGCCGGTCACATGATCGTGCCGGCCGGGATCACTCCTGCCACCACTCCGCGTCCTCGTCCGGCTCGGTGCTCTTGCGCTGGGTCGAGCCCGAGGAGGCGGCGGGGGCGGACGACGCGGCGGGCGCCGGGCTCGCGGGCTGCTGCTCCGACTGGCCCGAGGCCCCCGCGATCGCCGGCTTCGGCGCGGGCGCGGACACCGCCGGGGCGGGCTCGTCCATGCCCGGCAGCGCGGCCCCGCCGAGGAGCTGGCGCAGCTGGGCGAGGTGGCTGGTGATGCTGTCCCGCTGGCGGGTGAGCTCGTCCACCTGGCGCTGCGCCGCGGTGCGCATCCGCTCGGCCTCGGCCTTCGCCTCGGACACGATCGCCTCGGCGTTCGCCTTCGCCTCGGCGAGGAGCTGGTCGGCGTTCTTGCGGGCGTTGGCGATGAGCTGCTTGGCGTGCGCGTCGGCCTCGCGGCGGGTCTGCTCGGCCTGCTGGGTGGCCTTGGCGGCGCGCTGCTCGGCGGTGGCGGCCCGCTGCTCGGCCTCGGCGACCAGCTTCTGGGTGGCGGCCTGCGCGGCGGCGTGCCGCTCGGCGTCCTGGCGCTCGGCCTCCTCGCGCCGGGCGGCGAGCTGGATCTCGAACTCGGCCTCCTCCTGGGCGCGCTTGGCCTCGCTCTCCTCGAGGATCCGCTGCGCCTGGGCGCGCATCTCGTCGGCCTGCCGCTTGGCGGTGGTGAGGATCTCGTCCCGCTCCCGCTTGGTGTTGGCGCGCAGCTGCGCGACCTCGCGCTCGGTCGTGGTGCGCAGCTTGGCGATCTCGCGCTCGGCGGCGGCGCGCTTCTCGGCCACCTCGTGGTCCGCGGCGGCGCGCAGCTTCGCCACCTCGCGCTCGGTGGTGGCGGTGAGCTCCTCGGCCTCGCGCCGCGCCGTGGACCGGATCTCCTCGGCCTCACGCTCGGCGTTGGCGCGCATCTCCTCGGCCTCCCGGGAGGCGAGGGCGAGCTTCTCGGCGGCCTCGTTCTCGGCGGCGGCGCGGGTGTCGGCCGCCTCCACCTTCGCCGCGGCCCGGATCTCGTTCGCCTCGGACCGGGCCGCCTGGACGAGCTCGGTGGCCTGCTCCTCGGCGAGCCGCAGCAACTGCTCGATCCGGGCGCCCAGCCCGGCGTAGGTCGGGCGTTCGTTCTCCTGCAGCTGCCGCTTCGCCTCGGCGAGCTCGCGCTGCAGCGTGACGATCTGCTCGCGGGCCTGGCGCAGCTCGGCGTCGAGCTGCTTCAGGTGGTCGTGCACCTGGTGGCGGTCGAAGCCGCGGAGCACCACGTCGAATTCGCGCACGGGTGCATCCTCGAAGAAATTATTGAGCTGGGCGTCGATGTCGGACTGCATGAGGCTCGATCCTGGTTGTCGAGACGGCTACACGGGCCGGACGGGGGGTTCGGACTGCCGAAGCGGGCCCCTGCCGCAGACGCCGTCCGGGCACGTGTGGCAGCGGGGCGGCGCCGTCACTCACCCCATTTGCCCCATGTGCCCGATCCGTCACATCAAACGGCACGGTCCACATTCGGTGGAAGGCCAGCGTACTCCTGCGCCGCCTTCTAGGACGCCCGCTCCGACTTTATGCGCGACTTGTTACGAATGAATCGCTATCGCGACCTTACATATCATGTGGCGGGCCGCGGCGGCGCCTCGACGAGCTCCGTCAGAACGCCCCCGACGTCCTTGGGATGGAGAAACGCAATCGAGGCGCCCATGGACCCATGCCGCGGGCGCCTGTCGATGAGCCGGATGCCCTTGGCCTCGAGCTCCCGGAGCGCCTGCGTCACGTCGGCAACACCGTAGCCCACGTGATGCACGCCCTCCCCCCTTTTCGCGATGAATTTCCCCACGGGGGTGTCCGGGCCGAGCGGCTCCAGGAGCTGGATGTAGGAGGCGCCGGCCTCGCCGTCCGCCACGTGCAGCATCGCCTCGCGCACCCCCTGCTCCTCGTTCACCTCCCGGCTCACCACGGTGAGCCCGAAGGTCGCCTCGTAGAAGGCGATGCTCTCCTCGAGGTCGCGGCAGGCGATGCCGACGTGGTCGATGCGCAGGAACATGCGCTGGTCCAATTCCTCCCCCTCACGTCGAGGCCGGGCGCGGTCACATGGGTATCGTGGCAAAGGCGGTTCGCGCATGGGAGTAGGAGGGCCCCATGTCCACATCGGTCATCGTCGCCGGAGCACGCACCCCGATCGGCAGGCTGCTCGGCGCGCTGTCGCCGCTGTCCGCGGTCGAGCTGGGCGGCATCGCGATCAAGGCGGCGCTGGAACGGGCCGGCGTCTCGCCGGACCAGGTCGAATACGTGATCATGGGGCAGGTGATCCAGGCCGGGTGCGGCCAGATCCCCTCCCGGCAGGCCGCGGTCCGGGCCGGCATCCCGATGACCGTGCCCTCCCTCACGATCAACAAGGTGTGCCTCTCCGGCCTCGACGCCATCGCCCTCGCCGACCAGCTCATCCGCGCGGGCGAGTTCGACGTCGTCGTCGCCGGCGGCATGGAGTCGATGACGAACGCGCCGCACCTGCTGCCCGCGCTGCGCAAGGGGGTCAAGTACGGCGGGGCGCAGCTCGTCGACGCGATGGCGTACGACGGCCTCACCGACGCCTTCGACCACCTGGCGATGGGCGAGTCCACCGAGCGGCACAACGCCCGGCTCGGCATCACCCGCGAGGAGCAGGACGCCTACGCGGTGCGCTCGCACCAGCTCGCCGCCGCCGCGATCAAGAACGGCGTCTTCGAGGACGAGATCACCCCGGTGGCGGTGCCGCAGCGCAAGGGTGACCCGGTGCTCGTCACCGTCGACGAGGGCGTGCGGCCCGACACCACGCTGGAGGCGCTCGCCAGGCTCAAGCCCGCGTTCACGCCCGACGGCACGATCACGGCGGCGTCCTCCTCGCAGATCTCCGACGGCGCCTGCGCGGTCGTGGTGATGTCGCGGCGCAAGGCCGAGGAGCTCGGCCTGCCGTGGCTCGCCGAGATCGGCGCGCACGGCAACGTGGCGGGCCCGGACAACTCGCTGCACTCCCAGCCCGCGAACGCCATCCGGCACGCGCTGACCAAGCAGGGCCTCACCCCGGCCGACCTCGACCTGGTCGAGATCAACGAGGCGTTCGCCGCGGTGGTGCTCCAGTCGGTCAAGGAGCTCGGCCTGCCGCTCGACATCGTCAACGTCAACGGCGGCGGCCTCGCCCTCGGTCACCCCATCGGCGCCTCGGGCGCGCGCATCGTGCTCACCCTCGCCCACGAGCTGCGCCGCCGCGGCGGCGGGGTGGGCGCCGCGGGCCTGTGCGGCGGCGGCGGCCAGGGCGACGCCCTGATCCTCAAGGTCCCCGCGGCCTGACCGGCGGTACCGGCGAGGACCGTGTGCGGGAGGACCTGAGGGGAGGGCGCGCGTGGCCGACCACGTCGAGGAACTGATCGCGGGCACCCGCGCGGGGCGGCCGCGCGCGGTGGCCCGGCTGATCTCGCTGATCGAGCGCGCCGCGGGCGAGGCGGCCGCCGACTCGGCCGCCTCCGCCACGCTGCGCCGGGTGATGGCCGGCCTCGCCGCGCCGGGGCCGGACGGGCGCGAGCCGTACCGGGCCCGGGTGATCGGGCTCACCGGCGCGCCGGGCGTGGGCAAGTCCACCACCACCTCGATGCTCGTCGGCGAGCTGCGGCGGCGCGGGGTGCGGGTGGGCGTGCTCGCGGTCGACCCGTCGAGCCCGTTCACCGGCGGGGCGCTGCTCGGCGACCGGGTGCGGATGCAGGAGCACGCCACCGACCCCGGGGTGTTCATCCGGTCGATGGCGAGCCGCGGCCACCTGGGCGGGCTCGCCTGGGCGACGCCGCAGGCGCTGCGGGTGCTCGACGCGGCCGGCTGCGAGGTGATCCTCGTGGAGACCGTCGGGGTCGGCCAGGCCGAGGTGGACATCGCCGGGCTCGCCGACACCACGGTGGTGCTGCTCGCCCCGGGGATGGGCGACGGCGTGCAGGCCGCGAAGGCGGGCGTGATGGAGATCGGCGACGTCTTCGTGGTGAACAAGGCGGACCGGGAGGGCGCGCAGGCCACGATCCGGGAGGTGCGGGGCATGCTCGCGCTCGGCACCGGCCCCTGGCGGCCGCCGATCGTGGCGACGGTGGCGAGCCGCGGGGAGGGCGGCGCCGAGCTGCTCGCCGCGCTCGACAAGCACCACGCCTACCTCGCCGAGTCCGGCGAGCTGGCGCGCCGCCGCCGGGCGCGGGCCCGGGACGAGATCGAGGCGATCGCCGTGGCGAGCCTGCGGTCGCGGCTGGTGCGGGTGCACGGCGACCGGCGGCTCGACGAGCTCGCCGGCCGGGTGCTCGCCGGCGAGACCGACCCGTACACGGCGGCGGCCGAGCTGGTCGCCGGGCTGTGACGCGGCCCGCCGTACGGCACGGCGGCGTCAGGCCGCGCCCTCGAACTCGACGACCACGGTGGTGAAGCCGAGCGCCTTGAGCATGCCCTCGAGCATCGCCCTGGTGTTGTGCTCGGCGCGCCGGCGCAGGTCGCTCGCTGCCGCGGCCTCGGCGATCTTCTTCTCCGCGAGCAGGTAGAGCTCCCGCTGGTCCTGCGGCGAGGCGGAGAGGAACTCTTCCAGCCGGTCGATCAGCCCGCGCCGCTGCGCCACCACGTACGAGCGGGCGTTGTCGAGAGAGGTCTTGTCCAGCCGGGCGCGGGGCACCCGCACGGTCACCGCGGTCCCGTCGCGGGAGACCGTGATCGCGTCCTCGGCGAGGCGGCCGAAGTCCACGTACGCGTCGACGCTGCCGGTGCCGACGAACAGGGTGCGCGTGCCCTTGATCGCGTCGGGGAGGAACGGCGCGTCCTTCTCCAGGTCGACGATGACCTGGAACTCGCCGGACGCGGCCTGGTACCGGCTCAGGTCGTGGATCGAGCGCAGCAGCACCGGCCCGCTGCGGTCGATCGTGTCCGGGGCCGGGTCGAGCCACACCCAGGTGAGCCGGGCGCCGGCCGCGAGCAGGGCGACGAGCGGCAGGACAATGGCGAGCGGCCACCACCGCCGGCGGCGCCGCGCGGGCGGGGCCGCCGGGCCGCCGGGTGCGCCGGTCGCGTCCGCGGGCCCCGGCGGCGTGGCGGCCCCGGAGGAGGACGTCTGTCTGGTCACCATCGGTGGATTCCCGGTACGCGCTCTCGTCATCCGCCCCCGCAGGCCGGTCTCACCGTGCCCTCCACCCGGATCTCACCGGGCGGACACGTTCCCCGGGGAGGGGTTGACCGGGTAGACGTCGTACGTCGCCGGCGTGGCCTGGCCGGACGGCGGGGTGACGTCCGCGAAGTGGTTCCCGCCGAGCTCGCACCGGACGAGGTCGGTGTAGAACATCTGCAGCCAGCCGCGGCGCTGCGCCTCGGTGAGGCCGGAGAACCACGCCGCGGCCCGGCGGTGCTCCGGCAGCGGCCCGGCGGGGATCGGCCCGCCGCGCAGCCAGCCCAGCACGATCTCGCGGTACCCGTTCGCCGGTTCGGCGCACCGCGGGGCGAGCCCCTCGGTGAACTCCGCGACCGCGCGGTCGGCGAAGCCCGGCCGCAGGTCGTCGACGTGGACCGCCACCACCCCGGCGGGCAGCTCGGGCCGCCCGCGCCGGGAGTGCTGCTCGACCCGCCAGAACTCGGCCGGGGTGCCCGCCACGCGGGAGGCGAGCCCGATGAACCGCGCGCTCAGCTCGTCGAGCCCGGCCTGCATGCCCGGGTGCACGCACACGGTGATCGGCCACTCCTGGCAGGCGTACGCCACCGGCCCGGCCGCCTGGGCCCGCGCCGGCGGGGTGAGCAGCCGCGCCACCCCGACGCCGGCGGCGACGAGGGCGGCGATCGCCGCGACCGCGGGCAGCACCCGGCGGCTCACCACCGCCGCCCAGCCGAGCAGCAGCGCCGCGCCCGCGCCGGCCAGCCAGAGCGCCTGCCCGGTGAACAGCTCCGGGTCGAGCGCGCCGAACAGGTCGTACGGCTCGCGGATCGACGGCCCGAGCCGCTCGGCCCAGCGCGGCCCGTGCGCCGCCCAGTGGGAGATCGCGTATCCGGCGGCGAGCACCGCGACCGGGGTGATGCCCCGCGGCACCGCCCATCCCGCGACCCAGCCGAGGGCGACGAAGAACGCCAGCCCGGCCACCCCGGCGAGCAGCCCGCTCGGCGGCATGCGGCCCGCGTGCTCGCTCACCGCGCCGCGCAGCGCGAGCACCACGACCGTGGCGCCGAACGCGCACACCACCACGGCGAGCACCGCGAGCGGCACCCGCAGCGCCCGCCACGGCCCCGGGGCCGGGGCGCGGCGCCGGCGTGCCCGCCGTACCCGCAGCGCGACCCAGGCCGCGAACGCCGCCGCGGCCGGTCCGGTGTGCCGCAGCGAGCCGACCACGGCGACCACGGTGTTCTCCCAGGCCGCGACACCCGGAATGAGGACGTTCCACGCGGTGACGAGGCCGATCCCGAGCAGCACGGCGACCGCGACCGCCGCGCTCTGGTTCAGCTCCTCCCGCGTGACGCCCCTGTGCCTACGCACGGGTACGCGTGGCCCCCGGCCACGCCGCCCGTCGCTTCCCGATATTCATCTGCCAACCCCCCGTATGGGAGGGCGGCGGCTCATCGACGGTGCCGTCCCCCCTGGCACCGCTCGCGAGGAAAGCCCCCTGCGTCGCGTCGCGACCGCGCGCATACCCCCGGCACGCGGTCGTGGCGCGGCCTTTCCCCGCGACTTTGCCGCAGCCTCACCCTTTCGACGCGACAACCATAACTGAACGTGATGTTTGCCGTCGTGTTTCTTGGTTAAACGGGCGATCGGATCACGGTATGTGTTTGGGCGAATCCCTGCGAGGCGCGCTACGGTACGGCTGTGCATACCGGTGGGCCCAAACCGCTCAATCTCCCCTTCGACCCCATCGAACGGGCCGCCGCGATCTGGCGCGACCGGTTCGGCGCCGCCTCGGCGATGGCCGCGGTGACGTCGATCATGCGAGCGCACCAGATCCTGCTGGCACAGCTCGACGCGCTGCTGCGGCCGTACGACCTGACCTTCGCCCGCTACGAGGCGCTCGTGCTGCTCACCTTCAGCCGGACCGGGGCGCTGCCGCTGTCGAAGATGGGCGAGCGGCTCATGGTCCACCCGACGAGCGTGACGAACACGGTGACCCGGCTGGAGCGGGCCGGGCTGGTGCGCCGGCTGCGCAACCCCCGGGACGGCCGCGGGGTGCTCGCCGAGATCACCGACGCCGGCCGGGAGGTGGTCCGCCGCGCCACCGCCGACCTCATGGCGGCGGGGTTCTGCATGACCATGTACGGCGAGCGGGAGCTCGCCGAGCTGTTCGACCTGCTGCGCACGCTGCGCCGGGCCGCGGGGGACTTCGTCGCGGACGGCCCCGGCGACGGCGTGGGGGAGCGGGCCGCGGACGACCGCGATGCCGGGGGCGCCGGCGGGGCGGCGGAGGGCGCGGGGCGCGCGGCGCCCGCCCGGCGGCCGGACCCCGCCGGGGCGGTGGGCGCGGAGGCCTAGCCGGGCCTGCGGGCGGACGCCGGGCGCGCCGGGAACGGCGGGCGGCCGGCGGGGAGGGGCTCGCCGGCCGCCGGGTGGATGCGCCGTGCCGCGAGGTGCGCGGGGTGCCTGCCGGGCGGCGCCCGGGGTGTGGTCGGGAGCGGTCAGGGCGCGATCCGGGGCGGCGTGTGCCGGAGCGCCGTCACAGCCGGGCGCGGACCGCGTTCCGGGCGTTCACCAGGCCCGCGCCGTAGAAGCCGTTGCGGGCGGCGGTGCCCTCGCAGGTGTGCGTGGTCTCCACGACGGTCACGCCGCCGTCCTGCTGCGGGACCCGGCGGGTGTAGGTGGAGGCGCCGCCGGGCGGGCAGGGCACCTTGACCGCGGTCGACTTCATGATCCGCTCGACCACGTCCGGGTCGAGGGTGAGGCCGCCGCGGCGCCGGTCGGGCTTGCCGTACCGGCTGACGATGAGCGCGGCCACCCCGGCCGCGTGCGGCGCCGCCATCGAGGTGCCCTGCAGGTACTGGTAGTAGGCGCAGACGCCGGTGGCGTCGCAGTCGCGGACGACGGTCGGCACCTTCGGGGTGCCGTCCGGGTTGAGCTCGCCCCGCCGCTCGGCGAGCGCCTTCGGGTAGGCGGCGAGCACGGCGCGGGTGCGGTCGAGGTCGCCGGTCGGGGTGTCGTAGGCGTCGCCGCCGGGCGCGGCGACGTCCACCGCGCCGTCGCCGTGGCTCGAGTAGTAGGCCTTGCGCCCGCTGATCCCGGTGGCGCTCACCGAGATCACGTGCTCGCCCTCGGCGGGCATGACCTGGCAGCTCGGCGGGACGGTGCGGGTGCGCGGCGTGCGGCCCGGGACCGAGGCGAAGTTCGGGCTGCCCCGGTCGACGTTCTCCTTGGTGAGGTCGAACCCGTCGTTGCCCTGGGAGGCGACGAGGGTGACGCCGTGGCGGTGGGCGTAGTCGAGGGCGCGCTGCACGGCCTTGATCACCATGGCCTGCTCGGCGCGCTCCTCCGGGGAGTCGGCGGGGTGGTCGAGACAGTTGAATTGCCACGGATCCACGAAGAGGCTCATGTTCACCACGTCGACCCCGATGTCCGCGGCGTAGGTGAGCGCGTCCACCACGGGCCGCAGGAAGAAGTAGCCCGAGTCCTGGCCGGCGCGCAGGTTGACGAGCGTGACGCCGGGCGCGACGCCGGCGATGCCGAGGCCGTTGATCGGCGCGGCGATGGTCGCGGCGACGTGGGTGCCGTGGTCGTTCTCGTCGACGTCCGCCGGGTCGTGGCAGGAGCGGTCCGGCTCGGCCTCGCACGGGCCGTCCACCTCCTTGCCGTCGGCGTCGACCGGGATGTCCACGGTGAAGTTGCGGCTCAGCTCCCGGCTGAAGTTGGGCGCGATGTCGGGGTGTGAGCCGTCGATGCCGGTGTCGATCACGCCGACGAGCACCCGCCGGTCGCCGCGCTCCACCCGGTGCGCGCCCGCGGTGTCGATCTGCCGCATGTCCCACTGCAGGTCGGCGAGCGGCTCGGCCGGGCCGTGCGGCGCGGCGGGCCGGTGCGGCCGCTTCCCGTGGTCGCGGTGGCCCTCCTTCTCCACCGCGTGCCGCGCCGGGCGCTCGGTGATCACGCGGCGCGGGCGCTCGGACGGCCGGGCGCGCGGGGTGCCGGGAGCCGCGCCGATCACCCGGTCCCGGGCGACGCCCTCGATCAGGGCGTTGCCGGCGAGCGCGGCGGCGAAGCCGGAGTTCCCGGTGGTCACGGTCGCCAGGCCGACGGCGCCGTTCTCCTTGACGACGGTGCCGCCGGCGGCCTCGATCGCGCTGCGGGCGGCGACCGGGTCGGCGCCCTCGGCGTACAGGACGAGGAACTCCGTCTCGGCGCCGGACCGCACGGCGGCGCCCGGTGAGACGGTCGCGGTCACGGCTGCCGCGGGTGTCGCCGCCGCCGCGGCGAGCACGGCGGCGGCGAGGCTGACGCGCTTCACGCTACCTCCCGACAGGACGAGTTGACGATCGGTCATCCTGGGGGGTTGCGGCGTCGCCGTCATGATCCGTCAATGATCCGCGATCAGAGCGTGATCGGCCCTGACCACGGGCGTGATCGTACCGCTCCTGGCGGAAATTACTTGGACGTCCTAGTATTTCGCCAGAGGGTGGCACCAGAGGGGGAGTCATGAAGCGTGGCGAGATCGAGGCCGGACGCGCGCGCTGGCAGGCACGGTACGACGCGGCCCGCAAGCGCGACGACGACTTCACGACGCTGTCCGGCCTGCCGGTCGATCCGGTGTACGCACCCGATCATGACGACCCGCGGTTCGAGCGCATCGGCTGGCCGGGGGAGTTCCCGTTCACCCGCGGCCTGTACCCGACCGGCTACCGGGGGCGGACCTGGACCATCCGGCAGTTCGCCGGGTTCGGCAACGCCCGCCAGACCAACGAGCGCTACAAGATGATCCTCGCGGCCGGGGGCGGCGGGCTCTCGGTCGCCTTCGACATGCCGACCCTCATGGGCCGCGACTCGGACGACCCGCGCGCGCTCGGCGAGGTGGGCCACTGCGGGGTGGCCGTCGACTCGGCCGAGGACATGGAGATCCTGTTCGACGGCATCCCGCTCGGCGAGGTCACCACCTCGATGACGATCAGCGGGCCGGCCGTACCGATCTTCTGCATGTACCTGGTCGCCGCCGAGCGGCAGGGCGTGCCGCACCGGGAGCTCGACGGCACGCTGCAGACCGACATCTTCAAGGAGTACATCGCGCAGAAGGAGTGGCTGTTCGCGCCCCGGCCGCACCTGCGGCTCATCGGCGACCTGATGGAGTTCTGCGCCGCCGAGATGCCGTCGTACAAGCCGCTGTCGATCTCCGGCTACCACATCCGGGAGGCGGGCTCGACCGCGGCGCAGGAGCTCGCCTTCACCCTCGCCGACGGGTTCGCGTACGTCGAGCTCGGCAAGAGCCGCGGCCTCGACGTGGACGCCTTCGCGCCGAACCTGTCGTTCTTCTTCGACGCGCACATCGACTTCTTTGAGGAGATCGCCAAGTTCCGGGCGGCGCGCCGCATCTGGGCCCGGTGGATGCGCGACGTCTACGGCGCCAAGACCGAGCGCGCCCAGTGGCTGCGCTTTCACACCCAGACCGCCGGGGTGTCGCTCACCGCGCAGCAGCCGTACAACAACATCGTGCGCACCGCGATCGAGGCGCTCGCGGCCGTGCTCGGCGGCACGAACTCGCTGCACACCAACGCGCTCGACGAGGTGCTCGCGCTGCCGAGCGAGCAGGCCGCGGAGATCGCCCTGCGCACCCAGCAGGTGATCATGGAGGAGACCGAGGTCACCAACGTGATCGACCCGCTCGGCGGCTCCTGGTACGTCGAGGCGCTCACCGACCGGCTGGAGGCCGAGGCGGAGAAGATCTTCGACAGGATCCGCGAGATGGGCGGGGACGGCACGATGCTCTCCGGCGTGCTGCGCGGCATCGAGGAGGGCTGGTTCACCTCGGAGATCGCCGAGGCCGCCTTCGCCTACCAGCAGAAGCTGGAGAAGGGGGAGAAGCGGCTGGTCGGCGTGAACTGCCACACCACCACCGTGTCGCAGCCGCTGGAGATCCTGCGGGTGAGCCACGAGGTCGAGGTGGAGCAGCGGCGGGTGCTCGCCGAGCGGCGCGCGGCCCGCGACCAGGCGGCCGTCGACCGGGCCCTGGCCCGGATGGTGGAGGTCGCCCGGGGCGACGGCAACCTCATCCCGCCGATGCTCGAGGCGGTGCGCGCCGAGGCCACGCTCGGCGAGATCTGCGACGCCCTGCGCAAGGAGTGGGGCACCTACGCCGAGCCCGCCCGGTTCTGATCGCCCACTCCCCGGGCCGGCCGCCGCGGCCCGCCGTACCGCGGGCCATAGGGGTACGGCACGGCGCCCGTTGCCGGGCCCGCACGCCGCCCGCGCGCCCCGGCGCCGGCCGCGCCACTGCCGGTCCGCCGCCGTGACCGGACCGCGCCGCGCCGTCACGGTGCAGGGGTGAACACGTGCTCACCGCGGATGGCAGGATTGGACCTATGAGCCCAGCGGAGTTCAATCCTCGACCCGGATCGCTGTACGGCGCCGTGGACCTCGGCGCGCGCAAGCAGGCATTGGAGGCCCAGGCCAAGCGTGAGGCCGCGGCGGCACAGGCCGGTGGGGGAGCCCCGGCGGCGGGCCCGGCCGTGATCGACGTCACCGACCAGACGTTCGCCACCGAGGTCGTCGAGCGGTCGATGCGGGTCCCGGTCATCCTCGACCTCTGGGCGACCTGGTGCGGGCCGTGCAAGCAGCTCAGCCCGATCCTGGAGAAGCTGGCCGCCGAGGCGAACGGCCGGTGGGTGCTCGCCAAGGTGGACGTCGACGCCAACCCGCAGATCGCCCAGGCGCTGCGGGTGCAGAGCATCCCGACCGTGCTCGCGATCTTCCAGGGCCAGGCG
The DNA here is from genome assembly GCA_003242605.1 of Actinomycetota bacterium. Lineage (GTDB taxonomy): Bacteria > Actinomycetota > Actinomycetes > Streptosporangiales > Streptosporangiaceae > Thermopolyspora. The sequence goes on from QGUZ01000021.1 coordinate 30,017, forward strand.
GTCACCGGCTTCCAGGGCGCGCTGCCGGAGGCCCAGGTGCGCCAGTGGCTGGACCAGGTGATGCAGGCGCTCGCGCAGTACCTGCCGCAGGCGCAGGGCGCCGAGGCGCAGCGGCCGGCCGACCCCGACCTGGTCGCCGCCGAGGAGGCGGTGCAGAAGGGCGACCTCGACGCCGCCGAGGCCGCGTACAAGCGGGTGCTCGACCGTTCGCCGAAGGACGCCGACGCCAAGATGGGGCTCGCGGGCGTGGGGCTGCTCCGCCGTACCCAGGGACTCGACCCGGCCAAGGTGCTGCGCGAGGCCGCGGAGCGTCCCGACGACATCGACCTGCAGCTGCAGTCCGCCGACCTGGAGATGCTCTCGGGCTCGGCCGAGTCGGCGTTCAACCGCCTGATCGACCTGGTGCGCCGGACCGCGGGCGACGAGCGCGACAAGGTACGGCTGCACCTGCTCAGCCTGTTCGAGACCCTGCCGGTCGACGACCCGACCGTGGCGAAGGCCCGCAGGGCGCTGGCGAACGCCCTGTTCTGAGCCGGGCTCCGATCCGGGTCCGGGTCCCCGGGCCGGTCGCGACTCCGCCGTGGCGCGCCCCGCTCCCGACGCCGGATCCGGGCGCGCCCGGGGCGGCGGATCCGGTTCCGGACGTCCGTATCCGGCCCGTGCCGCGGGCCGATACAGTTGGCCTACGGCGTCCGCACGGCGTCCGCGCAGCGCGGATGCGGCGCCGCGAGTGCGCCGACGCGCCGCGGGCGCGCCGCCGATCGGAGACGGGTTCCCCGTGCCGGTACCGCGAGCCGGTGGCCGCCGCGCGCCCGGGAACGGCCGCCGGGCCGCGGCGGGTGACCGCGAACGCCGGTAAAGCACGCCTTTACCGTGGCACGATGGAGGGACCCACCCAGGTCAGGGGCGAAGGAGCGTAGCAACCGTGGCCACCGTGCCGAGCGTTTCGTATTCGATCACCGTCCGCCTTGAGGTGCCCGCCGGGGGCAAGGCCGTCAGCCAGCTCACGCACGCCGTCGAGAACGCCGGTGGCGTCGTCACCGCGCTCGACGTGACCACGGCCGGTCACGAGAAGCTGCGCATCGACGTCACCTGCGCCGCCAAGGACACCGACCACGCCCAGCTCATCGTCGACCGCCTCGGCGCGGTCGAGGGCGTGAGCATCCACAAGGTCAGCGACCGCACCTTCCTCATGCATCTCGGCGGCAAGATCGAGATGCAGTCGAAGGTGCCGCTGCGCAACCGCGACGAGCTGTCCATGGCCTACACGCCCGGCGTCGCCCGGGTCTCCATGGCGATCGCCCGCAACCCCGAGGACGTCCGGCGGCTCACCGTCAAGCGGAACAGCGTGGCGGTGGTCACCGACGGCTCGGCCGTGCTCGGCCTCGGCAACATCGGCCCGGCGGCCGCGCTGCCGGTGATGGAGGGCAAGGCGGCGCTGTTCAAACGGTTCGCCGGCATCGACGCCTGGCCGATCTGCCTCGACACCCAGGACGTCGACGAGATCGTGCGGA
>QGUZ01000278.1 GCA_003242605.1 Actinomycetota bacterium
CGGGGGCGGGGGGGGGTGCCTGCTCCCCCGCCCCCCGGGGGGCGTGCCGGGGGCCCGGTGGGCGCGCTGCCCGCTCCTCGCGGTGGACGTCGACGACCTGATCCCGCCGTCCCTGGGCCGGGACGCGCTCACCAAGGAGCCCGACCTGCTCCCCCCGGCCGGCCGGGCCGCGGCGGTCGCCGCCGCCGACGCGAAGGTCGGGCAGGTGCTCGCCCGGCTCCCGGCGGACACGGCCGTCCTGCTCGCCGGGCTCTCCGACCACGGCGGCGTGCCGCACCTGCGGGTGGCGATGTGGCGCACCCCGGGCGGCGCCGGGCACCTCGTCGGCGCGGCCTCCACCCACCGCGACCACATCGTGCTGCTGCCGGACATCACCGCGACGATGCTCTCCGGAGCCGGGATCGCGGTGCCCGACCGGGTGATCGGCACCCCGTGGGCGATCACCGCCGCCGCCCCGCTCGAGGAGGCGGTGGACCTGCTGCGCCGCGCCGACCTGCGCGGGCAGACCGTGCGGAACGCCACGTTCTACTTCTTCTACGGGGTGGCGGCCGTGCAGGTGCTGTTCTACGCGGCCGCGTTCGTGCTGCTGCGCCGCCGGCGGTGGCTCGGCGGCGTGCGGGTCGCGGCACTGGCGGTGGCGTCGATCCCGATCTCGACCTCGATGGTGAACCTGTTCCCGTGGGACCGGGCGGCCGCGCCCACGGCGGCGCTGCTCGGCGGCGTGGTCGTGCTCACCGCGCTGCTCACCGCGGCGGCCCTCGCCGGCCCGTGGCGGCGGCATCCGTTCGGGCCCCCCGCGGTGGTCGCGGGTGTCACCGCCGCGGTCCTCCTCGCCGACCTGGTCACCGGCACCACGCTGCAGATCGACGGCCTGATGGGCTACACCGCGGTGGTCGGCGGCCGCTACTACGGCCTCGGCAACGTCTCGTTCCCGCTGCCCGCCACCTCGGCGGCGCTGTTCACCGCCGCGGGCGCGGAACGGCTGGTGGCCGCGGGGCGGCCGCGGGCCGCGGTGGGGCTCGTCGCCGGGTGCGGCGGGGTGGCGATGCTGCTCGACGGCTGGCCGGGGATCGGCAGCGACTTCGGCGGCGTGATCGCCTTCTTCCCGGGCATCGCGGTCACCGCGCTGCTGATCGTGGGCGGGCGGGTGTCGCTGGTCCGGCTCGGCGGCTTCTGCGCCGCCGGGGCCGTGCTCATCATGGCGATCGCGTTCCTCGACCACCTGCGTCCCCCGGCCGACCAGACCCATCTGGGCCGCTTCGTCGGCGAGGTGGCCGACGGCACCTTCCTGCCGGTGATCGTCCGCAAGCTGGAGGCGATGCTCGGCACGATGCTCAACCCCAACCTGCTGCCGGTCGTGATCACCGCGCTCGCCTTCCTGGTGTTCGCGGTGCTGCGCCCCGGCACGGTCAGCGCGGGCCTCATCCCGCTCGTGTTCGAGCGGTCCCCGATGCTCAGGGCGGGCCTCGCCGGAACCCTCGCCTGCGGCGTGATCGGCACCCTCGTCAACGACTCGGGCATCGCCGTGCTGTCGATGGCGCTCGCCCTGGCGGTGCCGCTGGTCCTCGCCACCGGGATCGGCATGGTGCGCGGGCGGCTCGCCCCGGCCGGGCCGGCGGGCCAGGCCTCCCCCGGGCCCTCCGACGGCCCCTCGGGCGGACGCGCGGGCTCCCCCGGTGCCGCACACCGGGCGGACCCGAACAAACCAGCCACGGAGCGCTCGGGCCGCGCCGAGGGCCTCCCCGGGCTGATCTGACCGCGCCCCGCCGTACCCCCGGCGTCACCGGAGCGCCGTGGCGTGCCCGCCGTACGGCCGGACCGGCGGCGGTCAGGACGGCCAGGCCTCGGCGACGAGCCGGCGGGTGTCGCGGAGCAGCTGGGGAAGCACGCGGGTGTGGCCGACGATCGGCATGAAGTTCGTGTCGCCGCCCCACCGCGGGACGATGTGCTGGTGCAGGTGGGCGGCGATCCCGGCACCGGCGACCTGCCCGAGGTTGAGGCCGACGTTGAAGCCCTGGGCGCCGCTCGCCTTGCGGAGGGCCTGGATGGCACGCTTGGTGAAGTCCGCGATCTCGGCCGTCTCCGCCTCGGACAGCTCCACGTAGTCGGCGATGTGCCGGTACGGACAGATCATCAGGTGACCCGAGTTGTACGGGTACAGGTTGAGGACGGCGAAGACGGTGCTGCCGCGCGCGAGGATGAGGCCGTCCTCGTCGCTCATCTTCGGGATCTCGCAGAACGGGCAGCCGTCTCCCGGTCCGGAGCCGGTCGGCTTGTTCTCCCCTCTGATGTAGGCCATCCGGTGAGGCGTCCACAGGCGCTGGAAGTTGTCCGGCACCCCCACCCCGGCCTGCTCAATCGGCTCCTGCATGTCTTGCAGCATAGGACCCCCGCCCCCCGTTCCGGACAGGGTGTCTCCGCCGTGCGGATGTCCGCTTCCGGCCGCCGCCCCGCCGCGCGCCCGCCGCCGGGTGTGACGTCTGAGGCGACAGGGGCGGAAGATTCCGGCAGAATTCCGAATCGCTGCGCAGAGGCACCCGAAGGAGCGATTCGATGTCCGAAGTCATCGCCGCCGAGGATTCGGCCGAGACGACGCCCGGCACGGCCCGCGGCCCCGAGGGCGACGAGCACACGCTCTCGCGCCCGCCGGCCTCGTCGGCCTCGCGGTCCTCATCGGCGTTCTCTTCGCCCACGCTCTCCACGTCGGTGTTCTCCGCGGAGCCGGCCGTGACCGACTTCTCCTCCTCGGCGTTCTCGTCCGAGCGGTTCTCCTCGGCCGAGTCCACGCGGGCCGAGCCGTCCGCCGGGTCCTCCTCGCCGCGGGCCACGGGCGGCTACGCGTCCACCGGCTTGGCCGGCACGGGCCTTGCGGGGTCGTCGTACGGCTCCGCCGAGGACGCGCCGGCCGAATCCGGCAAGACGGCGGGGTCCGCTCCGGCGGAGTCCGGCGCGGTGTCCAGCACGACCTCCGGCACGACGTCCGACACAGCGTCGGACACCGTGTCCAACACCGTGTCCGACCCGGTGTCCGACACGATGACGATGGAGGCGGTGGTGACCGACACGGCGGTGTCCGAGCCGTCCGCGGACGGCTCGGACGACGCGACGCCCGCGGCGGACGCCGGCCCGGCCGCGGACCGGCCGCCGGCGTCGTCCGCCTCGGCCACCGCGTCAGCGCCGGCGGGTGCCCTGTGGCCCGCGCCCGCGACGCGCGCCCCGGACGCGCCCGAGTCCCCGGCCGAGCGCCCCGCCCCGGCGGACGGCGGGTCCGGCGACGCGGAGGCGAAGGCGGAGCCCGCCGCCGGTACCGCCACCGAGACCGGCTCCGGCGCGGAGCCCGTCGTGCGCCCGGCGCCGCGGCCGCGGCCGCGCCGGACGACCACGATGGAGACGGTGGCCGCCGCCGTGGTGAAGGGCCGGATCCGGGTCGCGGACGAGGTGGTGGAGAAGATCGCCGCCCTCGCCACCCGGGAGGTGCCCGGCGTGGCCGGCCTCGGCGGTGAGCCGGAGCCCGGCCGGGAGCCGGACGACGCACCGGCGGAGGCCGAGGACGCGCGCCCCTCCCCGGGCGTGCGCGCCCGGGTGGAGGATCGTCAGGTCGCGATCGACGTCACCATCGTGGTCGAGTACGGCCGCGTGATCCTCGACGTCGCGAACGAGGTCAAGATCAACGTGGCCCGCGCGGTGAGCCGCATGGTCGGCCTGCGCGTGGTCGAGGTGAACGTCACCGTCGAGGACGTGCGCATGCCCGGCCCGTCCCCGGACGCGCAGGACGCCGACGACCCCGCGGCCGCGCTCGCCTGACGTGACGGCGGGGCCGCCGCCAGATGGGCCCGCCGTACCGGTGCCCGCGGGCACCCGGGCCACGGCACCCCTGGCCGCCAGGGCGGGCCGCACCGCCCGGCCCCCGCAGGCACCGGAAGCCCGCCGTCCGATCGTCGGGCACGACGCGGCCGGACACGGCCGGAAGGCGCGGAGAAAAACGGCGCCGCGGGGCACGGCCCGGTCCTCCGGGGCGCCCCGCGGCGGCGGTCAGGCTCAGATCTGGATGCGGTTCTCCACGGCGTTCACGATCTCCGCGATCGCCTCGTCGATCGGCACGCCGTTCTTCTGCTCGCCGGTGCGGTACCGGAACGACACCGCGTTCTTCGACACGTCGTCGTCGCCCGCGAGCAGCATGTACGGGACCTTCTGCTTCTGCGCGTTGCGGATCTTCTTCTGCATGCGGTCCGCGGACGCGTCGACCTCGGCCCGGATGCCCTTCTCGCGCAGCTTCGCCACCACCCGCTCCAGGTGCGGCACGTGCTCGTCCGCGATCGGGATGCCGACCACCTGGACCGGGGCGAGCCACGGCGGCAGCGCGCCCGCGTAGTGCTCGAGCAGGATCGCGAAGAACCGCTCGACCGACCCGAACAGCGCCCGGTGGATCATGTACGGCCGGCGCCGGGTGCCGTCGGCGGCCTGGTACTCCAGGTCGAACCGCTGCGGCATCTGCAGGTCGACCTGGAGGGTGGACAGCTGCCAGCGGCGGCCGATCGCGTCCTTGATGTGGACGTCGATCTTCGGGGCGTAGAAGGCGCCCTCACCCTCGGCGACCTTGTACGGCAGGCCGGACTTCTCCAGCGCGTGCCGCAGCGCCTCGGTGGCGATCTCCCACTCCTCCGGGTCGCCGACGAACTTCTCCGGGCGGGTGGACAGCTCGGCCTCGAACTCGGTGAGCCCGTAGTCGCGCAGCAGGTCGAGCACGAACTGCAGCAGCGAGGCGAGCTCGTCGGCGAGCTGCTCGGGGGTGCAGAAGATGTGCGAGTCGTCCTGGGTGAAGCCCCGCGCCCGGGTGAGGCCGTGCAGCACGCCCGACTTCTCGAACCGGTACACGGTGCCGAGCTCGAACATGCGCAGCGGCAGCTCGCGGTAGGACCGCCCCCTCGACTTGTAGATCATGATGTGGAAGGGGCAGTTCATCGGCTTGGGGTAGTAGGTCGCCCCCTCCATCTCCATCGGGGGGTACATGCCCTCGGCGTACCACCCCAGGTGCCCGGAGATCTCGAACAGGGTCGACTTGGAGATGTGCGGGGTGACGACGAACTGGTACCCGGCCTGCTCGTGCCGCCGCCGCGAGTACTCCTCCAGCACCCGGCGGGTGATGCCGCCCTTGGGGTGCCAGACCGCGAGGCCGCCGCCGATCTCCGGCGGGAAGGAGAACAGGTCGAGCTCGGCGCCGAGCTTGCGGTGGTCGCGCTTCTCGGCCTCCTCGAGCATGTGCAGGTACTCGTCCTGCCGCTCCTTCGACTCCCACGCGGTGCCGTAGATGCGCTGCAGCTGCGGGTTCTTCTCGCTGCCGCGCCAGTAGGCGCCGCCGCTGCGCATCAGCTTGAAGGCGGGGATCACCCGGGTGGAGGGCACGTGCGGCCCCCGGCACAGGTCCTTCCACCGGACCTCACCGGAGGCGGGGTCGACGTTGTCGTAGATGGTCAGCTCGGCCCCGCCGACCTCGACGCTCTCCTCCTCGGAGGCACCGCCCTTGAGCGAGATCAGCTCCAGCTTGTACGGCTCGGCCGCGAGCTCCCGCCGCGCCTCCTCGTCGCTGACCGGGCGGCGGCGGAACCGCTGGCCCTGCTTGACGATCTCGCGCATGCGCTTCTCGATGCGCTTGAGATCGTCCGGGGTGAACGGCTCGGCGACGTCGAAGTCGTAGTAGAAGCCGTTCTCCACCGGCGGGCCGATGCCCAGCTTCGCCTCGGGGAACAGGTCCTGCACGGCCTGGGCGAGGACGTGCGCGGTGGAGTGCCGCAGGATCGCGCGGCCCTCCTCCGAGTCGATGGCGATCGGCTCGACGACGTCCCCGTCGGCGAGCACGTGGTCGAGATCGCGGGCCTGGCCGTTCACCCGGGCCGCGATCACGGTGCGGCCATCGGCGGAGAGCGCCTCACCGGCCGTGGTGCCCGCCGCCACCGCACGCTCGGTTCCGTCGAGGGTGATGCGGATCTCGGACACGGTGGACACACGGACTCCTTGACTGGTCGATGAGGCGGATTCGCTGGGGTCAGATGCTACCGAGTCACGGTCGTCACCGGGTACCGGCGGCGCCATGCGCTCCTCTCCTTCCACCGTCGAGGGAGCGGGCCGAGGAAGAACAAAACCCCGGGACCGCTCCCGGGGCCGTTGGCTACGCCACTTCCTCAGTGCACGCGACCGCGCCGCCGGGACCCGCCCGGCGTGGTCGTCAGGAATCCGACAGCGGTCGCCATGGCCCCCATCATACGCCCGCCGGAGCGCGCACGTGTCCGATACATCGACACCGGGGCGGCGCGGGCCGGTCACCGGTCGGCGCGGCGGTCGCGGCGCCGGCGCTTGCGGCGCTGCTTGCCGTACCGGATGAGCTCGGCACGGGTGCCGGGGAAGACGTTCCGGTCGATGGGGCTGTTGGCGTACTGGTGGATGGTCCACGTCTCCCACGGCTCGGGCACGATCGGCTCGCCCTTGGGATGGCTGGGCGCGGCGATCCAGAGCGGCAGCACCTCGAGCCCGTCGCAGTGGCCCTGCTTGGCGAAGGTGTAGTGGGTGTAGACGAACGGGCGCACGCCGGTGCGCTCGATCACCGCGGCGCACCAGCGGCGGGCGAACCGGGCCACCTCGTGCGGCTTGCGCCGGTCGTTCGTCTCCAGGTCGAGGGCGAGCAGGGCGCCGTGCCGCCGCCCGGGGCGGCCGGAGGCGGCGGAGGCCCGCCGTACCGTGCGCAGGAAGTGCAGCGCCTGCTCCTCGGGGGTCTTGCCGCCCGGCCCGGCGAAGGGGGACGCGCCG
>QGUZ01000279.1 GCA_003242605.1 Actinomycetota bacterium
TTTTTTAAAAGGACCGGGGGTCCCCCTTTCCCACCCCGCGGGGGTCGCCTCGGCGCCGCCACCCCTCCCGGGGTCGGGCCGTCCCCCCAGATCTACACCGCCGACCCGAAGGCCGCGTTCCGGTTCCGCGAGGGCATCGGCGCGGGCATGGTGAGCGTGAACAACTCCACCTCGGGCGCCGAGGCCCACCTGCCGTTCGGCGGCAACGGCCGGTCCGGCAACGGCAGCCGCCAGTCCGGCATGTGGGTGCTCGACCAGTTCACCCGCTGGCAGGCGATGAACTGGGACTACTCGGGCCGGCTGCAGAAGGCCCAGATGGACGTGGCCGAGATCGTCCCCGACCTCGGCTTCCGGCTCTGAGCCGCGCCGCGGCCGGTACGGCGCCGCCGTACCGGCCGCGAACGGCCCGGCGGCCGGGCCCCGGCGCGGGTCCCGGCCGCCGTCGCGTCCTGCGGGATCAGGTACGGCCGTCCGGCGGCCGCCGGCCCTCGTACCCGAGCAGGCGCATCGCCACCTCCGGGTCCATCGCCGCGGCGAGCAGCTGGGCCCGTTCGGCGGCGCGGTCCCGGGACTCCTCGGCCCGCGCCCGCGCGGCCTGCTGGTTGCGGATGAGCAGGTACGCGATCACGACGCCGCCGAGCAGCACGAGCACTCCGGCGAGCAAGATGATCAGCAGCCCGGCGGAGAAGCCGTCCGGGGCCGGTGTCGCCGCGCCCGGCTCGGTGGCGACGCCGGTCGCCCGGGCCGAGCCGTTGGCCGCGCCGCGCCCGGGCGGGAGAAGGCGACGAGCGCGAGGACCGCGCCGAGCACCACCCACACGCCGCGGGCGCCCGACCGGCGCCGCTTCGGCTCGGCGGGCGGCGGCGGAGGCGGTGGCGGCGTCTCCTGGCTCCACGGCACGAAGTCGGGCCGGCCGTTGCCGTTCGGCGAGCCGTCGGCGGGCCGGTCCGGCGGCGACGGCGGCTTGAACACCACCGGGACCGGCGCCGTGCTCGGCGGCGGGGCGATCGCGGGCGCGGCGGTCCGCCCGGCCGGGGCGCCGCCGTCCGCGGCCGCGCCGTCCGCCGGGCCGCTGCTCGCGACCACGCCCTCCACGACCTTCGGCGGCGGGGCCATGCGCGGCTGCCGCTGCGGCGGCTCGGGCAGCGGCAGCATCGGCGTGCCCGGGTTCTGGTGGGCGCGCAGCGCGGCCTCGTGGTACTCCTCGATCGCGGCCATGAACGCCGGGTCCTTGTAGACCGACCCGTCGAGGATCGTGCCCTGCCGGCCCTCGATCACCGCGGCCACGTCGTCACCGCTGAGCGTCTTGTGCGTCTCCAGCGCGTGCGCGACCGCGAGCACCTCGGCCCGGTTCTCCCGCAGGATCTGCTCGGCCTTCTCCAGCAGCCGGGAGAGCGTGCGCTCGATGCGCTCGCCGAGGCCGTCGGCGATCGCCTCCTTGCCGCCCTTGTCCTGGCCGTCCCGCCGCCGCGGGTCCGGCTTGCCCGGCATGATCTGCAGCCGCTGCAGCGCGGGCAGCGACGAGATGCCCGAGCCCATGCCCCAGTGCGTCTCCATGAGCGCCGCGACCGTGGTCGCCGAGTCGAGGTCGCCGGAGACGCCCGAGGAGTTGTCGTTGCCGAAGAACATCCGCTCCCCGGCGAGCGAGGCGAGCGAGACGAGGATGTCGGCCTCGTACGTCGACCGCCACTCGGTGAACTGGTCCTCCACCGGGATGCTCGACACCATGCCGAGGTAGCCGGCGCCCTTCTCGATCGTCGCGATGTCGATCTCGAGGTGGTGCCGCACCCGGTAGGCCATGACCGCGTGGCAGGCCTCGTGCACCGCGGTGGCGTGCCGCTCCCGCTCGACGTACTCCACGCCCTCCGGCGGGCCGAGGCTCTTGAGGTGCTTGGCCTTCATCACGTCCTGCCACGTGATCACGTCGCGGCCGTCCCGGATTGCCATGATCAGGGCCTCGTTCACCAGGTCCTTGATCTTGGCGCCCGAGTAGTACGGCGTGATCGTGGCGAGCTTGTCGATCTGCTCGTCGGTGAGCTCGTGCTTGACCTTGGCGAAGTAGCCCTGGTAGGTGCGGACCCGGCCCTCCTTGGACGGGTAGCCGACCTTGTAGATGCGGTCGATCCGGCCCGGCCGCAGCAGCGCCTCGTCGAGGGCGTTCGGCATGTTCGTCGCCATCATGACGAGGATCCGGTACTTCGGCGGCGGCTTGGGCCGCATGCCGAGCAGGCGGCGCACGTACCGGTTGATGAAGCCGCGCGGCTTCTTCAGGCCGGACAGCTCGGTGAGCAGGGCCTGCAGGGTGCCCATGTTGCCGCCGCCCATGCCGCCGACGAAGAACCGGTTGCGGCGCACCTGCGGGGCGTCGTCGTGGGTGGAGAGCGCGGCCCGGGACAGCTCCCACTGCACGTGCGGCGACAGGTAGCCGAAGCCGTTGCAGCCGGAGGTGGCGAACGCCTGCGGCACCATGCCGGTGCCGGCGCCGGGCGGGCCCTGCTGGGCGAGGGCGCCGCGGCTGCCGAGCGCGTCCGCCTCGTCAAAGAACACGATCACGCCGCCGTACCGCAGCGCGAGCTTGCGCAGCTTGCGGAAGAGCGACTTGACCTTGAGGATGCCGACGCCCACGAACATGTTGATGAAGGCGCCGGGGTCGACGAAGACGTACGGCTTGCCGGTCTCGCCGGCGACCGCCTCGGCCATGAGCGTCTTACCGGTGCCGGGCGGGCCCCACAGCAGCAGGCCGCTCGGCACGTAGCCGCCCTTCGCCTCGATCTCGTCCGGCTTCTCCAGGAAGACGATGTTCTCCTTGACCCGTTCGACGACGTGGTCCTGGCCCCACACGTCGGAGAACCGGGTCTTGATGTCGTCCGGGTAGTAGGTGTCGATCCCGCCCCGGGACAGGAACCAGAACAGGCCGACGAACTGGAAGATGATGAAGAAGAACGCGAAGGCGAGCTGCAGGCCGTACGGCAGGACCTGCCACAGCAGCGCCGGAGCGGTGAACAGCGCGGTGAGCGGGTTGGTGTCGAGCACGGCCGCGAGCACCATCGCCACGACCGCGATCCAGAAGAACACCTTGATGACCCGCGCGATGCGGAACCGCGTCCAGTCGCTGAACCGCCGGTGGGACCAGCGCTCGAACCCGCCGAAGACCTTCTTCGTCCAGAAGTGGTGGTAACCGGCCGACCGCTCACTGATGAGGAAGTGGATCTGGCGCAGGACCTCCAGCCCGATCAGGGTGAAGATCACCATGCCCCACCGGTCGGCGGCCGTCGCCACCAGGGACTCCGGGAACGTGGTGATGCCCTCGAAGGTGACCAGGTGGTTCCAGACGAGGACGAGGTAGGCGATGGAGAGCCCGAGGAGGAACTTGATCCGGTCCCACGGGGACAGCCGCTTGCGCGTCACCCGCTCCGGGTCGCCCGGGCCGGAGCCGGGCGCCCGCAGCCCCTCCGGCTGGGGTGGTGGATTGCTCAACGGAACTCCTTACGGGGTGTCCGGCTTGATTCGGAAGGATTGCGCGACGAGGTCGATCTGCTTGGAGCGGGCCTTGTAGCAGGCGGTCGAGCACTGGATCAGCAGCATCGACATCGTGTTGCCGTCGCCGGACAGGTACACCGTCTGGTTGAGGGTCTGGGTCTGGCCCGGTGCGACGGTCATGTTGTAGACGGTTCGCACGCCCTTGGCGCCGCCCGGCGCCGGCAGCTCCTCGTCCTTGATGATCTCGATCCCGTTGGTGGGGCCGTCGTCCCCGACCACCGGGAAGACCGCGTTGCGCAGGAAGTTGAGCGAGGCCTGCTGGCGCTGCGCGGGGGTGAGCGTCCGGACCATGGCGAGCGCGAACGGCTCGTTCGGCGGCCCGTTGGCCCCGGTGAGGTGCTCGATCGACGGGTTCGCGCCGGCGTCGTAGGCGACGGTCCAGACGAGATCCTTGAGCGCCTGCGCCTGCTCGGAGTCCGGGTCCCCGAGGATCAGCCGGTCGAGCGCCTTCTGGTCGACCTTGCGCCACTCGGCCGGCACCTTGAAGTACGCCTTGCCGCTGCTGTCCCGCACGTAGGTGAACTCGGGGCCCGCGCATCCGGCGAGCACACCCGCGGCGGCGAGAAGCGCGACCACCGCCCCGGGCCTCGCCCGCGCTCTCTTCATTGGGGCCTTACCTCCGCTTTGCGGTCCTTGAGGGTTCCGTGCCGTTTTTCGGGTGTTTCCCCCCGGATAGTGGGCACACACGATTAAAATTTTGATTAAAACTTGCCGCTTTGTTGTCTTGCCCCGTTACCGAAGGGAAGGCACGGGCGGACCGTTCGGCCGTCCCGCGACGCCGCGTTCAGCCCCGGCCCGGACGCCCTGGTCCCGTCCGTGGCCCGGACACCGGACCCGCGGGCACACGTCTATCGCCAACGCACCCCCGATCAGCCGTCCATGAAACGTTCAATCAGGTCCTCGACCTGGTCGTTGAGCCGCGCCCCGCGCGCCCAGCCCGCGTAGTGCGTGAGGAAGACGACGATCTCGCGCAGCTCCTCGGGCGTGAGCACGCCGGTGCGCATCGCCACGTCGAGCTGGACGGCGACCTGGTCGTCGAGTCCCTGCCCCACCAGCAGGCCGAGCAGCAGCAGCCGGCGGTCGCGGTCGCTCAGCACGTCCCGGGACCACACCTCGGCGAACAGCTCCTCCACGGTCCTGGCGAGGAAGTCGCGGGCGGCGGGCCGTTCCCGGCCGCTCCCCCGGCCGACGGCGTGCAGACCGCGGGCGCGATGGGCGAGTTGCTCGTCCAGGCTCTCGCTCATGAGCCACTCCACTGTGTCGGGCCGACCGGTGAGGGAAGGGCGGGCCCGGGCATCCGGCTGGTCCCCCGCACAACTATCTTTGGGTACTTCCCGCGTCAGGAAAAGGCTCCCCGGCAAAGAGGTCGCGAACGTTGACGAGACGGGGCGTGCCGGAATGCGCGGGCAATACGGAGTTCATCAGCGTTCATTCGGCCGTAACGTACGGCGCGAGCGGGACGGCGGGGGCGAGCGGGACGGCGAGCACCCCTAGGCTTGATCCATGCCTACCGCACTGATCACCGGAGCGAGTTCCGGACTGGGCGCCGCGTTCGCACGGCGGCTCGCCGGGGACGGGTTCACCCTCATCCTGAACGGCCGTGACGAGGAGCGGCTGCGCGCGGCCGCCGAGCACCACCGCAAGCGGTACGGGGTCGAGGTCGAGACGCTCCCGGCCGACCTCGGCACCGACGACGGCATCGAGGCCGTGGCCGAGCGGCTGCGGGCCGGGGTGGACCTGCTGGTGAACAACGCCGGCTTCGCCCACCGCCGGTCGTACCTGAAGGTGCCGATGGCGGACGAGCTCCGCATGCTCAAGGTGCACTGCGAGGCGGTGCTGCGGCTCACCTCCGCGGCGCTGCCGGGCATGGTCGCCAAGGGGCGGGGCGGGGTGATCAACGTCGCGTCGGTCGCCGCGTACTTCCCCAGCGGCAGCACGTACGGCGCGAGCAAGGCCTGGCTGGTGCAGTTCAGCCAGGCGGCCGCGGTCGAGGTCGCGGACAAGGGGGTGCGGGTGATGGCCCTGTGTCCCGGGTTCACCCGCACCGAGCTGCATCAGCGGGCGGGCATCGACCCCCGCCGCATCCCCGGATTCCTGTGGCTCGACGCCGATCAGGTGGTCGCGGCGGCGATGCGCGACTTCGCCCGCGGGCGGCGGGTCAGCGTGCCGACGGCGCGCTACAGGCTGCTCGCGGCCGTCGGCAGGCTGACCCCGCCGGATCTTCTCGGCCGGATCGCCGAGAAGGTCGGCCTGTGAGCGAGGGCCGCGAGCTCAGCGTCCGATGTTGAGCTCGTGGCCGATCGCCAGGCCGCTGTCGATGTCGAAGAAGTGCATGCTGTGGGTGTCGACGACGAGCTCGACCTGGTCGCCGGGGCGCACGCGGCTGCGCGAGTTGACCCGGGCGGTCCACAGCGACTTGTCGCCGGCGATCGGCAGCGTGCCGTCCTCGTCGTCGCTCCGCTCCTGCGCCGCGGTGGTGTCGCGGTGCTCCAGCGGCGGGGCGTCGATGAAGAACAGCACGTTGATCTCGCTGCCCAGCTCCTCGGTGACCTCGGCGCGCACCGGCATCCGGGCCCAGCCGTCGTGGTCGTGGGCGGCGCTGACGTCCTCGAAGTCCGACGGGCGGATGCCGAGGATGACCTTGCGGCCGAGGTAGCGGTCGAGGCCGGGCTTCGCGGCGAACGTGGAGTCCGGCACCGGCAGCCGGTACCCGGCGAAGGCCACGTACGCACCGCCGTCCCCGCGGACCAGCTCGGCGCGGGTGAAGTTCATCGACGGGGAGCCCATGAAGCCGGCGACGAACAGGTTCACCGGCTTGTCGAACAGGTTCTGCGGCGTGTCGACCTGCTGCAGCACACCCTCACGCAGCACGCAGACCCGGTCGCCGAGGGTCATCGCCTCGACCTGGTCGTGCGTGACGTAGACGGTGGTGACGCCGAGCCGCTCGTGCAGCGCGTTGAGCGAGGCGCGCATCGACACACGCAGCTTGGCGTCGAGGTTCGACAGCGGCTCGTCCATGAGGAAGGCCTGGGGCTCGCGGACGATCGCGCGGCCCATCGCGACGCGCTGCCGCTGACCACCGGAGAGCGCGGCGGGCTTGCGCTTGAGGAACTGCTCGAGGCCGAGCATCTTGGCGGCCTCCTGCACCCGCTTCTGGATCTCGGCCTTCGGCATCTTGCGGAGCTTCAGGCCGAACGCGAGGTTCTCCTCGACGGTCATGTGCGGGTACAGCGCGTAGTTCTGGAA
>QGUZ01000280.1 GCA_003242605.1 Actinomycetota bacterium
TCGATGCGAAGGAGGGCGTCATGCGCAACATCCCGGTGGACATCTCGTCGCTGTCGTTCACCGTCGCCGGTGAGCCGGAGCCGAAGATCATCGATCGGGCGACCGGTGAGATCAAGAAGGACGCCGAGGGGCGGGAGCTGTACACGATCCCGCTGCTGCCTCAGCCGAACGACGACCGGCGCAACCCGGTCATCATGGTCACCTTCCCGTCGGTCGACTTCCCGAGAATCCCCCAGGGCATTCAGGTGCGCCCGGTCGGGCTGTCGGCCTTCTTCTGGCAGATGAACGGGCGCGCGGGCCTCGGGTTCCGCGCCGAGGCGATCCGCCCGGTCGAGGCGGCGAGGGCCTGATGAGCATCGTGGGCCGCGTCTACCTGGAGAAGGGCCGTCCCGTGCGCGTCCTGATCGGGTGGGGTCGGGGTGGTGGCCCGCGCAACGTGCTCGTCGAGCGCGAGGACGGCTCGAAGGTGGTGCGCCCGTTCCGCGGGCTGCGTCGCCTACCGGCTCCCTCTGTCTCGTCGATGGAGCCGCTGTTTTGAACCAGCAGGCTTGGTCCCGGAGCGGTCATAGCTTGGCCGGCTCGGACCGCTCCGGGGTCTCCCAGCCGAATCCAGGAAAGGCATAGGAGGTCTCCAGTATGACCGACCTTTGGGTCTGGGGCCTACTGGCACCGGCATCCGTAGCTGTCGGGCTGTGGGTCTGGCAGCGGATGCATCCGGTGTCGTTCTGGTACCTGGTCGGGTTCCCGCTGCGGATGCTGATGATCTACGGCACCTGGCGCTCGGTCGCCTCCGGCTGCGGGCTGTCGCGCCGTAAGCGCCGCTGGCGTTGGACCTTCCCCGGCCTGGGGGGATGAGCCGATGGCAGCGCGTCACGTGGTCACCCTTGACCAGCGCCGCAAGCTCCGGCGCGTCGATGTCGAGCGCGCTCCCCGCATCGGGCTGATCCGCCCCACCCGCCAGGGATTCCAAGTCTCGATCCGCCTGCACAAAGGGCAGACTCCCGAGGACTACGTCCGGGTGCTGGACAAGCTCGCCCACGCCTGGCGGGTCCACTCGGTACGGCTGGCCTCGTGGGAACCGGGCCGCATCGTCCTGGTCGCGACGCTCACCGATCCGCTGGCCAAGGTGCCCTTCCCCGCCGCACCCGATGGGCTGCTGCGGGTCCGGGTCGGCCTTCTGGACACCGGTGAGCCGTTCGTCATCGACTTCCGCACCGTGCCGCACTGGATGATCGTCGGCGCGACCCAAAGCGGGAAGTCCAACCTGATCAACGCTCTGTTCGTCGGGCTGGCACCCCAGCCGGTGGCGCTGGTCGGCTTCGACCTCAAGGGCGGCGTGGAGCTGGCACCGTATGAGCGCCGGCTGAGCGCACTGGCCACCGAGCGAGCCGAGTGCATCGCCCTGCTGGCCGACCTGATCGGCGTCATCAAAGACCGCATGGCCTTGTGCCGCACCTACCGGGTGCGCAACATCTGGCAGCCCGGCCTGCCGGATGCCGAGCGCCCGATCCCGATCGTGCTGCTGGTCGACGAGGTCGCCGAGCTGTTCCTGATGGCCGACAAGAAAAAGGAACAGGAGGAGGTCTCGGCCCTGGCAACCCGGCTGCTTCGGGTGGCCCAGATCGGCCGGGCGTTCGGGATCTACCTGGTGGTCTGCGGTCAGCGTATCGGCTCCGACCTCGGCTCGGGCGTGACCGCGCTCCGCGCCCAGCTCACCGGCAGGATCTGCCACAAGGTCAACGACGAGGAAACCGCCAAGATGGCCCTCGGCGACATGGACCCTGCCGCGCTGGCAGCCGCCCGGAAGATCCCGGCCTCCATGCCCGGCACCTCGGTGGTCATCGGCGCCGATGGCCGCTGGCGGCGCATGCGCTCGGCCTACGTGTCCGAGAACGAGGCCGACGCCGCCGCCGACACCTGGACACACCTGGCACCCTCCTGGGAAGACCTCACCGGACGCGCCTCGGCTGACCCGGTGGATGCCAGCGATGTGACCCCCGAGGAACTGGCCGAGTTCTCGGCTTCGACCTCCGCCTGATTCCTGATCTCCCCGGCTCGGGCATGGCGTGAGCCCTGATCACGCCAGGTCCCTGCCTGATCCATGCCCTCGTCGCCTCACACGGAGGCGCACTCCATGCGCCGCATGGACCTTGCCCAAATGCGCGTGCTCGAAAAGCCCTGCCGCCGGTGCGGCCACCAGAAGGCCGTCCACACCGGAGGCGCGAAAAAGGACGGCTGGGCGATCTACGACCCGACCTGGGCCAACGCCTCCGGCTGGTGCCAGACGCCCGGCTGCACCTGCTCTCGTCGTACCTCATAGCTCGAAGGAGACCCCTGATGCGCCGCGTCAAAGCCGCCTTGGCCGACAACGGGCCGGTGGTGATCCTCGCGGTGATCGCCGCTGTTGGCAGCTTCGACCACATCAGCCACCTGGCCGCTCGGTACGGCCAAACCGGCTGGCGCTCCTGGGCGGTGGCGGTGTGCATCGACCTGATGTGCGTGATGGCCGCCCGCGAACGCCAGCGGGACAAGCGGCTCGGGCGCCGCCCGCGCGGGCCGGTCTCGTGGCCCACGCTGGTGCTCGCCGGCGGCATCACGCTCACCCTGGCGGCCAACCTCGCCCAAGCCCACCCAAGCCCGTGGGGCTGGATCGTGGCCGGAACCCCCGCCGGGGCGTTCCTGATCGCGGTCTCCATGCTCGAGCGCCGCGCTGCCCACGCACACCAGGTCGCCTCACCGGTGGATCAGGCGCGTGGGGTCGCCGTGGTCGACACCGTGCACCGCGATGTGATGCCCGACCTGCAACCCCGCGGTTCGGCCGGTGCGGTGACCTCCGGTGCCCTCGGCCACGGTACGGCCGGACCTCTGGTCGAGGCGGCACCGTCCGGGCGACCAGTCGACAGCCGGGACTACGCGGGGGGCGAGCACGTCGGCGGCCTGTTGTACGGCGTAGCCGCCGCGGCGGTGTCGGCTGGTGGCGGTGTCGAGCGGGGTGAGGCGGGCGACGTCGCGGACCCGACGCGGGCGAAAAGGACCCGTCGCACCAGAAGTTCGCGGCCAAGCTCTCGGCCGCGAAAGACCCGGTCGCGACGACGAACCGCCGCCTGGGCCAGGTCAAGAAGCCCGAGCTGCGCGCCGCCGCGCTGCGGGCGCTCGAGCGCGAGCTGGAGCGGCGCAACCGTCGGCGTCCCGAGGGCATGCGGCAGGCCCTGCGCCACCGCTCCAACCAGGAGGCGTTGGAGTGGGCGAGGCAGCGCATGCTGCTGCCGCGCGAGACCTGGCCGGACGAGGAGTTCCAGGCGCTGCGGAACTACACCGCCGACTCGGACCCGGTGAATTTCGCCCTCCGCGGCCAGCAGCCGATGACCCCGACCATCCAAAAGTGGGTGGCCAGCATCGACCAGGCGATCGGGCGCTCGACCCTGCCCGAGCCGGTGATCGTCCACCGCGGCCTGCGCGACGGGTTCAAACACGCGCTCGGCGTGGAGCCGGACGACGAGGCCGGGATGAAGGGCCTGGTCGGCCGCGTGTTCCGCGAACCGGGCTACATGTCAACGTCGGTCGGCCGCAAGGCGGCATTCGACGGGCCGTACCATCTAATGATCCGCGTACCCGCGGGTCACGAAGGCGTCTTCATCGACCCGTACAGCGTGTTCCCGGGCGAGCGGGAGATCATCCTGCGCCGGAACACGCACTACGTCATTCACGACGTGTACCGCGTCGGGTACAGGTGGCACATCGAGGCCGAGGTCGTGCCGGACGGCTGGACGCCGGACCCGGACTGGACACCGGACCCGTGGGGCGACGCGCACGAGGGCTACCAGAACTAAACCGGCCCCTCGGAGCGTTCTCTAGGCAAGAGAGGAGCCTATGCCGGACGTCCCGAACCGTTTGTCTGAGCCGCTCGCGGCCGTACCGGCGGGCGGCGCGCAGACGTACAGCCACAAGGCGAAGGGGCCGACCCGCCGCGCCGCACTCCGCGACTCCGCGGACGGCCCCATCCTCGGCTACGTCTGGTCGGACGGCCGCGAGGCGGCCGGGTGGCTCGACGCCACGCCGCGCAGGCCGGAGACGTCGCGCGCCGCCGCGTTCGTCTGGCGGGTGCATCGCCACCTGTTCGAGCAGGGGCGGCCCGCCGCCGAGGTGCTCAACCCCGAGCACTACGCGCCGATGTACCACCTCGACCCGCCCGCCGAGCCGTCGAGCGGCCGGGCACGCCGGCCGCGGGCGTGATCAGTCCGCGCCGCACCATTTCCGCACGGCGGCGACGACCTGCCGGGCCTGCGCGTTGTCGATCGTCGTGGTGCCACCGCTGAACCGCTGGCGGGTACGGCGCACCACGTCGGCGATCGGCACGCCGTCGCGCAGGTCGAGACACACCTCGCGCCCTCGCGACACCGCACGATCCGGCTTGACCACTAGGCCGGGGTCGATCTCCTCGAGCGCAGCCAGGTAGGCGGCGCGCACGTCCCCCGTGGGGGTAGGCACGCCCGTGCTCGGCTGCGGCACCGCCGTGCTCGGCTCGGCCGCCGGCGAGGGCACCGCCTGGCCGTCGTCGCCGCCGCCGACCGCCTCGACGACGCCGCCGAGCACGGCCAGGCCGAGGAATCCCCCGGCGACGTACAGCGCCCACCGGCCGCGCCGCCGCCGCGGGGGCGCGGGCTTCTCAGACCACCCTGAGGACGTCTCAGACGTCCCGTACGGCCCCGAAACGGGGCTCTGCGACTGATGGGGCCACCCGTGTACGTGAGGCCCCTGTAACGCGCTCTGAGGGCCGTGCAGCGGCCCTTCACCTAACGGCTGGTTGTGCATGCGCCGAACCATAGCCAGCCGCACCCACAAACCACCGCCGAAACGGCGGACACACCTGCCCGGAACGGGCGTCTCCACCCATCCCGAAACGGGAGTTCACCATGCCTCCAGTCAGTGACGCGCCGGCCGAGCCGGACAGCACCCGGCCGGACGACCAGGCCCAGGATCAGGACCAGGCACAGGCCGCCGACACGCAGCCGGAACCCGACAAGGGCGACGACACGGCGGACGACAAGGGCGGCAAGGACGGCAAGGGCGACGACGACGCTGCGAGCCTCAAGTCCATCGCGCGGCGGTGGGAGACCAGGGCCAAGCAGAACAAGGCCGAGCTGGACAAATTGCGCGCCGAGCACACGGCCCTGATCGACCAGATCGCGAAGGCCCTCGGCCTCAAGGCCGACGCCGACGACGACCCGGCGAAGGTCGCCGAGAAGCTCACCAGCGAGCTGGCCAGCACCCGTGACGAGCTGCGGCAGGCCCGCGTGGAGCTGGCCGTGCACCGCGCCGCTGCCCGGCACGGCGGCGACCCGGACGCCCTGCTCGACTCGAGGTCGTTCCTCAAGGCCGTGGCGGACCTCGACCCGGACGACGACGGGTTCGACAAGGCCGTCAGCGAGGCGATCGCCGACGCCATCAAGGCCAACCCGCGCCTCGCGGCCAAGCCCGCGCCCGAGCCTGATCCCGGCAAGAAGGCCCCGTCCCGGTCCGGTGGCGACATGACCGGCGCACCCGACCGCGGCAGGCAGCGCCCGACGGGCCTGGCCGCGGCGATCCGCAGCTACTACGGCCGATAGGAGACGACGTGGCTATCACCCTGCAGATGGCGCAGATCAATGCGCGGTCCGACATCGACCACGCGGTGATCGACAACCTGCGCCGGAACTCGTGGATCTTCGACCAGGTGACGTTCGACGACGCCGTCACCCCTGGGGCGGGCGGCGGCACGCTCACCTACGGGTTCACCCTGCTCAAGACCGCCCGCGGCGCGTCGTTCCGGGAGATCAACAGTGAGTACAACCCGGCCGAGGCGACCCGCGAGCACAAGACCGTGCAGCTCCGCCCGTTCGGCGGGTCGTTCCAGATCGACCGGGTGCTGGCGAACCTCGGCCCCGCGGCCACGAACGAGACCGCGTTCCAGATGCAGCAGCTCGTGGTGGGCGCGACCGTGGCCGGCCTTCCAGAGGGAGGTCGCGGCGCTCTGCGACTGAGAAACCCCTGATGCCGCCTGTTGCGGTGTACCGGCCCTCGGGCATCGGTCCCCGGCAAGGAGTTCGGGTACCCCGCGATCGGGCCGTACATCCGCCGGCCGCGGTTGCCGCTGAGCGTCCGGGCGACGAGGGAGGAGCTGGTCGCCTACGCGATCGAGCAGGGTGCCGATCCCGCCATGCTCGAGGGGGCGACGCGCGAGCACCTGCTCGAGGTCTACGTGCGGCGCGCCTACAGCTCCCCCAGCCCGGCCCTGGCGTCGTGGCTGCCGGTCGCCAAGGGGCTGACGCCGCACGGGCTGCGGCATAGCTGGCAGACGGCGATGGACGACGGCGGGATCAAGAGATCCTTGTCGATGCACGTGATGGGCCACGAGGACCACTCGATGTCGGCCCGGTACGGCCACATCACGGACACGATGCGCGAGGAGCTGCTGGACCTGCAGGCCCGTTTGTGGTCGGACGCGCTCGCCTGGCGGGCGCGTCTCGACCCCCGCTCCACGGTGGGCGTTCTGGACGCCGCCCTGGCTCCGTGGCGTGACGGATCGGTTACTCCGCTTGGGAGCGTCTCCCAAAATTCTCCCAAGCGGGGCCGGGGCCGACTCACCGGATAGGGGTGAGACGGCCCCTGACCTGCGGTGGAGCTAAGGGGATTTGAACCCCTGACCCCCTCGATGCGAACGAGGTGCGCTACCGGACTGCGCTATAGCCCCAAGGACGCGACCAGAGTAGCAAACTTTCCGGGGTGCTTGCGCCACGGTTTT
>QGUZ01000281.1 GCA_003242605.1 Actinomycetota bacterium
GCGCCCGGGCGCGTCCGGCCCGCGGGGAACGGCCCCGACGCCATGCGGGCGGCATAGTCGGCCTCACCGGCGTCCGCGGCCCGGTACTCGGCGACGAGGTCGCCGAGGCCGGAGCGGCGCGGCGGCGCGCCGCGGCCGCCGGGCGCGGCGGCCGGCGCCGGCGCCGCGCCGGGCTGCCGCGGCATGCCCGGGCCCGCGACCGGCCGCCCGGGCGGCGGCTGTGGTCCGCGCGGCCTGCCGGCCTCGGGCCCGCGCGGCCCGGGACCCGCCGGGCGGGCGCCGGCCGGCTCGGGCCCGCCGGGCCCCTGCTCGAACGCCGCCCGCACGTGCTCCTCCTGCCGGCCGCGCCGCGGCTCGGGCTCCACCGGCCACTCCTCTCCGCCGGCCTCGTCCTCCTCCTCGTCCTCGTACGGCGCGAGCGGGCGGGCCATGACGTACCAGATCCCGCCGACCGCCGCGGTGAACACCAGCGCGGTGGCGATGCCGGGCATCGCGAACCGCATCGACGCCTCCAGCCCGATGCCCGCGGGCACGAGCACCACGAGCGCGTGCATGTTGTCGGCGTCGAGGTCGTCGCCCTTGCGCCAGCGCAGCAGGGAGAGGATCAGGGCGATGAGCAGGACGAGCAGGACGATGCCGTGCGTCGCGATGATCAGATACTTGGGAATGACGTCCCAGTGGTCCTCGCCGACGGGCAGCGTCGTGCCGAACTTGTCGAAGGCCGTGATCGGGTCGACGGTGAGGATCACCGTCACGATGATCGTGAAGGCGGTGCCGAACAGCCACGCGAGGAACCGCGTGGCCACCTTCAGCGCGAGGAGCTGGATCACCCCGATGGCGAGCCAGAGCGGGGCGAGCGCCGCGCCCCCGAGCTGGTAGACCCGGAAGGTCACCTCGCCGAACCCGATCAGGTGCCCCGTGGCGATCGCACCGAGCGAGGCGCACAGCGCCGCCGTCGCCACCGCCCATGCGAGGGGCCAGCCCTGGCGGTCGTCCCGGAAGCGTCCGACGAGGACGACGATCGTGATGACCGCGAGCAGGGCGCCCGCGAACGCGGTGACAGCGACGAGAACTTCCATGGTGGGACCAATGCTGCCGGACGATGCCACCGAACCGGTAGCCGGTCTCAGGACTCTAACGGCTACGGCGGGGCCGAGCGGGTCCGGCACGCCCTGCCGCGCCCCGTTGCGCCCACCGCGCGGAACGGAACCGAACGCCGTTCCAGCGGATAACGGATGCGAAAAGGGTAGGCAACCGGCAACTTGGATTGTGTTATTTCGCGAAGATTCTTAGAGTAAGCCCACGCCGATTCCCCTTCCCCCGGGATACCGGATGTCGAACACATGGCCGTTCGCCGGGTTGGCACCTCCCGCGCACGGAGTGGCCAAACCCATCGACGACGGCGGCAAGGCCGGACGCGAGCACGCGACACCAGAGATCAGCAGACTTCGCATCCTCGTCCTGCGCGCGAAGATGGGCGACGCGGAGGCCTTCGGCACGCTCTACGACCGTTACCTCGACCTGGTGTATCGCTACATCTACTTCCGGGTCGGTTCGCACGCGCTCGCCGAGGACCTCACCAGTGAGACGTTTTTACGCGCGCTCCGCGGTATCGGCGACTTCACCTGGCAGGGCCGCGACTTCGGCGCCTGGCTCGTCACGATCGCCCGCAATCTCGTGGCCGACCACTTCAAATCCGGCCGGCACCGGCTGGAGGTGTCCACCGCCGAGGTGCTCGACACCCCGCTCGACGGCCCGCACATCCCGGAGAACGCCGTGGTCCGCAACATGATCAACGAGCGGGTGCTGCGGGCCGTCCGGGAGCTCGGCCCCGAGCAGCAGGAATGCATCGTGCTGCGGTTCCTGCACGGCATGAGCCTCGCCGAGACCGCGCTCATCATGGGGAAGAACTGCGGGGCGATCAAGGCGCTCCAGTTCCGCGCGATCCGCGCCCTCGGCCGGGCGCTCGCCACCGACCTGCGGCCGTGAATCGGCGCTCATCGGCCCGCGGCACGTAACCCCGTGGCGCGCCCCCTCGTTGGGTGTTGTGCGGAGATCACCCAGGGGGGCAGGAGCGCGATGGACGACAGGCGGTCCCGGCGACACGCGCCGGGCGGATGCGCCGGCGCCCGGCACGCCCGCCGCACCGGCCGTCCCGACGACCCGGCCGAGCCCCGGCACGGCGCTCCGCTCGACCCCGCACGCGACCACCCGCGCGACCGGGCCGGGGAACCGGCCTGCGAGCGCGGTCACGGCCGCCGCCACCGGCCGCGCCGTACGGCCCCGCGCCACCGGCCCGGGCGCGACCGCCCGCCGCGGGACGCCGAGGAGGTGATCGCCCGCCTCGCCGAGCTGCGCGACGCGCTCGACGCCCGGCCGAGCCCCGAGTTCCGCACCCGGTTGCGCGAGACCCTGCTCAGCGCGCACGAGGAGCTGCGCCGGTCCGCGCCGGCCGGGCGGCCCGCAGCGGCCGCCGCGCCGGCCCCGCCCCGGCCGCGGCGGGCGGTACGGCTGCGCCCGGCGGGCCTCGCCCTCGCCCTGCTCGCCGTGCTGCTCGGCATGAGCCAGGGCGTGCGGCACGCGGTGCCCGGCGACGCGTTCTACCCGATCAAGCGCGCCTCGGAGTCGGCGCTCATCCGGCTGAGCGTGGACGAGACCGCCCGCGCCGAGCGCGAGCTCGACACCGCGCGGAACCGCGCCGCCGAGGTCGCCGCGCTCGCCGCCGATCCGCGGCGGCAAAAGCTGCTGGAGAAGACGATCGACGATATGGCGTCGTCGACGGAGTCGGCGATCCGCACGCTCACCCGGGCGAAAGGTGACGCACGACACAATGCGAAACTGCGGCGTTTCGCCGCCCGGCAGCGGGACGTGGTCGAACCACTGATCCCCGCACTCAATGGGACCAACCGGGAAAAAGCAAGCGCCTACCTGCACCTTATCGAGGGATTCGAGCATCCCGAACGATAAGCGGCATGCCGCTCGCCGTGCGGTTTTCCGTCACCTACGGCGGTTAAGCTGAGGTGCCATGAGACGGCTATGGAGACGACGGGAACGTGCCGAGCTGGCGGGGGAAGCGGCTGCGGCCGCGGCCCGGCCGGTGCCGAGCACCGACCCCGATCCCACTGCCGCGGCGTTCTTCGACGTGGACAACACGATGATGCGGGGCGCCTCCATCTACTACTTCGCCCGGGGGCTCGCCTCGCGCGGCCTGTTCACGACGAAGGACCTGTTGCTGTTCGCGCTCGGTCAGGCGATCTTCCGGATCCGGGGCAACGAGAACCCCGACCACATCGCCAAGGCGAAGGAGACCGCGCTCGCCTTCGTCGCCGGCCTCAAGGTCGAGGACGTGGTACGGCTCGGCGAGGAGATCTACGACGAGGAGATGGCCGACCGGATCTGGCCCGGCACCCGTCAGCTCGCCCAGAACCACCTCGACGCCGGCGAGCGGGTCTGGCTCGTCACCGCGACGCCGATCGAGCTCGCCCAGGTGATCGCCAGGCGGCTCGGCCTCACCGGCGCGCTCGGCACGGTGGCCGAGACCAAGGACGGCGTCTACACCGGCCGCCTCGTCGGCGACCTGCTGCACGGCCCGGCGAAGGCCGAGGCGGTGCGGGCGCTCGCCGCGCGCGAGGGCCTCAACCTCGCGCACTGCTCCGCCTACAGCGACTCCGCGAACGACCTGCCGATGCTGCGCATGGTCGGCAACCCGGTGGCGATCAACCCGGACGCCGAGCTGCGCGAGGAGGCGAAGGCGAACGGCTGGATGATCAAGGACTGGCGGTCCGGCCGCAAGGCCACGATGATCGGGCTGCCCATCGCGGCCGGCGCGGGCGCGCTCGCCGGCGGCATCGCGGCGGGCATCGCGCTGCGACGTCACTACCGCCAGGCCTGACCCGCCCCCTGTATCGGCACGACCCATCGCCGCGCCCCATCGCCACGACTCATCGGCACGCCGTATCGGCACGGCACATCGCCGCGTCGTCGTCACGCCGTCTCACCCGCACCCGTGTCCGCCGTGCCGTACGGCCCGGCCGCCGCGCGCCGCTCAGCGTCCGGCCCGGGCGCGGCAGCCGAGCAAAAAGCCGCGCAGCGCGCGGTTCACCACGTCGGGGCGTTCCAGCGTGATCAGATGCCCGGCGCCCGCCACGACGGTGAGCGTCGCGTCCGGCAGCAGGTCGGCGATCCGCCGCCCGTGCGCCGGCGGTGTGACCCGGTCGGCCGAGCCCACCATGATCAGCGTCTCCACCCTGCGGAGCGCGGCGAGCGGCGCGGGGTCCTCCCGGAGCAGCAGGTCGTGGAAGAACCCGGGCAGCGACGCCGGGGGCGCCGCCGCGACGCGGTCGCCGACGAACCGGATGTGGTCGCGCGTGGCCCGCGCCCGCGACTCCGCGCACCGGCCGCCGAGCTGATCACGACGCCGGTCGAGACGAGAATGCGGCACGCCGCGCGAGGCGGGTGCCGCAACGTGGGTCTGCGGGAGCGGACAGGCCGTCCGTCCGGCCACGCCCGGGGATACGGCGTGCCCGGCGTACCGCCCGGAACTCCGCGGGAACGGGATCACCGGGGCGAGCCGCACCGGTCCCTCCGCCGGATCCGGCTCGGGCGGGCGGTCCGCGCCCCACCAGCGCTCCGGCGGCCCGCCGGACACCAGGCGGCCGCAGGACGGGCTGAGCAGGGCGGCCCCGACGATCCGGCCGCCGAACAGCTCGCCGCGCCGGGCGGCGAGGGAGAGGATCGCGACCGCGCCCATCGCGTGCCCGGCGAGCACCACCGGCACGTCCGGCGGCACGGCGCGGTCGAGCACCGCGGCGAGGTCGTCGCCGAGCCGGTCCACGGTGAGCGAGCCCTCCGGGCCCGGCGCGGACCCGCCGTGGCCGCGGTGGTCGTAACGGACGAGGGTGGCCGTGCCCGCGAGCGCCCGGCGCTGGAAGCGCCAGGACCGGCGGTCGAGCAGCCAGCCGTGGGCGAACACGACGGCGAGGTGCGGGGCCGGGCACTCGTCCACGTCCGCGGCGAGCCGTACCCCGTCGTCGGCGGTGACGGTGACGGGCCTGCCGCACCGGTCGCGCCGCGCCCGGCGGGGCGCGATCCCGATCTCGGCGCCGGTGAGCAGGCCGGCCAGAGCGATCCTGCGCCCGGAACGGCGCGCGCTCCTGGATGCCTCCACGCCGCCTCAACATACCGACGCGAGGCGTTCACCGTGCGCGAAACGACCGGAAAGGATATGCGGGAACGTTTCACAGAAACGGCGGGAACGCGTGCCCCCGCCGCAGCCGCAGCGCGTTGAGCCGATGCTGGATGATCTCCCGCACCTGGTCGGTGAGGTTGAACACCAGCATCGGGTCGTCGGCCTCCTCCGGATCGAGCTCGTCGGTGCGCACCGGCTCGCAGAACTCGATCATCCACTTCGACGGCAGCGGGATGAGGCCGAGCGGCCCGAGCCACGGGAAGAACGGGGTGATCGGCAGGTACGGCAGGCCGAGCAGGCGGGCGAGCAGCCGCAGATCGCCGATCTTGGGGTAGATCTCCTCGGCCCCGACGATCGCGCACGGGATGATCGGCACCCCGGCGCGGATCGCCGAGGCGACGAACCCGCCCCGGCCGAACCGCTGCAGCCGGTACCGCTCGGAGAACGGCTTGCCGACGCCCTTGAAGCCCTCGGGAAACACGCCGACGAGCTCGCCCTTGCGCAGCAGCCGGTCGGCGTCCTCCGGGCAGGCGAGGGTGTGGCCGCTCTTGCGGGACAGGTGCCCGAGCACCGGAAGCTGGTAGACGAGGTGCGCGCCGAGCAGCCGCAGCGGCCGGTGCGCCGGGTGCTCGTCGTGCAGCGCCACCTGGAGCATGAGCGCGTCGACCGGCAGCGTGCCGGAGTGGTTCGCCACCACGAGCGCGCCCGACTCGTGCGGCACGTTCTCCAGGCCGAGCGTCTCCACCCGGAACCAGTGCCGGTACAGCGGGCGGAGCAGCTCCAGGATGACCTTGTCGTGGAACTCCGGGTCGAACCCGAACTCGTCGACCTCGTACTCGCCGGCGAGCCGGCGCCGCAGGAACGCGAGCGCCTCGGCGACGTCGATGCCGGTCACCGCCGGCCACCCGCCCGGCCGACGCCGAGACCGGACAGCCAGTCGAGCACCTTGACCGGCAGCCCCTCGCCCAGGCCCTGCGACCGGAGGAAGTCGTCGAAGGCGGCGGACGTGCTGTACTTCGGCCGCCAGCCGAGCTCCGCCGCGAGCCGGGCGGTATCCACCGCCCGGCCGTGGCTCATCAGCGCCAGCTGCTCGGGTGAGAAGTCCACCAGCCCGAGGCTCCGCGCCAGCTCGCCGAGCACGCGGAACGCCGGGGACGGCACCGGGATGGTCGGCTTCCCGGCCCGCCGTACGCACTGGGAGAGCAGCATGACGCCGTCACCCGCCACATTGAACGTTCCGTTGTGGTCCTCCAGGGCCATGCGGCGCAACACCTCCACCGCGTCGTCCTCGTGGACGAACTGCAGGCGGGGGTCGAAGCCGAGGACGGTCGGCAGCACCGGCTGGAGGAAGTACCGGGTGAGGGGGGAGTCGACCCCGGGGCCCATGAAGTTGGCGAAGCGCAACAGGCTCACCGTCACGTCCGGGCGTCGCCGGGCGAAGCCGCGCACGTACCCCTCGACCTCGCACGCGTCCTTGGCGTACCCGTGCGTCGGCGGTTCGTGCGGCTCGGTGTCCTCGGTGAACATCGCCGGATCGTGCGGCGAGGAGCCGTAGACGGCCGTGGTGGAACGCACCACCACGCGGGAGACCG
>QGUZ01000282.1 GCA_003242605.1 Actinomycetota bacterium
CATCCGCAGCCACCGCGCCGCCGCGATAACGGCGGTCGCGCACCGCTCCGGCGTGGTGGTCGCCTACGAGGCGGACGACATCGACGCGGAGAAGCACCTCGGCTGGAGCGTGATCGTCACCGGCCGGGCCTACATGGTGGAGAACGCCGCCGACGTGGCGCGGTACCAGAAGATGATCGAGCCGTGGGTGGCCGGCGAGATGGACCAGGTGATCCGCATCCACCCCGAGATCGTCACCGGGTTCGAGCTGGTCCCCGCCGGTCCCGACGACGACGGGACCGGCCACCCGCACCTCGGCCGGTACGACGGCCGCGCCAACGGGCGCACCGGCGGCTGAGCCGCCGCACCCTGCCGCCAGACCGGGGCCGCCCTACGGGGCCGCCTGACCGCCCCCGGCGATCCGCGCACGCCCTCGCCGCGGCACCCCCCTGCACGGCCCGGCACCACGCGGCCCCGTGCCGCGGCCCCGCCGCGAACCCATGGCGTGTCGCTCCCCGGCCGCTCCTCGCCGGGCCGCCCGATCGCGAACCCCCGGCCCCCGTAGGGAGCGTTGCGATCCCCTCGCGGGCGGTACGGCGCCGCCGTGCCGGCACCGCCCCGGCCGTGGCCCGGCCGGGGCGGTCCCGTCACACCGCGACCAGCTCGTCCGGCTCGCGGAGCAGCTCGGCCGGGGGACGGCGGGGCGCGCGCGGCACCGGCGGGCCGTACCCCAGCCTCATGATCATCTGCACGTGGCCGCGGCGGTGGTGCGGGTCGGTGCGGCCGCGCATGTCGCGCAGGTCGAGCGGCTGGTTGAGGAACGACACCGAGACCCCGAACAGGCTCGCGGTGAGCAGCACCCGCTGCAGCGCCTGGCCCGCGCGCAGCCAGTCGACCGGGCCGTCGCCGGGCGTGGTGAGCACCGCGAGCTGCGGCCGGCGCTCGAACTCGGCCGACGGGCGCGGCTGGCCCGGCCGGGTGATGCCGAAGTCGCGGATCGGGGCCGGGTCGTTCAGCGGCTTAGGGCCGAGCACCGCGCGGGGCAGGCCGTCGACGTGGCTGCCGTCGATCGTCCAGGCGTTGACCTCGGCCAGGTAGTCGTGGTCGGTGGCGAGCTCCTCGTCGGCGATCGCCACGTACTCGAGCAGCTCCGCCGAGCTGTTGCGGCCCAGCACGAGCAGGGTCGCGCCCTCCCGGGCGGCGGCCTCGCGCAGCTCGGCCAGCACCGGCGGCGGCACCCGCTTGCCGGTGTACGGCTCGCGGTTGGTGCGCCGCTGCGGGATCTCGGCGCAGAGGGCGCGCACGCGGGCGGATGGGGTCGCCTGCGCCGCGGAGCGCACCGCGGCGAGCACCGTCGGGTCGGCGGGGTCGGGCAGCAGCCGGACCAGCGGGCGGCACCCGGCCACGCGCAGCGCGAGGCGCAGGTTGAACAGCGCCGCGCCGCAGCTCACGTGCAGGGACCGGCCGCGCGGGTCCATCACCCGGAGCCGGCGGTCGTGGTCGGCGAGCACCTCGGCGTACTCGCCGCGCACCACCCGGAACCGCCACGGCTGCGTGTTGAGCACCGAGGGCGCCTGGCCCGCGGCGACGAGCAGCCGCCGGATCCCGGTGTCGGTGCTCAGGGGAGAGGACATCACCCCCACCTCCTCGTGCGAGACCTCCGCCTCCAGGCTCGGCTCGGCCGGGGGAGGTACGGCAGGGCCGACCGCCCTCCCGGTTCGGGACTTTCGTCGGTGATGTTGCCTGCGGCGCCGCCGAGCCGGCGATCACGGCGGTGCCGAAGGTCCCGGCGGGATGGGACCTTCGGCGCCGGGGAAGAGGCCCGGGGATGCGGTCGAATGGGGGCGACGATCGAGGAGGCCACGATGATCCTGGTGGGTGTGGACGGCTCGCGGGCCGGGCTGGCGGCGGTCGCCTGGGCGGCCCGGGAGGCGGCGCTGCGCCGGATGCCGCTGCGGGTGGTGCACGCGATCCCGGCGTGGGCGCTGGAGACCGGTGACGAGGGCCCGTACGCCGGGGTCGCCCGGTGGATGCGCGAGGGCGCGGAGACCGTGCTCACCGGGGCCGTGGACCGGGCCCGCCGCGAGGTGCCCGGGCTGGAGGTGGCGGCGGAGCCGATCCCCGGCGACCCCCGTCCCGCGCTGGTGAAGGCCGCGGCCGACGCCGAGCTGCTCGTCGTCGGCAACCACGGCCTGGGCGGCTTCCGCGGGCTGCTGCTCGGCTCGGTCGCCCAGGGCGTCGCCGGGCACGCCCCGTGCGACGTGGTCGTGGTCCGGGAGACGGCCACCCCGGCCCGCGGCGAGGTGGTGGTGGGAGTGGACGGCTCGCCGTCCGATGAGGCCGTGCTGCGGTTCGCGTTCGCCGAGGCGTCGCTGCGCGGGGCCGCGCTGCGCGCGGTGCACG
Organism: Actinomycetota bacterium; assembly: GCA_003242605.1. Lineage (GTDB taxonomy): Bacteria > Actinomycetota > Actinomycetes > Streptosporangiales > Streptosporangiaceae > Thermopolyspora. Next base: position 2,383 of record QGUZ01000282.1, read on the forward strand.
CCTGGCGGCCGTTCGAGTACGGCGGGGTGCCGCTCGGCCCGGAGGACCTCGCGGGCGAGGGGCGTGAGCGGCGGCTGCTCGGCGAGGTGCTCGCCGGCTGGGGTGAGCGCTACCCGGACGTCGCGGTCGTCGAGGAGACGGTGCAGGGCCACCCGGTCGAGGTGCTCCGGGACGCGTCCGACGGCGCCGACCTGCTCGTGGTCGGCTCCCACGGCCACGGCGAGCTCGCCGGCATGATCCTCGGCTCGGTGAGCCAGGGGGTGCTGCAGCACGCCCGCTGCCCCGTGGCCGTGGTGCGGGTGCGCAGGCCCGGGCGCTGACGGGCAGGGGCCCGCCCCGGCTGGGGCCGGTCAGTACGGCAGCCGCCGGCCGGAGGGCGTGCGCAGGTCGAGGTCGTCGCGGTACCGGTCGGAGCGCGCGGGACGCCGGTTCCGGATCCTCCTCGTTCGCATCGTTCTCCCTCCTCCCCTGGGTGCCGCCCACCGCGGGGACCTGTACGTCATCCAGGTGCACCGAGCGGCCCGCGGTACGCCCATGATCCGCCCCCGAATCGGCAGGGCTCGGCAAAACCCGGCGGCATCCGTCCTCCGTCCGGTACGGCAGGGCCGTTCGTCCCTGGCGGGCGGAGGCGGGCCGGGCGTGGACTGGTATCCCGGGCCGGGAACGCGGCCGCAAGGCCACGGCACGGGTGCGAACGGCGTGCGGAGGGGGGAAGCGATGGAGCCGTGGGCCCAGGTGCGGGAGACGCACTCCGGGGTCGTGCTGCTGCTCGGCGACCGCGCCTACAAGTTCAAGAAGCCGGTCGACCTCGGCTTCCTCGACTTCACCACGCTGGAGGCGCGCAGGCGCGCCTGCGAGCGGGAGGTGGAGCTCAACCGCCGGCTCGCCCCGGACGTCTACCAGGGCGTCGCCGAGCTCGTGGGGCCGGACGGGCGGGTCATCGACCACGTGGTGGCGATGCGCCGCATGCCGCCGGAGCGCCGGCTGTCCGCGCTGGTGCGGGCCGGGCGCTCGGTCGACGACTGCCTGCGGCGCGTGGCCCGCGCGCTCGCCGTGCTGCACGCCAACTCCGAGCGCGGCCCGCACATCGACCGGGAGGGCGACCTGCCCGCGCTGCGCCGCCGCTGGTGCGACAACCTCGACCAGGTGCGCGGGCTGTACGGCCCGGCGATGGACGCCGCCGTCGCCGCCGAGATCGAGCGGCTCACCCTGCGCTTCCTCGACGGCCGCGCCCCGCTGTTCGCCCGCCGGCTCGCCGAGGGGCGGATCGTGGACGGCCACGGCGACCTGCTCGCCGAGGACGTGTTCTGCCTCGACGACGGGCCGCGCATCCTCGACTGCCTGGAGTTCGACGACCGGCTGCGCTACGTGGACGGCCTCGACGACGCCGCGTTCCTCGCCATGGACCTGGAGCGGCTGGGCGAGCCGCGGCTCGCCGAGCTGTTCCTGCGCGCCTACGCCGACTTCGCCGGGGATCCGGCCCCGCCGTCGCTCTACCACCACTACGTCGCCTACCGGGCCTTCGTCCGCGCCAAGGTGGCCTGCCTGCGCCACGCCCAGGGGAACGCGGCCTCCGCGCCGGAGGCCCGCGGCTACGCCGACCTGGCGCTGCGGCACCTGCGGGCGGGCGCGGTCCGGCTCGTGCTCGTCGGCGGGCCGCCCGGGTCCGGCAAGTCCACGCTCGCCGCGGGGCTCGCCGACCGGCTCGGGCTCACGCTGCTCGCCAGCGACCGGGTCCGCAAGGAGCTCGCCGGGATCGACCCGGCCGCCTCGGCGGCCGCGCCGTACGGGGAGGGGATCTACACGCCGGAGTGGACCGCGCGCACCTACGCCGAGCTGCTGCGCCGCGCCGAGCGGCTGCTCGGCCTCGGCGAGTCCGTGGTGCTCGACGCGTCGTTCACCGACCCCGGCCACCGCGCCGCCGCCGCGGAGGTCGCCGAGCGCGCCCACGCCGACCTGGTCGCGTTCCGCTGCGCGGTCCCGGCGGAGGTCGCGGCCGCGCGGGTGGCCGCCCGCACCGGCGGGATCTCCGACGCCGACCCGGCGATCGCGGCCACCCTGGCGGCCCGGGCGGCGCCGTGGCCGGAGGCGGTCGAGATCGACACCGCGGACACCCCGGTGCGGGCGCTCGACCGCGCCCTCGCCGCCCTGCCCGACCGGGGCGCCACGCCGCGCTTCCACCTGTCCCTGATCGAACCGGACTGACCCGCGCGCGGCAGAGGCCGGCGGGCCGGGATCGCCCCGGCGCCGCGAGACACGCGGGCACACATGCGAAACGGCCCTCCCCCGGTGAGGGCCGTGCTCGAGCGTCCGGCGATGTGACGTGATGTGCGGGCCGGTCGGCACGCCGTACCCGGCGGTACGGCACGGCGGCGGGCTCAGGCGGCCTGGCGGAGCATCGCCTGGCGCAGCATGCGACCCAGATCCGCGGCGGTGACCAGGCCGACGACGTGGCCCCCGTCGGCGACGAACGCGACCACCTGGCCCGGCAGCGGCCGCTTGGTGAGCAGGATCGACGCCTCCTCGTCCGGCCCGACCACGTTCTCCGGGGGCACCGGCCGGGCGAGGTCGGAGATCCGGGTGGTGCCGCGGAAGCCCGGCGGCAGGGCGGCGAGGGCGTCGAGGGAGACGTAGCCGATCGGCCGCCCCTCGAAGTCGATCACCACGAACGCGGTCTGGTGCGAGTGCAGGGCGGTCCGCGCGGCGAAGGCCGCGACGGTGAGCCACGCGGGCGCCACCTCCGGCGGGGCGGTCATCACCTCCCGCACCGGCACGCCGCCGAGGCCGTGCCGGGCCGTCGCGGCGACCAGCTCACTGCGCGCCGCGCCCACCAGGAACCAGCCGATGAGCAGCATCCACAGCCCGCCGGTCCAGCTGAGCACGAAGATCTCGACCACGCCGAACGCGATCAGGGCCCAGCCGAGCGTCTGGCCGCCGATCGCGGCGGCCCGGTCGGCCTTGGCCCGGCTGCGGGTCGCCCGCCACACCAGCGCGTGCAGCACCCGCCCGCCGTCGAGCGGCGCGCCGGGCAGCAGGTTGAACACGCCGAGCAGCGCGTTCATCAGCGCCAGCCAGGTGAGCGCCGCCACCGCGAGGTCGGGGCCGGGCAGCAGCACGGCCGCGGCGAACGACAGGACCGCGCAGGCGAGGCTGGTGAGCGGGCCGGCCGCCGCGGTCTCCAGCTCGTGGCGCGGGGTCGGCGCCTCGTCCTCCAGCTCGGCCACCCCGCCGAGCAGCCACAGCGTGATCGACCGCACCTCCAGCCCGCGCCACCGCGCGACGAGGGCGTGCGCGAGCTCGTGGGCGAGCAGCGAGCCGAGGAACAGCACCGCGGTGACCGCCGCGGTGACCGCGTACAGCGCGGCGGGCCGTCCCGGCACCGCCTCCGGCAGCACCACGCTGCCGAGGCTCACCCCGATGAGCACGGCGATCACCAGGACCGACCAGTGCACCCCCACGGGCACACCGGCGACCCGGCCGAGGCGCAGGCTCTGCTTCATGACGTCACCTTCGCAACCCGCGGGCACCCGGGCGCGGGGCCGCGCGCCTCAGGCGACGGCGCCGACCTCGGCCGGCCACGGGTCGGCCGGCATCGGCAGGCCCTCGCCGTCGAACACGACCGCGCCGATCTCCGCGAGCTTCGCGCGCGACCTGCGGTAGTGGTGCCCGCACAGGAACAGTTCGATCGGCTCGCCCTGGGCCGACGTCATCGGCATGATCGCCATGACGACCGGGCGGGCCGGGCAGCAGCAGGAGCGGTCCGCCCGCGCCAGCGCCATGCGGCGCCGGTGCGCGTAGGCGGTGATCTCGGGGGACGGGGCGGGGGCGCCCACACGTCTTCCGGTCATCCGGGGAACGAATCTCCTGGTCATGGCTCCAGGCTCGCACCGAAAAGCCCGCGTAAACAGGGCCTAACGCCCCTAGGTGCGGTGGGCCGCGCCGGATGCGATGGGCCCGGCGAGGATGTGACCTTGGTCCCTACGCCCCGGCCGGGCCGGTCCGCCACGATGAAACGGTGTCCGCCTCAATGCCTGGCGGCCGGCGGCGTTCCGCCCGTGGGCGCGACCGCCGCCGGCCGCGGCTCAGCGCAGTTCCGGCGCGGCGCCACGGCCGAGCGGACGACGCGCTCCCCGGCCGGCGCCCGGCCGCCACCGTACTCACGCTCTACGGCGGCGCCGGTCTTCCGGTGGTCACGGTCCGCGGCGAGATCGACCTCGCCACCGTCTCGCTGCTCGACCGGCACCTCGCCGCCGTCGTCACGTCCCGCACCCCGGACGTCGTCGTCGACCTCGGCAGGGTCCGGTTCATCGACGCCACCGGGCTCGGCGCGCTGATCCGCGCCGACCGCCGCGCCCGCCGCCATGGCGGCCGGGGACGGGCCCCCCGGGGTCCC
>QGUZ01000283.1 GCA_003242605.1 Actinomycetota bacterium
GACCGCGAGGCCGCCCACGTGGTCCTGCCGCTCGAGCACGAGCACGCTGCGCCCGGCCCGGGCGAGGTACGCCGCGGCGGTGAGCCCGTTGTGGCCGCCCCCGGCCACGACCACGTCATAGCGCATGATCTCTCCAAGTCGGACGAACCAGATAACTGGTGCGAAAATAGCCCGGCGCGCGCGATTTTCTTGGCGAGATGTCACGAGGACGTCACGCCGCCGCCGCGCATAGGGTGCCCATCGATGACGCGGGGACGCGGCACGGGGGCGCGCATCGGACACCGGACCGTGGGGGGACGAGCGAGGGCATGGAAGAGCGTGAGAACGGCCGGGAGGCCATCCGCGTGTCGCAGGAGGTCGCCGAGGCGCTGGCGGACGGCCGCCCGGTGGTCGCGCTGGAGTCGACGATCATCTCGCACGGCCTGCCGCGGCCGCGCAACCTCGAGGTGGCCCGGGAACTGGAGGACCTGGTACGGCAGGGCGGCGCGGTGCCCGCGACGATCGCGGTGCTCGACGGCGTGCCCCGGGTCGGCCTGGACAAGCGCGACCTGGAGCGGATCGCGTCCGAGCCGGGCCTGCGCAAGCTCGGGCTGCGCGACCTCGCCCCGGCCGCGGCGCTGGGGGTGAGCGGCGCGACCACGGTGTCGGCGACCTCGTTCCTCGCCGCGCGCGCCGGGATCCGGGTGTTCGCCACCGGCGGCCTCGGCGGCGTGCACCGCGAGTGGCTGGAGACCCAGGACGAGTCCGCCGACATCGACGCGCTGAGCCGTACCTCGATCATCGTGGTGTGCGCGGGCGTGAAGTCGATCCTCGACGTGCCCGCGACCCTGCAGCGCCTGGAGACCCGCGGCGTCACCGTGGTCGGCTATCGCACGGACGAGTTCCCCGGCTTCTACCTGCACTCCTCGGGCGAGCCGGTGGACTGGCGGATCGAGACCCCGGCCGAGGCCGCGCGCATCCTGCGCGAGCGGGAGCGGCTCGGCGTGCCCGGCGGCGCGGTCGTGGTGGCGAACCCGGTGCCGGAGCACGAGCAGCTCGACCCCGAGCTGCACGACCGGGTGCTCGCCGAGGCGCTCGCCGCGGCCCGCGACGCCGGGGTGACCGGCCAGGCGATCACCCCGTTCCTCCTCGACTACCTGGTGCGCGGCACCGGCGGGCGGTCGCTGGAGGCGAACCTCGCCGCGGTCCGCGGCAACGTCCGGCTCGCCGCGGAGATCGCCGCATGCTGGAACGGCGGGTGAGCCTGCTCGTCATCGGCGACGTGGTCACCGACGTCGTCGCGCTGCAGGTGCCCCGGGCGTGCGCCGCGGCCGGCGGGGCGGGGATCGGCACCGACACCGCGGCGGACATCGCGCTGCGGCCCGGCGGGTCGGGCGCGAACACCGCCGCGTGGGCGGCGTACCTCGGCGCCGACGTGTCGCTGCTCACCCGGGTCGGCAGCGACACCGGCGACTGGCACACCGCCGAGCTGCGCCGCGCCGGGGTGCGCCCGCACGTGCGGGTCGACCCCGAGCACCCCACCGCGGTGGTGATCGCCATGGTGGACGCGAGCGGGGAACGTTCCATGCTCACCAACCGCGGCGCGAGCGGCCGGCTGTGCGCCGCCGACTGGGAGGACGGGCTGCTCGACGGCGTGCGGCACCTGCACGTGTCCGGCTACACGCTGTTCGCGCCGCCCGGGCTGGAGCTGGTACGGCTCGCGCTCGCCGCGGCGGCCCGGCGCGGCGTCACGGTGAGCGTCGACCCGGCGTCGGCCGGGTTCCTGCGCGAGTTCGGGCCCGGGCGGTTCCTCGCCGAGACCGCCGGGGTGGACGTGGTGATCCCCAACCGGGACGAGGCGCTGCTGCTCGCCGGCCTCGGGCCGGACGGGGATCCGGAATCGGCGGCCGCGCGGCTGAGCGGGCGGTACCGTACTGCGGTGGTGAAGCTGGGGGCGCACGGCGCGCTGCTCGCCGAGGGCGGGCGGGTGGTCGACCGGGTGCCCGCCGTACCGACGGAGGTGATCGACTCGACCGGCGCCGGCGACGCCTTCGCGGCGGGCTTCCTCACCGCCCTGCTCGCCGGGCGGGGCACGGTGGAGGCGGTCGCGGCCGGGTGCCGGGCGGGCGCGCAGGCCGTGCGGCAGGTGGGCGGGCGCCCGCACGTCAGGAATGGAACGCGATAGTTTCGCCCACTCGCCACGAAATAGCGGCTTCGGGCGTAAGCTGCACCATTAGCACGCACCTAGCACACCACGAGCACCAGGCATAGCACCACGTCTCACGTGGCTCCGGGGAGGTTGCGGTCAGCCGATGGATGCCCAGTCATCGACCTGTTTGAGTGATCTGGTCCCGGCGCTCCGCTGGACCCGGCCGCAGCAGGTCGCCGAGGTGCTGGCCGACCCCCGGCTGCCCGGGGGCTGGTGGGGCTCCGTCGCGATCGGCCGCGCGCTCTCGGTCACCGGGCCGGACTGGATCAGTGAGCGCCTCGCCCGGCTCGCCGTCGCGCTCTGGGGCCACCTCCCGCTGGTGGAGCTGCTCCCGGCGCTGCAGACGCACAGCCCCGACCCGGCGCTCGCCGACTGGCCGGAGCCGGCCCGCAGCGCGGCCGGGGGCGTCGGCGGCTGGTCCCGGCTGCGCCGGCTCACCCCCGCCGACCTGCAGGCGCCCGCCGGCCCGGCGGCGCCCGAGGTGGTGATGGCGGCGGCGTTCCGCGAGTACTTCAAGCGGGTGCCGGTGGAGGGCGGCTCGGCCGCGACGCTCGCGCCGCCCGCGCCCGCCGAGGAGCCGAACGGGGCGCAGCAGGCCGCGGCGCCGGTGCCCGCGCTCGCCGCGCCCGTGCCCGAGGACGCCCCGGCCGACGGCGGCGGCACCGCGACCGCCACCGTGGAGAAGCCCGCCGTGCCGGAGGCGGTGACGGTGGACCCGGCGCGGATCCCCGCCGAGTACCCGATGGTGGCGCTCGTCGAGACGCTGCTGCGGGACTGGTCGCCGCTGGAGAAGGCGATCGCGGCCGAGCGGCTGTTCGCCGCCGAGCCGATCAGCCTGCGCGCCCTCGCCCACCGGCTGGGCGTCGACCGCGAGGTGCTCTCCCACGCGCAGCGCAGCGCCGAGGAGCGGGTGCTCATGTGGATGCGCTCCCCCGACTCGGCCCCGCTCACCGGCCACCTGTTCGGCCTGTCCGAGTGGCTCGGCGCGGCGGCCACCCAGGAGCAGCTCATCAACATGGACCCGTCGCACCCGGTGATCGTGCCGTCGCTCGGCACGCCGCTGTGGCGGGTGCTCGTCGCGCTCATGCCGGACCGCCGGCTCCAGGACGGCTGGCTGGTCGTGGGCGACCTCGGCAGCCTGCAGGAGAAGACCCGGCAGCTGCTCGCCGCCCACCCCGGCGAGACCGACGTGGTCGAGCTGCTCGGCAAGATCGGCATCCGCTCCCACTCGGCGAAGGCGTGGCTGGAGGCGCTGCCCAAGGAGCCGGGGCCGCAGCGGCCCGCGCCGGGCGCGCACGAGGCCAAGCACACCGGCTCCGCCACCACCACGACCGAAAGCATGCCCGCGCTGCCCCGCCGTACCCCGGGGGCGAACAGCCGCGCCGCCCGCGGCGGCCAGCCGGTGCCGCAGGTCGGCAACCAGGTCGACCCGCAGACCGCGCTCGCCACGCTGTCCGCGCTCGCCGGCCACTCCTACCAGCGCGGGCCGCACGCCCCGCCGCCCCCGCCGCCGAGCCCGGCCTCGGACCCGCGCCGCTGGCAGCGCATCGAGATCACCGCCGAGCACCTGCGCGGCGCCCCGGTCCCGGTGCCGGAGGCGTACGCCGCCCAGCTCGGCATGCGCCCGGGCACGCTGCTGTCGGTGACCGGCCCGGGCGACAACGCGGTCGTGCTCGTCTGGCGCGACCAGCCGGTGTTCGACTCGCTCCAGCCGGTGCTCATGCGGATCGGCGCGCGGCCCGGCGACGCGGTCTACATCACGATCAACGGCTACCGCCTCGACGCCCAGCTCGCCTCCGCGGTCGGCGGCTGAGCCGGTACGGCCGGGCCCGCACGCCGGCCGTACGGCCACTGGCGGGCACGGCTAGCAGAGCGCGGGCAGGCCGAGCTCGCGGGCGATGAGCATGCGCTGCACCTCGCTCGTGCCCTCGCCGATCTCGAGGATCTTGGCGTCCCGGTAGAACCGGCCGACCGGGTACTCGTTCATGAAGCCGTAGCCGCCGAAGATCTGGGTGGCGTCGCGGGCATTGTCCATCGCGGCGTTGGAGGCGACGAGCTTCGCCATCGCGGCCTCCTTCTTGAACGGCTCGCCGGCGAGCATCTTCGCGGCCGCGTGGTAGTAGGCGAGGCGCGCGGTGTGCGCCCGGGCCGCCATGTCGGCGATCTTGAACTGGATCGCCTGGTACTCGCCGATGGCGTGGCCGAACGCGCGGCGCTGCTTGGCGTAGGCGAGGGACTCGTCCACGCAGCCCTGGGCGAGCCCGACCGCGACCGCGGCGATCGCGATCCGGCCCTCGTCGAGGGTCTGCAGGAACTGCGCGTAGCCGCGGCCGCGCTCGCCGAGCAGGTTCGCCGCGGGCACCCGGCAGTCGGTGAACGACAGCTCCCGGGTGTCGGAGGCGCACCAGCCGACCTTGGAGTACTCGCGGGACACGGTCAGGCCGGGGGTGCCGCTCGGCACGAGGATCGTGCTGATCTCCGGCTTCGGGCCGTCCGGGCCGTCCCGCCTGCCGGTGATCGCGGCCACCGCGATCACCCCGGTGATCTTGGTGCCGGAGTTGGTGATGAACGACTTGGAGCCGTTGATCACCCACTCGTCGCCGTCGAGCACGGCCGTGGTGCGCATGCCGCCGGGCACGTCGGAGCCGCCGCCCGCCTCGGTGAGGCCGAACGCGCCGAGCATCCGGCCGCTGGTGAGCTTCGGCAGCCAGGTCGCCTTCTGCTCGGGCGTGCCGAACCGGTAGATCGGCATCGCGCCGAGGCTCACCGCGGCCTCGAGGGTGATCGCCACCGAGTTGTCGACCCGGGCGAGCTCCTCCAGGGCGAGGCAGAGCGCGAAGTAGTCGCCGCCCATGCCGCCGTACTCCTCGGGGAACGGCAGGCCGAACAGCCCCATCTCCCCCATCTTGCGCACGATCTCGTAGGGGAACTCGCCCCGCTCGTAGTAGCCGCCGATGACCGGGGCCACCTCCTCGCGGGCGAACTCCTCGACGGTACGGCGCAGCGTCTCGTGTTCCTCGCTGAGCATGTGCATGGGCATGCGGTGTGCGGTGGCCGTCGTCATCGCAGGCTCCCCTCCTCCTCGTTGAGCCGCCTCGCCAGCGCCTGGACGACCCGGGACGGGCTGGGGCGGCCGAGCCGCTCCGCGAGCCAGACGCTCGTGGCCACCAGGGACTTAAGGGACACGCCGGTCTCGATGCCGAGGCCGTGCAGCATCCACACCAGGTCCTCGGTGGCGAGGTTGCCGGTGGCGCTCTTGGCGTACGGGCAGCCGCCGATGCCGCCCGCCGAGGCGTCCACCGTGCGCACCCCGGCGCGCAGCGCGGCGAGCGTGTTCGCCAGCGCCTGGCCGTAGGTGTCGTGGAAGTGCACCGCGAGCCGGTCCGGGGCGATCCCGGCCGCGCGGAACGCGTCGATCAGGGCGGTCACGTGCCCCGGGGTGCCGACGCCGATCGTGTCGCCGAGGGACAGCTCGTCGCAGCCGAGCTCGAGCAGCCGGGCGCCGACCTCGACCACCCGCTCGATCGGCACCGGCCCCTCCCACGGGTCGCCGAAGCACATCGACAGGTAGCCGCGCACCCGCAGCCCGGCCTCCCGGGCCCGGGCCACCACCGGCGCGAACATCGCCAGCGACCCGGCGATGTCGCGGTTGAGGTTGCGCCGGGCGAACGTCTCGGTCGCGCTCCCGAAGATCGCGATCTCGGCCACGCCGCGGCGCAGCGCGCGCTCCAGGCCGCGCTCGTTCGGCACGAGCACCGGCAGCCGCACCCCGGGCAGCGGGCCGAGCCGGTCGAGCAGCTCCTCGGCGTCGGCGAGCTGCGGCACCCACTTCGGGTGCACGAAGCTCGTCGCCTCGATCACGGTGAGCCCGGCGGCGGCGAGCCGCCGGATGAACTCGGCCTTCACCTCGACCGGGATCACCGTGGACTCGTTCTGCAGCCCGTCCCGCGGGCCGACCTCGTAGATCCGGACCGCCTCCGGCAGCCCGTCGAGCGGCACCCGGTACGGCAGGCCGCCTTCGGCCGGGGTGGTCGCGGTCATGGCCGCTCCTCCTCCGGCTCGACCACCGCGAGCAGCGCGTCGAGCTCCACGGCGCGGCCCGCGCGCGCGGGCAGCTCGGTGACCACCCCGTCGATCGGGGCGGTGACCACGTGTTCCATCTTCATCGCCTCGACGATCACCAACGGCTGGCCGCGGGTCACCCGCTCCCCCTCGGCCACCTTCACCAGCAGCACGGTTCCGGGCATCGGGCTGCGCACCGCCCCGCCGCCGGCCCGGCCCGCGGCGCGCTCGCGCCGCTCGCCGGCGAACTCGAACCGCCAGGCCGCGCCGCCCGCGCCGAGCCAGAGCACGTCGCCGTCCCGCGCCCAGGCGTACCGGCGGGCGATCCCGCCGAGCTCGACCGTGACCTCGTCGCCGCCGCGGCCGAGCAGCCGCGCCGGTACGGCGGCGCCGGCGCCGCCGGCCAGGGCGGCGGGGGGGGGGGGGGCGCGCCCCCGCCCCCCCCCCCCCGCCCCCCCCGCGCCCGGGCGGGGCCGGGGCCACGCCCCGTCTCTTTTACACACCT
>QGUZ01000552.1 GCA_003242605.1 Actinomycetota bacterium
CAACAGTTTTTCCGCCGCACTGCCCCTACCCCGCCCCCCCCCCCTCCCGCGCGCGGACGCGGCCACCCAGGCGTGGCTCGACGAGCAGGCCGAGCAGATCCACGCCACCCTGCTCGAGGCCGCCGAGATCGGCGCCGCCCTCGGAGGCGCCTATCTGCGCGTCTGCTGGGACACGGCCATCTCCGACCGGCCATGGCTCGCCCCCGTGCACGCCGACTGCGCCGTCCCCGAGTGGCGCTGGGGCCGGCTGCACGCCGTCACATTCTGGCGTGTCCTCGAGCAGGACGGCCCCAAGCGCCTGGTGCATCTGGAGCGGCACGAGCCCGGCGCGATCCTGCATGGTCTCTATGAGGGCACGGCCGGTGATCTCGGACGGCAGGTCGACCTGAGCGCGCATCCGGAGACCGCCGGCCTCCCGCCTGTAGTCGAGACCGGTATTCCGCTGCTGACCGCCGCCTACCTGCCGAACATTAGGCCGCAGCGCCGGTGGCGCAACTATCCCGCCGGCGCCAACCTCGGCCGCTCCGATTTCGACGGCCTCGAGGGACTGATGGACAGGCTGGACGCGGTCTACACCAGCCTGGTGCGCGAAGTAGACCTCGCCAAGGCCCGCCTGATCGTGCCGCGCGCGTATCTGCAGAACCTCGGCCCGGGCAAGGGCTCCTACTTCGACGCTGATCGGGAGTTGTACGAGGCGGTCGACGCTCTGCCGTCGGAGTCCGGCGGCCTGGAGATCGCCCCCCAGCAATTCGCCATCCGTGTCGACGAGCACCTGCGCTCGGCTGACGCCCTCGTGCGGCAGATCATCCGCACCGCCGGCTACTCCGCCCAGTCGCTCGGCATGGACGACGCTACGGCCATGACCGCTACCGAGGTCAAAGCCAAGGAGCGCCGCTCCATGATCACCAGGGCGAAGAAGCAGCTCCACCAGCGCCCTGCGATCGTCGACGCGGTCGAGGCCCTGCTCGGTGTTCAGGCGAGCCTGTTCGGCGGCGGCGTCGCCGTCGAGCGGCCCGACGTGGTGTTTGGCGACTCGGTCAGCGAAGACGTCGAGGCTCTCGCCCGCACCGCCACCCTGCTTCGGCAGGCCGAGGCCGCCTCGACCGAGACCCTTGTCCGGCTCGTGCATCCCGACTGGGGCGAGGAGCAGATCCGGGCCGAGGTGCAGCGGATCATGGACGACCGGCCCGAGCCCGTACCCGACCCCTTCGCCCTCACTCCCGGCGACGAGAGCGAGGGCGAGGGGCCTGCCGAGGACGGCGAGGAGCAGGCAGACGAGGGCGAACTCGAGCGGCGGTAACCCGAGCTGAAAGAATCCGAGCCATGGCCACGCTCATTAAGCGTCTGCGCGAGGCGATCCTTGCCCGCCGCGCCCTTGCCGAAGCCGCACCCCATGACACACCGTGGGTAGCCGACACTGAGCATGACGAGCCGGGAATCTGGGCAGCGGACCTGTCACAGCCGGGCCGCTGCGACCAGCATGAGCCCGGCAGGGTCAACCTGTGCGACGACCGCCCACTGCTATGGGCCGAGGATGACGACCCCGACTATGCGGCAGTACTCGCCCATGTCGCCGCTAACGACCCGGCGACGGTGCTCCGCCAATGCGACGCTCTACTCGCTCTGCTCGCCGTGGTGGATCCCGCCGATCCGGGCGTTGGCGTGGTGATACGGCTGCTCTCCGAGGCGTACGGCATCACCGAGGAGCAATGACGCGCAGGAGGTTGGTGATGCCTGTCGACCCCGCCCTCGTTGACACTCTCGCCGCCCGCATCGCCGACCTCTATCGCGACGTCGAAACCGCACTCGTTAAGGCGATCGCCCAGCGTCTCGACCGCGACCTCCCCTCCCCCGAACACGAAC
>QGUZ01000553.1 GCA_003242605.1 Actinomycetota bacterium
TGTGAGTAGGACTACGTATTCGCTTTTTTTTTTTTTCAAGAGGAGACGTGAATCGGGTTTCAGGTCGGGTCTGTGGGGCCGGGAGGTGTGTATAAAAGGCAGGCCCCGCGGGCACGCCCCCAGGCGGTGACACCGTACTGACCTCGCCGGTGACATGCCGACCGGCATGGGCATGCCGGGCTGAGAAAGCCGAGGTGGCCGAACTAGGCTGGCCGCGATGGGAAGTCGAGTGGCGATGGACGGCAGGCGGCTGGACGAACGGCGGCGGGCCACGCTCGCGGCGGTGGCCCCGGGCACCCCGCTGCGCGACGGCCTGGAGCGCATCCTGCGCGGGCAGACCGGCGCCCTCGTCGTGCTCGGCTACGACGACACCGTGGAACGGCTCTGCTCCGGCGGGTTCGAGCTCGACGTGGAGTTCTCCGCGCCCCGGCTGCGCGAGCTGGCGAAGATGGACGGCGCGATCGTGCTGCGCTCCGGCGACCACCGCATCGTGCGGGCCGCCGTGCACCTGGTGCCCGATCCCCGCATCCCCTCCGACGAGTCCGGCACCCGGCACCGCACCGCCCAGCGGGTCTCCCGGCAGACCGGCTACCCCGTCGTGTCGATCAGCAAGTCGATGCGCATCATCGCGCTCTACGTCGACGGCACCCGCCACCTGCTGGAGGAGTCCGCGACGATCCTGTCGAAGGCGAACCAGGCGCTCGCCACGCTCGAGCGGTACCGGCAGCGGCTCGACGAGGTCACCCAGGCGCTCTCCGCCCTCGAGGTCGAGGACGTGGTCACGCTCCGGGACATGGCCACCGTGGTGCAGCGGGTGGAGATGGTGCGCCGCATCGCCGGGGAGATCGAGGACTACGTGGTCGAGCTCGGCACCGACGGCCGCCTGCTCGCGCTGCAGCTCGACGAGCTCGTCGCCGGGCTGGAGGAGGAGCGCGTGCTGATCGTCCGCGACTACCTGCGCGGCCGCGGCGGCGAGTACGAGGAGGTGCTGCAGGCCCTCGACCGGCTCTCCTCGGCCGAGCTGCTCGACCTCGCCGCGGTCGCCCGGGCCCTCGGCCACACCGTGCCCGGCGGCTCCCTCGACGGCACGGTGAGCCCGCGCGGGTTCCGCCTGCTCGCCAAGGTGCCCCGCCTGCCGCGCGGCGTCGCCGACCGCCTCGTCGAGCACTTCGGCTCGTTGCAGAAGCTGCTCGCGGCGAGCGTCGACGACCTGCAGGCGGTCGGCGGCCTCGGCGAGGCCCGGGCCCGCGGCATCCGGGAAGGGCTCTCCCGCGTCGCCGAGTCCTCGCTGCTCGAGCGCTACACGTAAGACCGGCTCACCTGAGGTGGAAGACGGTCTTCTCGCTGGTCAGCGAGCCGGCGACCGCGGTCGCCACGTAGGTGCCGGCCTTGGCCTCGGGGTGGGCGGCCGAGCAGTCCTTGCCCGAGCGGTGCCGGTTCCAGCTGATCGACCGCACGAACGGCACGCCCCGCTCGAGGCGGTGCAGCTTGGTCGCGCCGTCGCCGCCGACGCAGTCCGCGCTCGACCAGACCCGGTCGGAGCCGGAGGTGATGCGCAGGTCGAGGGCGCGGGGGCCCACGTCGAGCACGCACGGCTCGTCGCCGGTGTTCACCAGCATGACCACGAAGCGCGGCCGTACCCCGGGCGGGTAGACCTCCTGCAGGCCCTCCAGGTGGACGACGACGTCCTCCTCCGAGCACCGCGCGTCCCCGGAGCGCCGCTCGGCGCGCGGCGTCGGCGACGGGCCGGCCGACGGCGCGCCCGCCCCGGGCCGGCCGGGGGGGGGGGCGGCCCCGGCCGCGGCGGCCCCCGGCCCGGGGGCGCCGGGGGGCGCCCCACACCGGGGGCCGGGCA
>QGUZ01000284.1 GCA_003242605.1 Actinomycetota bacterium
GTGGCCGACCAGACCGCGCCGAGCACCCAGGCGGTCGCCGAGATGCTCGGCAAGCTCGTCACCCCCGCGGTGGCGAACGCGCACCGGGAGGCCGCCGCGCTCGACGAGACGGCCGGGTTCGAGGTCCAGGCGTGGGACTGGGCGTTCTACGCCGAGAAGGTGCGCCAGGCCCGCTACGAGGTCGACGCGGCCGCGATGCGGCCGTACTTCGAGCTGGAGCGGGTGCTGCGCGACGGCGTGTTCTACGCCGCCTCCCGGCTGTACGGCCTGCGCTTTGTGGAACGGCCCGACCTGCCCGGCTACCACCCGGACGTGCGGGTGTTCGAGGTGTTCGACGCCGACGGGACCGGGCTCGGCCTGTTCCTCGCCGACTTCTACGCCCGGCCCACCAAGCGCGGCGGGGCGTGGATGAACAGCCTCGTCAAGCAGTCCCACCTGCTCGGCACCCGCCCGGTCGTGGTGAACAACCTCAACATCGTCAAGCCGCCGCCGGGCGAGCCGACGCTGCTCACCTTCGACGAGGTGAGGACGATGTTCCACGAGTTCGGGCACGCGCTGCACGCGCTCTTCTCCGACGTGCGCTTCCCCCGGTTCTCCGGGACCGCGGTGCCGCGGGACTTCGTGGAGTACCCGTCGCAGGTGAACGAGATGTGGGCGACCTGGCCGGAGGTGCTCGCCAACTACGCCCGGCACCACGAGACCGGCGAGCCGATGCCGCAGGAGCTGGTCGACCGCATGCTCGCCAGCCAGAGGTTCAACCAGGGCTACGCCACGGTCGAGTACCTCGCCGCGGCGCTGCTCGACTGGGCCTGGCACACGATCGACGTGGACACCGACCCGGCCGAGTACGCCGACGTGGAGGCGTTCGAGGCGCGGGCGCTGCGCGAGGCGGGCGTGGCGCTGGAGCGCGTCCCGCCCCGGTACCGCAGCACCTACTTCGCCCACATCTTCTTCGGCGGCTACAGCGCGGGCTACTACTCCTACATCTGGAGCGAGGTGCTCGACGCCGACACCGTCGAGTGGTTCAAGGAGAACGGCGGGCTCAAGCGGGAGAACGGCGACCGCTTCCGGCGGGAGCTGCTGTCGAAGGGCGGCAGCATGGACGCGATGGAGGCGTTCCGCGCCTTCCGCGGCCGCGATCCCCGGCTGGAGCCGCTGCTGGAGCGCCGCGGCCTGCTGTGAGGCCCCGCCGTACCGTCCCGGCGGCGCCGCGCCGGGCGCGGGTCAGGACGCCCGCTCGGCGCGCACCCGCTCCAGGGCGGCCTTCACCCGGGCGAGCGAGCGCTCCCGGCCGAGCACCTCGATCGACTCGAACAGCGGCAGCCCGACCGTCCGGCCGGTGATCGCCACGCGCACCGGGGCCTGGGCCTTGCCGAGCTTCAGCCCGTGCGCCGCGCCGACCTCCTCGAGCGCGGTCTTGAGCGCGTCGGGGTTCCACTCCACGGTGGCGAGCCGCTCGGCGTACTCGGCGAGGATGTCCGGCGCCGCCTCGTGCTTCATGCCCTTGTCCCACGAGCCCTGGTCGAACACCGGCTCGGCGAGGAACAGGAAGTCGACGTAGCCGGGCACCTCGGAGAGCACCGCGACCCGGGTCTGCACCAGCGGGGCGACCCGGCGGAACACCTCGACGTCGAAGTTCGGGATCGGCCGCACCCAGGGCAGGCAGCGCTCGGCGAACTCGTCGACCGGCAGCGCGCGGATGTACTCGCCGTTGAACGCGCGCAGCTTCTTCTCGTCGAAGAACGCCGGCGACGGGTTGACGTCCTCGAGCTTGAACAGCCGCACCATCTCGGACCACGGCATGATCTCGCGGTCGCCGCCGGGGCCCCAGCCGAGCAGCATGAGGTAGTTGATCATCGCCTCGGCGAGGTAGCCCTCGTCCCGGTACGACTCGAGCGCGACCTTGTCCCGCCGCTTGGACAGCTTCTGCCGCTTCTCGTTGACGAGCACCGGCACGTGCGCCCACACCGGCGGGGTGGCGCCGAGCGCCTCCCACAGCAGCTGCTGCTTGGGGGTGTTCGCCAGGTGCTCGTCGCCGCGCACCACGTGGGTGATGCGCATCTCCATGTCGTCGACGACGTTGGCGAGCACGAACAGCGGCGAGCCGTCGGTGCGCGCGATGGCGAAGTCCTCGATCGACTCGTTGGCGAACTCGACCCGGCCGCGGACCTTGTCCTCGACCACGGTGACGCCCTCGTCCGGGGTGCGGAACCGCACCGCGCCCGAGGTGAGCCCGCGGTCCCGGCAGTAGCCGTCGTAGCCCTGGTACTCCGAGCCGGTGCGCTCCTTGACGTCCTCGCGCGTGCAGTCGCAGTAGTAGGCGCGGCCGTCGGCGAGCAGCTTCGCCACCGCGGCCCGGTGCTGCTCGGCGTAGTCGGACTGGAAGTACGGCCCCTCGAAGTACGGCGAGTCGGAGCTGATGCCGAGCCAGGCGAGCGCCGAGATGATGCCCTCGGTCCACTCGGGCCGGTTCCGCGCCTGGTCGGTGTCCTCGATGCGCAGGATGAACCGCCCGCCGGACTGTACGGCGAGCGCCCAGTTGAACAGGGCGGAACGTGCCCCGCCGACGTGGAACATGCCGGTGGGCGAGGGCGCGAAGCGTACGCGCAGTTCAGTCACGTGAGATCACCCGGTTGGTGAGAGTTCCGATGCCTTCGATGCCGACGCTGACCTCGTCCCCGACCTGCAGCGGGCCGACCCCCTCCGGCGTGCCGGTGAGGATGACGTCACCGGGGATGAGGGTCATCACCGCGCTGACGTGGGCGATCAGCTTCGGGATGTCGTGGATGAGCTGGGAGGTGCGGGCGCTCTGCCGCAGTTCGCCGTTGACGCTGGTGGTGATCGCCAGGTCGGACGGGTCGAGCTCGGTCTGGATCCACGGGCCGAGCGGGCAGAAGGTGTCGAAGCCCTTGGCCCGGGTCCACTGGCCGTCCTTGTTCTGCAGGTCCCGCGCGGTGACGTCGTTGGCGCAGGTGTAGCCGAAGATGACCTCGTTGGCGCGCTCGGCGGGCACGTCCCGGCACAGCCGGCCTATGACGACGGCGAGCTCGCCCTCGTAGTCCACGCGCTCGGAGAGCTTGGCCGGGTACACGATGCCCTCGCCGGGGCCGATCACCGAGCTGGACGGCTTGAGGAACATGAGCGGTTCCTCGGGCACCTCGTTGCCGAGCTCCGCCGCGTGGGCCGCGTAGTTCCGCCCGATGGCGATGATCTTCGTCGGGAGCAACGGGGCGACGAGCCGCACGTCCTTGAGGGGGTGACGCTCCCCGGTGAACCGGATGGTGCCGAACGGGTGCCCGTCGATCCGCGCGACGACCTCCTCGCCGCGCGCCCCCTCGATCACGCCGAAGGCGACCTCACCGTCCTTGGTATACCTCGCGATGCGCACACCACAAGGCTAGTGCCGTACCGCACCTGGGGGTGGCAGCCGGGCGGGCGCCTGTGGACGGCCGGCGTACGGCGTGGCCTGCGCCGCGTCGCAGGGCACGTCGTCCGTGCCACGGGCAGGGCGCGGTGAGAGGATCGAGACATGTCCGTAGTGAAGATCAACGTGCTGACCGTGCCGCCGGAGATGCGCGAGGAGCTGGAGAAGCGGTTCGCCAACCGGGCCGGCATGGTCGAGTCCTCCGACGGCTTCGAGTGGTTCGAGCTGCTGCGGCCGGTCGAGGGCACCGACCGCTACCTCGTCTACACCCGCTGGCGCAGCGAGGAGGACTACCAGCGGTGGCTGAGCAGCCGGGCGTTCCAGGCCGGGCACGCCCAGGCGTCCGCGGACCGGGCGGGGCACGGCCACGGGCAGGGGGGCGGCCCCGCGGCCGCCGCCTCCGAGATCTGGTCCTTCGAGGTGGTGCAGAGCGCCGGCCCGAAAACCGGCGGCGAGTGAGGCGGCGGGCCGGGCCGCGCCTGACGGGACAAACGACGCATTTTTGCCGCAATCCGTCAAAGCTCAGATAACAAATGGGCGGAAGTGACGCCTGCGCCCCGAGCGAACTGGTGTGATTCGGTCCATGTGACCGGCTCGCGAGCTCGTGCCGGAACCCACGCCGGCACGGGCTCTCGTCCTGCTCGGGGAGGAAAGGCGTGCGCGTCCGCACACGAGGCATCGCTCTGCTGTCGGCTCTGCTCGCGGCCGGCACGGTCGGCACGGTCGTCCCGGCCGCGCCCGCGGCGGCCACGGTGACGCCCGCCGCCGAGCCCACGGCGCGGCCCACCGCGGCGAAGTCGGGCAGGCTCACCGCCGACTGCCAGGGCGACTGGCTGCCCGCCACGCCGACGGCGGCGGACATCATGGCGGGCCGCCTCGAGTTCGTCGGCCTCCCCGCGGTCAAGATCGGCCGCAACGTGAACTGGCACACCAACCCCCACCGCAACCGCTCGTGGGCGATGGTGTTCCACTCGCTGCGGTGGATGGCCCGGCTCGTTGCCGAGTACGAGACCACCGGCGACCGCGCCTACCTCAACCGGGCGGTCGAGGTCGCCAAGGACTGGGTGAAGGACAACCCGCGCGGCGGCCGCACCACGAACCGGTACGCGTGGGACGAGCACCCGGTGGCGCTGCGCGCCCCCGCGCTGGTCTGCCTGAGCCGGCACGTGAAGGCGGACTGGCTCACCCGCAGCCTGCGCGAGCACGCGACGGTGCTGGCGAACCCGGCCCTGTACGAGAAGGGCCACAACCACGGCCTCGACCAGGACATCGGCCTGCTCAGCATCGGCTGCCGCCTCGGCGAGCGGAAGTGGAGCACGCTCGCCGTACGCCGGATGGCCTCCTCGGCGAAGCTCGCCATCGACGCCGACGGCGCGCTGCAGGAGCAGGCGCCGCGGTACGGCGTGTACGTGCACCGGCGGATGACCACCGCGATGGAGAAGATCACCGGATGCGGGCTGAAGGTGCCGGCCGAGATGCGCCGCCGGTACGACCTGCTCGCCTCCTACATCGTGCACGCCACCCAGCCGAACGGGTACATGGTGCCGATCGGCGACGGCGGCCCGGACGTCCGGCCGGCCGGGTTCACGCCCGAGGAGGCGGAGAAGGAGGCGACCGACAAGGAGGCCACCGAGCAGGCCGCGAAGAAGACGACCCGGGAGAAGCCGGTGAAGGTGTTCCGCCGCGCCGGGTACGTGTTCGGCCGGACCGCCTGGGGCGACCCCGAGTCGGCGTACTACTCGATCCGGTTCGGCCCCGGGCTGAAGTACCACGGCCACGAGGACCACCTCGGCGTCACCTACTACGCCCACGGCCGGGACGTGCTCGTCGACGTCGGCTTCCACTCCTACGAGAAGACCGCCTACCGGTACTGGACCATGTCCCCGGAGGCGCACAACGTGCCGATCGTGACCGGCAAGCGGTTCCGCCCCCGTACGGCGACCCGGCTCGACGCCGCCAAGATCGGTGGCGAGCGCCAGACGTACAAGCTCTCCGACACCGCGTACGGCGTGCGCCGCACCCGGTCGGTGCTGGTCAACCACGGCAAGGACGTGATGGCCGTGCTCGACACCGCGGCCAAGGGCGCGCGGATCCGCAACCTGTGGCACTTCCCCGCCGACCTGAAGGTGCTCGCCAACCGCGGCGGCCACGTGGTGGTCGGCGAGGGCGGCGCCAAGGGCTTCCGGGTGAGCCTGGTGCAGCTCGCCATGCCGTCCTGCAAGCCGATCGGCGGCCAGCAGGTGAAGATCGGCCAGACCAAGCCGTTCCAGGGCTGGGTCTCCCCCGGCTACATGCGCAAGGAGAAGGCGCCCGCCGTCGTCTCCCCCGCGGCGCCCGCCCTGCTCACGGTGATCGTGCCCGGCACCGCCGAGCCCGAGGTGTCCTGCTCGGGCGGCAAGGTGACCGTGCAGACCCCGGAGGGACCGGTCACCTTCCGCGCCACCGCCACGGGGGGCCTCGCCTAGCTCGACGTGGCCCGCTCGACGAATTGGCCAGAGATCAAGCTGGTGGCATGTCCGGCCCTGGGAGCCGCTCTGCAGGAGTAGCCCCAGGGCACGGGTGATTTTCCAACGCAGCCGCCTCCTCCTGCCGCCCCAGGTCCCTCAGCACGGTCGCCAGATTGTGGCGGCTGGTCAGCGTGTCGGGGTGTTCCTCACCCAACACCCGCCGACAAATCTCCAGCTCGGCTCGATGCTCGGCCTCCGCCTCCTCCAACCGCCCCAAACCCCTCAACACGAGGGCCAGATTGTTGCGGCTGGTCAGCGTGTCGGGGTGTTCCTCACCCAACACCCGCCGACGCACCGTCAGCACCGCTCGATGCTCGGCCTCCGCCTCCTCCAACCGCCCAAGCTGCCACAGCACGATTGGCAGATTGTTGCGGCTGGTCAGAGTGTAGGGGTGTTCCTCACCCAACACCCGCCGACAAATCTCCAGCACCGCTCGATGCTCGGCCTCCGCCTCCTCCTGCCGCCCCAGGTCCCTCAGCACGGTCGCCAGATTGTTGCGGCTGGTCAGCGTGTCGGGGTGTTCCTCACCCAACACCCGCCGACGCACCGTCAGCACCGCTCGATGCTCGGCCTCCGCCTCCTCCTGCCGCCCCAGGTCCCTCAACACGAGGGCCAGATTGTTGCGGCTGGTCAGCGTGTCGGGGTGTTCCTCACCCAACACCCGCCGACGCACCGTCAGCACCGCTCGATGCTCGGCCTCCGCCTCCTCCAACCGCCCCAAACCCCTCAACACGAGGGCCAGATTGT
>QGUZ01000285.1 GCA_003242605.1 Actinomycetota bacterium
CCGGCCTCGCCCGGGGGGGCCCCCCCGGGGGCTCCGGCGCGCGCCGGCCCGGGGGGAGGGCCGCCGCGGCCGTGCCCGCCGAGCGGGTACCGGCCGCCGCGGGGCGTGACAGGGCCGGGCCGGCGCCAGCGACGCCCCCGCCTCCCCAAGCCGCGCCCGCGGTCGCCGCGGAGCCCGAGGCCGAGCGGGACGCCGCCGAGGCGGACGCGGCGGCGGGCGAGGGCGACGGGAGGCCGGCGCGCTCCGGGCCGGGCCGCGGGCTGCGGGCCGCGCGGGCGGCGCTGCTCGTGACGCTCGCGGTGACCGTCACGCTGATGGTCGCGTCCCGGATCGACCACAGCGAGCGGCCGGACTCGCTCGACGTGCTGGACAAGCCCGCCCGGGTCACCGACATCGGGCGCCGCATCCCGCTCGCGGCCACCTACCACGGCCCGCAGCTCGTCGTGGAGAAGCCGGAGTGCGGCTACCGGAACTTCACCGGCGGCGTGCTCAACCCGGACCGGCAGACCTGCCGCATCCGCATGACGCTGGTGAACATGGGGGCCGAGGAGGCGCCGCTCGCCGGGGAGCTCCCCGTCCTCGTCGACGACCTGGGGCAGCGGCACCGGCCGCACTACCCGGGGCGGGTGCCCACCGTGATCGAGCCGGGGGCGCGACTGATGCTCACCGTGAGCTACGGCCTGGCGAACACCGCGTTCCCCCGCATGCTGGTCGGCCGGTTCACGCCCGGCGGCGAGACGATCCGGGTGCGGCTGTGAGGGCGGTGGGCGCGCTGGCGGCCGCGCTCCTCCTCGCCGCCACGACCGGTGCCGACGCGGGCGTGCCGCAGCCGTCGCGGGCGGCCACCCCGGCGGGGGCGGTGCCGGTGGCGGACCGGGCGGAGAGCGCGGCGCGGCTGGGGTGCGAGCGGCGGACCGGGGCCGACTACAACGGCGACGGGTACCCGGACCTCGCGGTGGGCGACCCGAACGCGCACGTCCGCAGGCCCGGCGCCGGGTCGGTGCACGTGCTGCTCGGCACCGAGGCGGGCCTCCCGCGGGTCGACGCGGCCGACGCGCTGCTGACCAGCGCGCGGGCGCCCGCGGCGCTGCGCCTGGCGGACGTGGACGGGGACGGCTGCGCGGACCTGGTGGTGGGCAGCCCGCACGCCGAGCGGAACCGTGCGGTGATCTACTGGGGCGCGCGCGGCGCCCGGCCGACGTTCGCCCAGGTCGACGCCACAGCCCTCGCCGTCGCCGCGGGCGCGGGCGCGAACGTCGGCTGGTCGGTGGCCGCGGCCGAGGGCGTGGTGGCGGTCGGCGCCCCGGGCGAGGACGTGGCCGGGGTGCGCCGCGCGGGCGCGGTCCACGTGTTCACCGTCGGGCCGGGCCGCAAGGTGACCGAGCGGCTGCGGATCACCCAGGAGACGCCGGGCGTGCCGGGGGTCGCCGAGCCGGGCGACATGTTCGGCTGGTCGCTCGCGCTCGGGCGGCTCGGCGGCGACCCCGACGCGCTCGACCTGGTGATCGGCGCGCCGTACGAGGACATCGAGGCGGGCGCCGGGCGCGACGCGGGCGCGATCACGATCGTCTACGACGTGACCGCACGCCGCGGCGGCGGCAGGCTGCGCGGCGTGAGCCGCCACCTCGCCGCGGCGGACGACGGGCTGACCGACCGCGCGGGCGACCGGTTCGGCTACGCGCTCGCCTACGGCGAGTGGGGCGGCCTGGCCCACCTCGCGGTGAGCGCCCCGGGCGCGGACGTGGCCGGGGCCGCCGACGCCGGCGCGGTCCGGCTCTACGAGGCCGGCGGGAAGGCCGGGCCGCGGGCGGTGCGCCTGCTGCGCCAGGGGGCGGGCGGGCTCCCGGACGCGCCCGAGGAGGGCGACGAGTTCGGCCACGCGCTGGGGTTCGCGGGCGGGAACGTGCTCGTCGGCGCGCCGTTCGAGGACGTGCGCGGGGTGCCGGAGGCGGGCGCGGTGACGGTCGTGCCCCTCGACGGCGGCCCCGGCTCGTTCGTCACCGAGGGGCGGGTGCGCCTCCAGGCCTACGACCACTTCGGCTGGTCGGTGACGGGCGTCGGCGAGGAGTGGATGGCGGTCGGCGTGCCCGACGAGCAGGCCACGCACGGCGGCGCGGTCGCGCTCATCCGGCTGCTGGGCGACGGCGTCCACCGGGACGTGCACCTGCTGGCGCCGGGCTACAAGGGCATCCCCCACCTCCCGCACGCCGGTGGGCTGCCCCGCCCGCGCGAGATCGGCGCATCCGTGGACTTCGGCGCCGTCGTGGCCGGGTGACCGGCGACCGGCGGCGAGGCCCCCCGGGCGGCGGACGTCTTCGCCCAGGCTGCCTCGTGGCGTACGCGGCGAGCCGGCACCCACCCCTTCGGGAGGGGCGACCCGCGAGCCGAGCGCGTGGCCTGCTCGTCGGACGCGCCGCCCCCGCCCCGGCCACCTGCCCGGGCCGCTCGGCCACCGGGTGCGCCGCGCCCTCTCCCGCGCCCCGGCGCCGCGGCCGGCCCGCCCGGGCTCGTGCACGCCCTCTGCCTGCGCTCACCGCCGGAGACGGGCCGTTGGGCGAAACGGACGGGAACCCGCGGCCGGAGGGGCAGTTCTGACATGATGGGACGAAAACCGGCAGGAGGAGAACGCGATGTCCCGTTTCCCGGACACCCCGGCTGCGAGCGCGCAGCCCGCGGTCCGGCGCACCCCCTCGACCAGGAGGAGCGGATCCGGGCGGAGGCGAACTTCGTCCCCTTGGTCGCCCAGCACCTCGTCGAGAGCGGGCGGTTCCGGGTGAGCGCCGACACCCCGGACATGGTGGAGCTGTTCCAGGCGGTCGCCCGCCGGGTCGGCGAGATGCTGCGCCGCCCCGTGGTCAGCTACGCCGACGGCCGCAAGATCACCATCACCTTCGCCCCGCAGGACGCGCTCGGCCGGCCCGTCGGCACCCCCTAGGCGCGGCTATCGCGGCTCCGTCCTGACCTGCGGCAGGTCGAGGCGTTCGGCGCGGCGCTGCAGCAGGTACCGCCGGTGGCGCTTCCACTCCACCTCGCGGACCAGGGTGAAGCCCTGGCTGCGGTAGTAACGGAGCAGCCCGGGCTCCAGGCAGTCGCGCCGGACCCAGCGGGCACCCTGCTCGGCCGCCCGGTTCACCGCCCACCACGCGATCAGCGTCCCCGGTTTCCACCGCCGGAAGCCGGGGTGGGTAACCGTGGTGGAGAGGTAGAAGGCGGGTTCGGCTCGCTCCGCGGCGGTCCACCACGGCGCGCCCTGGGGCTGTACCGTGGTCCGGCCGACCATGCGGCCGTCCTCGTCCTCCATCACCCACACGTCCCCGTACGGGTTGTCGCACATGGCGACCAGGTCGTCCGCGCTGGGCCGCCAGCTCGGTATGCCGCGCAGTTCCATCCATTCGCAGCGGGCGAGGAGCAGCTCGGCGAAGGCCTCGCGGTCACCGGGCCGGGCCGGGCGCATCACGAACATAGCGGCCCCGCCCGGTCAGGCCCGGCCCCGGCCGGCCGTGCGGGCGGCCTCGGCGATCCGGGCGAAGTCGGCGATCTCGAGCTGCTCGCCCCGGACGGCCGGGTCGATCCCGGCGGCCTTGAGGATCTCCTCGGCGCGGGCGGCGCCGCCCGCCCAGCCGGCGAGGGCGGCGCGGAGGGTCTTACGGCGCTGGGCGAAGGCGGCGTCGACGACGGCGAACACCTCCTCGCGGGTGGCCGCGGTCGTGGGCGGGTCGCGGCGGGCGAGGGCGACCAGCCCGGAGTCGACGTTGGGCACCGGCCAGAACACGGTGCGGCCGACCGGCCCGGCCTTGCGCACCTCGGCGTACCACGCGGTCTTCACCGAGGGCACGCCGTAGATCTTGGAGCCGGGGCGGGCGGCGAGGCGGTCGGCGACCTCGGCCTGCACCATGACGAGACCGCCGCGCAGCGTGGGCAGCACCTCCAGCAGGTGGAGCACGACCGGGACGGCCACGTTGTACGGCAGGTTGGCGACGAGCACGTCCGGGGCCTCGTCGAGGTCCTCGGGGCGCAGCCGCAGCGCGTCGGCGGTGATGACGGCCAGCCGGTCGGCCGCCTTGGGCATGCGTTCGGCCACGGTGTGCGGCAGCTGCCGGGCGAGCACCGGGTCGATCTCCACCGCGATCACCTTGCGCACCCGCTCCAGCAGGGCGAGGGTGAGCGAGCCCAGGCCGGGCCCCACCTCGATCACCACGTCGCCGGGGTCGAGCTCCGCGGTACGGACGATGCGGCGCACGGTGCCGCCGTCGATCACGAAGTTCTGGCCCAGCCGTTTCGTCGGCCGGAGAGCCAGCTTGTCGGCCAGACCCCGGATGTCCGCCGGGCCGAGCAGGCTCACCGCTTCTCGCCCCCCGTCTCTCCGCACAGCACCCCCCAAGTGTCTCGCACCCGGCGGGGCGCTCGGACCGTCCGCGCGGTACGGCGGGCCCGGCCGTACCCGGGACCGGGCGGGCGGCCACGGCGGCGACGGCGCGATCACGGGCGAGGCGGCGGCGCGGCGGTCACTCGAAGAGCCGGGCCCCGCAGTTCGGCCACTGCCGCTGCCAGCGGCCCTGCACCTTCTGGTAGAGGAGCTGGGCCCGGTAGGTCTGCTCCTCGGCGGGCCAGTCCACCGGGGTCTTGCGGCCGCCGACCGCGCGCCACATCTCCAGGCTGATCGCGTACATGCCGAAGTTGGTGCCCGCCGGGTCGACCGCGCGCGGGTCGCCGCCGGTCTCGCACTTCGCGAGAGCGTTCCAGTTGAGCCGCGCGACCTCCGGCCGGATCCGCTCGGTGCGCGGCGGGGTCCGCGGGAGGATATGGACGACCTGCCCGTCCTCGGGGAAGGCGG
Organism: Actinomycetota bacterium; assembly: GCA_003242605.1. GTDB lineage: Bacteria > Actinomycetota > Actinomycetes > Streptosporangiales > Streptosporangiaceae > Thermopolyspora. Next base: position 4,835 of record QGUZ01000285.1, read on the forward strand.
ACAGCTTGGGCCGGACCCGCTCACCCTTACGGACGGTGATGCCGTTGCGCTCCAGCGCCTCGCGGATCGTGCGGGCGGTGGTGGTCATGCGGATGCGCCGCCCGTTCCTGATCACCTGGATCTTGCGGATCGTCGTGACGTCGAGCCGGAGGCCGGTGACGGGGATCTGCCGCATCACCGACGTCGACAGCTTGACGCGGGCGGGGTCGAGGTCGAGCTCCTTGAGGGCGTCGCCGACGTTGAGCGCCGTCACCGTGCGGACCGTGGTGCGGCCGTCCTTGACCAGGGTGAGCTTGCGGGCATGCCGTACCTCGATGCGCCCCTCGTCGGTGAGGGGCTCGGTGGGCTTCGGCGAGACGTAGTCGGCGGGACCGATCTTCACGTCGGCCCGCTCCAGCGCCTCGGCCACGGTGCCGGCGAAGGTGTGTATCTCGATCGGCTCGCCGTCCACCATGAGGTGGACCTCCTTGGCGACGCCGAACACGACGAACAGGCCGAGGGAGACACCGCCGACGAGCGATCCGGTGGCTCCGATAAGGATGGACGAGATACGGCGCGGCCGCCTCGGCCCGCTCTTCCCCTTGCGGGTCCGCGGCTTGGCGCCGCTCACCGTACGCGCAGGCTGTTTCCGGCGCCCCGAAGCACGGTCGGCGCGGCCTTCGGCCGGAGACGCGCCCCCGCTCGCCTGCGGTGGTTCAGGGGTGCGCGCGGGCGCGGGCTCCTTCGCCGGTGTGGCCGCCTGCTCGGACGCGGGCGCCGGATCCTCCGGTCGCCTGTCGCCCTCGCTCGCGGCCTGCGCAGCGGCACCGGGACGCCCCTGCGGCGCCGCGGCCTCTCGCTGCGCGGCCCGTGGGCCTGCCTGGGTGGCACGCGACGGACCCGGCACACCCTGCGGCGGCGTACCCCCCTGCGGCGCACCGCCCTCACGCGGCCCGGGCACCTGCGCGGCAGCAGTTTCGGCACCCGCCTTCGGCTGCTTCCCATCGTCACCGGCCGACGACGCGGCACCCGCTGGACGCCCCTGCGGCACGGCATCCCGCTGCGCAGGCCGCGACCCCGCCTGAGGCGCACGCGTCGAAACCGCTACACCCTGCGGCGGCGTACCACCCTGCGGCGCACCGGCCTCACGCATCGGACGATCCGCCTCCGGCCGACCACCACCGTGACCGGCAGAACGCCCCTGCGGCACGGCATCCCGCTGCACGGGCCGCGCCCCGGCCTGCGGTGCACGCGACGGACCCGCCACACCCTGCGGCGGCGTACCACCCTGCGGCGCACCCGCGCCGGCAACTCGCGCGGCGGCGGGCGCGGCACCCGCCTTCGGCCGACCGTCACCCTCACCGGCAGACGGCTTGGCACCGGCAGAACGCGCCTGAGGCACGCCGTCTCGCTGAGGCCGCGCCCCGGCCTGCGGGGCACGCGACGGACCCGGCACACCCTGTGGCGGCGTACCACCCTGCGGCGCACGCGGGCCGGAAACCCGCGCGGCGGCGGGCGCGGCACCCGCCTTCGGCCGACCGTCACCCTCACCGGCAGACGGCCCGCCACCCGCTAAACCTCCGGGCGGAGCCGTCCCTCGCTGCCCAGGCTGCGACCTCACCTGTGGGGCGCGCGATGGACCTGCCACCCCCTGCGGTGGCGTACCGCCCTGCGGTGCGGCGTCCCGCGGCCCGGAAGCCTGTGCGGCGGCAGGCGCAGCACCCGGGTTCGGCCGACGGCCACTCCCACCGGCAGCCGACCCGGCACCCGCTGGACGTCCCGGCGGAGCCGTACCACGCTGCACCGGGCGCGACCCGGCTTGAGACGCACGAGGCGGAGCCGGAACGCCCTGCGGCGGCGTACC
>QGUZ01000554.1 GCA_003242605.1 Actinomycetota bacterium
CGCCCTCCCCGCCCTCATCCCCGGCGCGGCCGTCGCCGCCCGCCGGGCCGCCGGGCAGCGGCTCGCCGCCCGCGACCGGGACGACCTGGCCCGGATCACCGCGGCCGTCGACGCCGCGGCGCCCGGCTTCCCGGAGCTGTTCGCCGCGGGCATGCGGCTCACCCCGGAGCAGGCCCGCGACCTGCTCGACGCACCGGGCCCCGCGGCCTCCGCCGCCGGCCCGTCCGGCCTCGGCGCGCCCGGCCCGGCGGCGCCCGCCTGACCCGGTCGCGGCCCGGCGGCGCACCGCCGCGTGGCCCGAGCCGCGCCGCCGCCCGCGGGCCGATCGCCGAGCCCGCAGGCCGGCCCCGTGCGGCCGCGCCGCCCGGCGGACGGCACCCGCCGGGCGATCCCCGCGGGCTCCGGCGGCCCCGCCGTACCGGCGCACGGCCGATCACTTGGGGACGTAGATGTGCACGACGATCCCGGAGTCGAAGCGTTCGATGTCGGCGAGCCGCAGGTGGGTGGTGTCGAAGCCGGCGCCCTCGAACAGGTGCTTGCCCGCGCCGACGATCACCGGGAAGTACCAGAAGTGGAACTCGTCCACGAGGCCGTGCCGCACCAGGGTCCGGTCGAGCTCGCCGGTGCCCCACTTGAGGATGTTCCCGCCCGGCTGCTCCTTCAGCTTGGCGACCTCCTCGGCGACGTCGCCCTTGATGAGCGTGCCGTTCCAGGTGTCGATCTCAGTGAGCGTGCGCGAGGCGACGTACTTGGGCATCTCGTTCATCGGCTTCGCCTCGGGCGTGTCCATCGACCCCCAGGACCGGGCGAACGCCTCGAACGTCACCCGCCCGAGCAGCAGGGCGTCCGCCTCGGCCATGAGCCGGGCCGAGTACGCGGCGTGCTGCTCGTCCCAGTACGGGTGGCCCCAGTGCTGCGGCTCCGCGCGGGACACGGTGGACGGGGTGGTGTCGTCGATGACGCCGTCGAGCGAGACGAAGGTGGACTCGATGAGCTTGCGCATGACCGGCTCCCTGTGGCCCGTGGGGGCGGCCCGGTGCCGCCCCGCCGACGTCTCCGAGCCTGCCGGGCACCCCTTACGGTTTCCTTCAGGTCGCCTCACCGTGGCACAGTAAGAAGCGGTAAACGGCCCAAACGGTACGGCTCGCCGCCGCTTCGCCAAGCGATGCCGTGCTCCGTTCCACAAACGTTTCAACGGCCGCGGAAAGGCTGTTAATGTGCCGCCATGCTCGAGTTCACGAACAAACGTGAGGTCACTTCCGCGGACCAGCTCAGCCCTCACCAGGCCGAGCAGCTCCGGGCCTGCGGGAACGCCTACGACGGCTCGGACCTGAGCGCCGAAGAGCTGCTCACTCCGGGCGAGGACGGGGAAAGCGTCCTCAACTTCGTGGAACTCTGGGACGTGGTCGACGATGACGTCGTCGTCTACGAGGCGTGGTTCTACCAGAAGGACTCCGGCGCCATATTCGAGGCCGGGACGACCACGATCGTGGCGGAAATCATCCAGAGCAGCCTCGAATGCGACGACGAGGACCTGAAAAAGGAACTCGGCAAGGCGATGGTGCAGGCCGAGCTGCTCGACCCCGCCGACTCCGAGTACGAGCGGTACCGCGACCTGCTGGAGCAGGATGCGTGAGCCGGGTGGCCCGGTGACCCTTCGTCGGGCCACCTTCGGCCCTCAACGCCCGCGCGGGGGCGGGCGCGGGACGGGCGGCCGGCGCCCTGGCGGACTCCCCCGAACGACCTCCAAAGATCGGCGAAAAGCGGAGACCGCCCGCGAACCTCACGTGGAATGAGTGGAGTGGAACCGCCATGCCCGGCGCAGTTCCCGCAGTGATCATG
>QGUZ01000022.1 GCA_003242605.1 Actinomycetota bacterium
TCGCCCGGATGTACGACTACTACCTGGGCGGTAAGCACAACTACGCCGCCGACCGGGAGACGGCCGAGCAGGTGCTCCAGGCCATGCCGCTGCTCCGGCCCGCCGCCCTGGCGAACCGCCGCTTCCTGATCGAGTCCGTGCAGTGGCTGGTGCGGGAGGCCGGCATCCGGCAGTTCCTCGACATCGGCTCCGGGCTGCCCACCCAGCAGAACGTGCACGAGGTCGCCCAGTCGATCGACCCGGACGCCAAGGTCGTCTACGTCGACCACGACCCGCTGGTGCGGGTGCACGCCGAGGCACTGCTCGCCACCAGCCCCAACACCATCGTGGTCGATGGCGATCTGCGCGACCCCGCGGCCCTGCTCGCCCGGCCCGAGATCCGCGGCCACCTCGACTTCACCAAGCCGATCGCGCTGCTGCTGGTGGCCGTGCTCCACTTCATCGAGGACACCCAGCAGGCCTACGACATCGTCAAGACCCTCTGCGGGGCCCTGCCGTCCGGCTCCTACCTGGTGCTGTCCCACGTGCTCGGTGACGGGCAGCACAAGCAGGCGGCGGACAAGGTGCGGTCGATCTACAGCCGCACCAACACCGGCGGGTACCCGCGGTCGAAGGAGGAGATCCTCGGCTTCTTCTCCGGGCTCACCCCGGTCGGCGGCGGCCTCGTCCACGTCTCCGAGTGGGCCCTGCCCGACGGGTCGGGCATCGCGGGCGGCGGCGGGCTCACCACCATCGGCGACCCCGCCGTGCTCAAGGACCTGCCGGGCATGTGCGGCATCGCCCGCATCGACCGCTGAGGCCGACCGGCCGGGCCGTCGCCCGTCCGGCGGCGGCGGGCGGCCGGTCACCGGTTGTGGACGATCACGATGCCGCGGTCGCCGTCGACCGTGACGAGGTCGCCGGTGCGGATCACCTCGACCGGGTCCTGGTCGAAGTCGGTGACCGCGGGCACGCGGGTGACCACCGCGCCGAGCGCGGACTTGGTGGACACCTTGGTGAACACCATCGCCAGCGGCGCGGTGCCGAGCAGCCGGGTGCTCTGGAAGAACCCGGACCAGCCGGAGGAGCCCTTCGCGCCGGGGAACACCAGCACCTTGCCGGTGAAGCAGACGCCGCACAGCTCGTGCCGCCGCTCGATGATCGTGCCGGTGGCGGGGTCGATGCCGCCCCAGCCGGAGATGGTCTCGTGGGAGACGAGCGCCTCGCCGGTGACGACGCCGGGGACGATGCCGCGGCCGCGCAGTTCGATCATCACAGCTCCCCTCGCCAGACGCCGGTGACGGCCGCGTCCACGCACTCCTCGAGCGTGCCGAACCACGCCTCGATGCCGAGGATCGCGGGCAGGTAGTGGGCCTGCTTGGCCGAGTCGGTGGCGAACACCCGGGTGCCCTTGGGCGCCACCCGCGACATCGCCGGGCAGGAGTCGGTGAGCACCCTGCCTCCCGCCCGCTCGATGATCTCGGTGTAGCCGCTGCGGTCGGCCATGGTGCGCAGCGCCCGCGGCGCCATGATCCACAGTTCGGTGCCGGGGTTGAGCCGCCGTCCCTCCAGCAGCCGGGCCACCGTGGCGATCTGGTCGAGCGAGGCGTGCGGGCAGCCGAGCAGCACGAAGTCGACGTCGGAGGACTCGCCCTGGCCGTTGAGGGCCTCGTAGACCCGCCGCCGCTCCCGCTCGCCGTACACGATCTTCTCGGCCGGGACCGTGCCGCCGAAGGCGGCCTCGAGGGTCGGGGCCTCGGGGGTGACGCCGGGGATGTGGTAGAGCTCCACGCCGCCGGAGGAGGCGGTGGCCGCGCCGAAGTGCTTGAGGTCGGTGAGGTCGGGCTGGCCGAGGGCGCCGGTGACCACCGGCCGGTTCTCCTGCACCACCTCGCCGACGAAGTAGCCGAACATGCCCCAGTCGCGGAACGAGTCGACCGGCACGGTGGCCTCGATGAGGTGGGTGCCGTACCGGTTCTCGTCGAGGTGGTTGCCCCAGCAGGGGATCTTGCCGGTGAGGCTCGCCGCGCCGGTGGAGGCGGTGCCCTCGCAGTTGGTGCGGGCGCCGAGCACCGAGTTGGCGTAGACGACCGCGGAGGACTCCATCCAGGCGCAGTGCTCGCCGCGCACCGGCAGGTTCCCCACCTGGTACGGCGTGCAGGTGGCGAGGATGTTCACCCCGCGCGGGCCGTAGAACGCCTCGGCATCCTGCTGGATGCGGACCAGCTCGGCCGGGTACGGGGTGACGCCGAGCGCGTCCTCGCCGAAGCCGTGCTGGAGCTGGCAGGTGGGCACCCGCATGTGCGGGATCTCGAAGTCGCCGTCGCTGTCGAGGTTGATCACGGCGAACGCCTTGTGCCAGCCGTGCTCGCGCACGAGCTTCGTCTTCGCCGGCGTCGGCTGGGTCATCGTCCCGGCGACGTTGCGCACGTTGCACAGCCGCTCGGCCCCGAGCGCCTCGCCGTACCGGACCAGCAGGTCCATCGCGGCGGCGACGGCCGGGCCCTCGGCGCCGTCGAGCATCGCCTTCTCGTCGTCGGCCAGTCTCATCCGCGCCTCCCTCACGCGTCGACGTTCTCGTGCACCCGCTCCCGCAGCGCGGCGAGGTCGATCTCGTGCACGCTGCCGCCGCCGGAGGCGAGGTCGAGGGCGTGGGCGGCGGCGAAGCCCATCGCGGCGCACGGGCCCATCACGCGCACGCTCGACAGCGCGGCGGCGTCGCCGTCCACGCACCGCCCGGCGGCGACCATGTTGTGCACGCCCGGGGCGAGCAGGCTGCGCAGCGGCACGTAGTGCACGTGGTCGGGGCCGAACTCCTCCCACACGTAGCCCTCGATGCGGTCGTGCAGCTCGATCGGCCAGGCGGTGCGGGCCACCGCGTCCGGGAAGCGGTGGCCGGAGCGCACCTCGTCCACGGTGAGCTGGTGCACGGCGGCGAGCCAGCGGGTCTGGCGGCGGCCGGGGAAGCCGTAGGAGCGGACCCGGGCCTCGCCGAAGGTCTCGGGGAACACCTCGCGCAGGAACCGCACCACCCGGTCGGCCTGGGCGCGGCCCTCGAGCTGGGCCCGGGAGGCGCGCACCGCCTCCAGCGGGGACTCGACGTGGGTCATGTTGAGCACCGCCCAGTCGCGGCCCTGGAAGAAGAACGCCAGGCCCTCCAGGCGGGGCAGGTCGTAGCGCTCGGCGTTCGCCTTGATCGCCGCGACGAGCTCGGCGGGCTCGGGCCGGTTCTCGGTGCGCAGGTTCTCCACCCGGACCTGCTGGGACCCGTAGATGGTGCGCTCGGGGATCCGGCACGGCAGGCCCGCCTCCCAGGCGAGCGCGGCGTCGCCGCTGGCGTCGACGAACCCCTCGGCCCGCACCCGGACCTTGCCGTGGCGGGTGGCGAAGGTGACCGCGGCGAGGCGCCGCTCGCCGGTGGCGGCCTCGGCGTCGCTCTCCACGGCGAGCACCGAGGCGCCGAGCACCACCTGGATGCCGAGGTCGTAGACGAGGTTCTCGATCCACCGGCCGAGCACGACCTCGTCGTAGGCGACGGTGATGGTGTGCCGCCGGTTGTAGGCGATGTCGCCGGTCTTCTCCAGGTCGGCGAACATCCGGTCGAAGATGCCGTGGGTGAGCCGGTGGTACTCGGGGGCGTTGCCGTACACGCCGCAGAACAGGCCGATCAGCGAGTTCACGCACTGGCCGCCGAGGACCGGCAGCGCATCGGCGAGCACCACGCTGCGGCCCAGCTTGCGGGCCTCGATCGCGGCGGACAGGCCGGCGATGCCGGCGCCGACCACGCAGACGTCGGCGGACAGTTCCTCGGCCGGGTCGCCGGCCGGCTTGGTGACGGTCTTGACCTTCAGCTCGGTGAGCTCGTGGGGCATCGCTTCTCCAGGCGGGTACGGCACGGCCGCGCCGTACCGCGGGTCGGACGGGTGGTCAGGAGGTGGGCAGATCGTTGCCGCGCAGGGTGGCGCCGCGGGCCAGCGGCTCGACCGACCGGGCGTAGACCGACAGCCAGCTCGAGCTGTCGCCGGGGGTGCGGTGCGGCTCGCGCTCCCGGATGCGGCGCTCCAGCTCGGCCGGGTCGACGAGCAGGTCGACGCGGCGGGCGCGCAGGTCGATGGCGATGCGGTCGCCGTCGGCCACCACGCCGAGCGGGCCGGGCAGCGCGCCCTCGGGCGACACCTCGCCGACGACGATGCCCTTGTTCACCAGGCCGGACAGCTGGCCGTCGGTGATCACGGCGACCTTGCCGGTGAGCCCGGCGCCGTCGAGGGCGAACACCGGCTGGGAGGCCATGCCCATGCCGGGGGTGCCGATCGGGCCGAGGCCGCGCAGCACGAGCACGTCGCCGGGCCGTACCCGGCCGGACTCGATCGCGGCGATCGCCGCGGCGGGGTCGTCGAACACCCGGGCCGGGCCGTCGAAGGTCATCGGGCGGTCCTCGTCGGCGGAGAGCTTGACGATCCCGGCGCCGGGGGCGAGGGTGCCGCGCACCACGACGATCGTCGGGTGGTCGCAGTACGGGTCGGACAGCGGGCGGATGACGGCCGGGTCGCGCACCTCGGCGCGGGCGACCCGCTCGGCCATGGTCTCGCCGGTGATCGTGGCCGCCGAGCCGATGAGCCGGTCGCCGAGCCGCTTGAGCACGGCGAGGGCGCCGCCGGCGTCCTCGAACCGCTCGATCGGGTCGGGGCCGTTGGGGCGGACCGCGGCGAGCGGGCGGATCGTGTCGGCGTACCTCTCGAACAGGGCGTAGACGTCGAGGTCGAGGCCGGCCTCGCGGGCGATCGCCTGCAGGTGCTTGACCGTGTTGATCGAGCCGCTGATCGCGAGCGCGGTCATCACCGCGTTGGCGAACGCGTCCGGGGTGAGGATGGTGCGGGGGCGGCGGCCGGCGAGCACGGCGGTCACGATCGCCTCGCCGCTCGCCCGGACCGCCCGCCACATCCGCTCGCTGTTGGCGCGGACCGGGGTGGTGCCGGGCAGCGTCATGCCGAGCGCCTCGGCGACGATGTGCATGGAGTTCGCGGTGCCCATGCCGGAGCACACGCCCGGGCTCGTGATCGCCCGCTCGGTCATCCGGCACAGGTCCTCGAGGGTGACGCCGCCGAAGTTGAGGTGGTTCGACTTGAGGAACACCTCCTCGATGTCGACGGGCTCGCCGTCGTCGAGCGTGCCGTGGCTCTGGTAGCCGCACGGGAGGATGAGCGTGGGCACGTCGATGCGGGCGGCGGCCATGAGCTGGCCGGGGGTGGTCTTGTCGCAGGAGGCGAGGCAGACCATGCCGTCGAGCCGGGCGCCCTCGACCACCGCCTCGATGTCGGCGGCGAGCAGGTCCCGGCCGGACAGCACGTAGCCGCCGCGGCCGCCGCGGCTCATCAGGAAGTCGGTGGGGGCGACGGTGCGGATCTCGAACGCCACTCCCCCGGCGGCCTCGATCGAGCGCTTCACCTCGGCGGCGATCGGGTCGAGGTGGCTGAAGCAGGGGGCCAGCCCGGACGAGGAGTTCACCACGGCGATCTTCGGTTTGGCCAGGTCGGCGTCGGTGAGGCCGAGCGCGAACCACTGGGCCCGCCGGGTGGCCCAGCGCGGGGTGCCCACGGGAAGATCGCTGCGAAGGGCGGGAGCGTCACCCGCCACCGGGCGACCGTTTTGGTCCATTTCACTCCAAATAGGGCGCTCTACCGCTTTGGTTAGCGTGACGTCTGCGGGCGGGCTCGCGCAGCCCGGCTTCCGGTTGCCGGAAGGCTTGTCGCGGCCGTGCCGTACCGGGGCCGGGCGGTACGGCGGGCCCGCCCGGGCGGGCGGAGCGGGCCCGCGGTGGCCGGGGAGGCGACCCGGCGTCCCCACGTGCCGCCGGGCCATCCGGCCGCCTCCCCGGCCGGTCCACCCGCTCAGGCGCTCGGCAGGAAGCCGTTGTCGAACCAGGCCTTGGCGTCGGCGCCGCCCGGGACGAGGCCGGCGTCGACCAGCTCCTGGTACCCGGCGGTCCACTGCTCCTCGTTGGTGACGAGCAGCTTGTCCGCCCCCTCGGTGCCGAGCCAGCTCTGCCGGGCCGCCTGCAGGCTCTGCCTGGCGATGTTGTCGTCGTCGAGCGTGCTGAACGAGTACTTGCTGCGCAGCACCTTGATCGTCTCGTCGAAGTTCTCGTCGGCGACCATCGCGGCCACCGCGTCGCGCAGGCCGGCCATGAACTTGCGGATCGTCTCGCCCTTCTCCTGCAGCGCCGACTTGGTGGTCACGTAGCACTGGCAGTCGGCCTTGACCCACTCGGCGGGCTCGAAGACCCCGACGTCCGGGTTCTGCGCCTTGAGGATGTTGGCGGTGTCCGTGCTCACCACGTAGCCGACGATCCGGCCCTGCTCGACCAGGTTGAACGTGCCCGGGGTGAGGCCGACGACCTGGCGCTTGACCTTGCTCGGGTCGATGCCCGCGTTGGCGAGCACGAGCGAGACCACGTTGTCGCTGGTGCCGCCCTCGGACGGCACGCCCATGGTCTGGCCGACCATGTCCTCGGGCTTCTCGATCGGGTGGTTCTTCTTGCTGTAGACGAACCGCAGCATGGTCGTGCGGTTGAGCGTGCCGATGTTGACCAGCGGCTGGTTCGCCTTGGTCACCGCGGTCATCAGGTCGATCTGGCCGACGCGGGTGACCAGGCCGACACCGGACAGCAGCGTCTGGACCGCCTGCGCCGAGCCCTTGGTGGCCTGCAGCTCGACGTCGAGGCCGTGCTTGGCGAAGTACCCGCCGGCGACGCCGAGCAGCTCGGGGGCGAGGGAGAGCGTCTCCAGCGGCAGGATGCTGAGGTAGGTGACCTTCTCGTTGCCGCCGCCACCGCCGCCGTTCGAGCCGGAGTCACCGGAGCCGCACGCGACGAGCACACCGGAACCCACGGTGGCGGCCGCGAGGGCGAGAGCGGAGTTCTTGAGGAAGGATCTGCGGTCGAAGAGCTGGGGGGTGTGGATACGCACGACCGGCTCCCTGGTTCTCGCTGTTCACGGGCTTCACAACGGCAAGACCGTTCCACTGAGATTTGCGTCACTCCGGCGTCGGCGACTAGCCGCTTTCCCGCATAGTGGAAGACGTCCGTGAATCTGACTCGTCCCAGAGTGCCGGGTTCCTCCCCACAACCCCCCTGTGAGGGCCTAGTTAGCTTAGGCTAAGCTAATCCTGATCGCCCTCGCCCGAGGCGGCACCCGTGCCCCGCGGGACCCCGGCGGGCTCGCCGGCAACCGCCGGGCACAGCACGGAAGGGACGTGGATGAGCAGGTTGCGCGCGACCGACCTCACGCTCGCCTACGAGCAGCGCGTGGTGGCCGAGCATCTGGGTGTCGAGATCATCGACGGGTCGTTCACGGTCATCGTCGGGCCGAACGCGTGCGGCAAGTCGACCCTGCTCCGCGCGCTCGCCCGGCTGCTCAAGCCGCGCGCGGGCGTCGTCTACCTCGACGACGAGCCGATCGGCGGGCTCCCGGCCAAGCAGGTGGCGCGCCGGCTGGGCCTGCTGCCCCAGACCCCGATCACGCCGGAGGGGATCATCGTCGCCGACCTGGTCGGCCGCGGCAGGTACCCGTACCAGGGGCTGCTGCGGCAGTGGTCGCGCGAGGACGAGCGCGCGGTGACCGCGGCGATGGAGGCGGTCGGGGTCGCCGAGCTCGCCCACCGGCCGGTCGACGAACTCTCCGGCGGGCAGCGGCAGCGCGTCTGGCTCGCGCCCGTGCTCGCCCCGGAGACCCCGATCCTGCTGCTCGACGAGCCGACGACCTACCTCGACATCGCCCACCAGATCGAGGTGCTCGACCTGTGCGCCCGGCTGCACCAGGAGGGCCGCACCCTCGTGGCGGTGCTGCACGACCTCAACCAGGCCTGCCGCTACGCCACGCACCTGATCGCGATGCGGGACGGCAAGGTGATCGCGCAGGGCGCGCCGGGCGAGATCGTCACCGCCGAGCTGGTCGAGGAGGTGTTCGGCCTGCCCTGCCAGGTGATCACCTGCCCGGAGGCCGGCACCCCGCTCGTCATCCCCGCCGACCGCAGGCGCTCGCTCGCGGTCGCCGAGCCGGCCTGACGGTACGGCACGGCCGCAGCGCCGCACCCGGCGTCAGATCACCGGCTCGCCCTCGATCCGGCGCAGCTGGTGCCGGCCGAGGACGAGGTAGAGGAAGGCCGAGGCGCCGGCGCGCGACGCCCGCCGGATCACGTGGTACCGGCGGGTGAGCGAGATGAGCATGTCCTCGACCTTGTCGTCCATCTCCAGGGCGGCGAGCGTCTGCGCCTTGGCGCGCGCCACCTCGGTCGTTCCGGCCACCGCGAGCTCGATGTCCAGGTCGTCGCCACCGCCCGCGGAACGGAGGCACATGCCGGTCTCGAGGTCGACGACCGCCGCGCCCAGCGCCCCGTCGATCGCCATGGTTGCCTTCAGGGCGGCGTTGACGTCCGTCCCCGGCTTGCTCGCTTCCCCGAGCTACCTGTGACCAATGTGACAAATGTGCCGTTTGTCACTCCGGGCAGTGTAGATCGTTCCCGGGGCCCGCACCGTGCCACCGGCCGCCCGCATGTGGCGGCGCGGGCGGCCGGTACGGCGGCGCCGCCGCGGCCCGGCCTCAGCGGCCGGTGCCGTAGAAGGCGGCGAGCAGCCGGTCGGCGGCGAGCGACGGGGTGAGCGTGCCGTCGAGGACCTCGCGCTCCACCTGGTCGGCGATGGCGCGGACCGCGGGATGCTCGTGCAGGTCGGCCAGGATGCGGTCGCGCACCAGCGCCCAGGTCCAGCCGACCTGCTGGCGGCGGCGCTTGGCGGTGAGCTCGCCGGAGGCCTCCAGGCTCTCCTGGTGGCGCACGATGGTCCGCCACAGCTCGTCCAGGCCGGTGCCCTCCAGGCCGCTGCAGGTGAGCACCGGGGTCCGCCAGCCGCCCTCGCCGGTGCCGCGCAGCAGCCGCAGCGCCCCGGCGAGCTCGCGGGCGGCCTTGCGGGCGTCGGCCTCGTGCGGTCCGTCGGCCTTGTTCACCGCGATCACGTCGGCGAGCTCGAGCACGCCCTTCTTGATGCCCTGCAGCTGGTCGCCGGTGCGGGCGAGGGTGAGCAGCAGGAACGTGTCGACCATGTCGGCGACCGCGGTCTCCGACTGGCCGACGCCGACGGTCTCCACCAGCACCACGTCGTAGCCGGCCGCCTCCACCACGACCATCGCCTCGCGGGTGGCCTTCGCCACGCCGCCGAGGGTGCCCGCGCTCGGCGAGGGGCGGATGAACGCGTTCGGGTCGGCCGCGAGCCGGGTCATCCGGGTCTTGTCGCCGAGCACGCTGCCGCCGGTGCGGGTGGACGACGGGTCCACGGCGAGCACCGCGACCCGGTGGCCCTCGGCGGTGAGCCGTACCCCGAGCGCGTCGATGAACGTCGACTTGCCCACGCCGGGCACGCCCGAGATCCCCACCCGCCGCGCCTTGCCCGCGAGCGGGGTGAGCTCGACGAGCATGCGCTGGGCCATCTCCCGGTGATCGGGCCGCTTCGACTCGACCAGCGTGATCGCCCGGGCCACCCAGGCGCGCGACCCCTCGCGCACCCCCTGGACGTACTCCTCGACCGAGGGGGTGCGCCGACGTCCGGTCGTGCCCCCCGTCATGCCGCCGGCTCACCGTGGCCGAGCCGGGCGCTCAGCTCCGCCAGCAGGTCGAGGGCCGCGTCCGCGATCACGGTGCCCGGGGGGAAGATCGCCGCGGCGCCGGCGGCGCGCAGCGCGTCGTAGTCGGCGGGCGGGATCACCCCGCCGACCACGATCATGATGTCGTCCCGCCCGGCCTCGGCGAGCGCGTCGCGCAGCGCCGGGACGAGGGTGAGGTGCCCGGCGGCGAGCGTGGACACGCCCACCACGTGCACGTCGGCCTCGACCGCCTGGCGCGCCACCTCCTCCGGGGTCTGGAACAGCGGGCCCACGTCGACGTCGAACCCGAGGTCGGCGAACGCGGTGGCGATCACCTTCTGCCCGCGGTCGTGGCCGTCCTGACCCATCTTCGCCACGAGGATGCGCGGCCGGCGGCCCTCGGCCCGCTCGAACGCAGCGCACGCCTCACGCGCCCGGCGGATCGACTCCGCCTCGCCCGCCTCCTCCCGGTACACGCCTGTGATGGTACGGATCGGGCTCTCGTGGCGGCCGAACACCTTCTCCAGCGCGGCGGAGATCTCCCCCACCGTCGCCTTCGCCCGGGCCGCCTCGATCGCCAGCTCGAGCAGGTTGGCGTCGCCCGCCGCGCCCCGGGTGAGCGCGTCGAGCGCGGCGGTCCCCGCCTCCTCGTCCCCCTCGGACCCCACCCGCGCCAGCTTCCCGACTGTCGCGGCCGGCACCGCGGTGTTGCCCCCCTTGGGCCCCTCAACCGCACGTCTGTCGGCACCCCGGTACCGGTTGACCCCGATCACCGGCTGGCGGCCGGAGTCGATGCGGGCCTGGGTGCGGGCGGCGGCCTCCTCGATGCGCAGCTTCGGCAGCCCCGCGTCGATCGCCTTCGCCATGCCGCCGGCCCGCTCCACCTCCTGGATGTGCGCCCAGGCGGCGCGGGCGAGCTCGTAGGTGAGCCGCTCGACGTACGCGCTGCCGCCCCACGGGTCGATCACCCGGGTGGTGCCGGACTCCTGCTGCAGCAGCAGCTGGGTGTTGCGGGCGATCCGGGCGGAGAAGTCGGTGGGCAGCGCGAGCGCCTCGTCGAGCGCGTTGGTGTGCAGCGACTGGGTGTGCCCCTGGGTGGCGGCCATCGCCTCGATGCAGGTGCGCACCACGTTGTTGAACACGTCCTGCGCGGTGAGCGACCAGCCGGAGGTCTGGGAGTGGGTGCGCAGCGACAGCGACCGGGGGTCCTTCGCGCCGAACCCCTTGACGATCTTCGCCCACAGCAGCCGGGCGGCGCGCAGCTTGGCGACCTCCATGAAGAAGTTCATGCCGATGCACCAGAAGAACGACAGCCGCGGCGCGAACGCGTCGATGTCGAGCCCGGCGTTGATGCCCGCCCGCAGGTACTCCATTCCGTCGGCGAGCGTGTAGGCGAGCTCGAGGTCGCAGGTCGCCCCCGCCTCCTGGATGTGGTAGCCGGAGATCGAGATCGAGTTGAACTTCGGCATGTGCCGGGAGGTGTAGGCGAAGATGTCGGAGATGATCCGCATCGACGGCCCGGGCGGGTAGATGTAGGTGTTCCGGACCATGAACTCCTTGAGGATGTCGTTCTGGATGGTCCCGGACAGCTGCTCGGGCTTCACCCCCTGCTCCTCGGCGGCGACGATGTAGAGCGCGAGCACCGGCAGCACCGCGCCGTTCATCGTCATCGACACGCTCATCTTGTCGAGCGGGATGCCGTCGAAGAGCTGCCGCATGTCGTAGATGGAGTCGATCGCCACCCCGGCCATGCCGACGTCCCCGGCGACCCGCGGGTGGTCGGAGTCGTAGCCGCGGTGGGTGGCGAGGTCGAACGCGACCGACAGGCCCTTCTGCCCGGCGGCGAGGTTGCGGCGGTAGAACGCGTTCGACTCCTCCGCGGTGGAGAACCCGGCGTACTGGCGGATCGTCCACGGCCGGGTCGTGTACATCGTCGGGTACGGCCCGCGCAGGTACGGCGCGATGCCCGGATAGGTGGCGAGGCCGTACTCGCCGGAGGCGGTGATCTCCTCCAGGTCGTCGGCGGTGTAGAGCGGCCGGACCGCGATCCCCTCGGGGGTCTCCCAGACCAGGTCCTCGGGGTCCTTCCCGGTCGCCTCGCGCACCGCCTGCGCCCACCGGTCCCGGCCGGCCGGGGCCGGGCCGCCGCCGGCGAACAGCTCGACCTCGGAGAAGTCCGGAATGCGTGCCGAGGTGCCGGAGCTCATCGCGTCACTCCCAGGTCGTCGAGGGTGGTCTCCAGAACGCGGATCGCGTCGCAGCCGGTGTACACGTTGCCGTCCACTCCGTCGTAGGAACCTCTGCCCGCGAGCCAGACACGTATCGCCCCGGCCTCGCGCAGCGCCGCCGCCACCGCCGCCGCGTGCTCGGCGTACAGCGCGTCGCTCGAGCACAGGCAGGCGACCCGCGCCCCGCTCTCCCGGAACGCCCGCGCGATCGCCGCCGGGTCGGTGCCCGGCCCGGCCTCGGCCGTGGCGATGCCGCCGGCCTGGAACAGGCTCGCGGCGAACGTCGCCCGGGCGGTGTACGCGGCGATCGGGCCGATCGTGGCGAGGAACACCTTCGGCCGCTCGGGCAGCCGGTCGCAGACGTCGCGGAGCCGCTCGAACGGCTCGGCGTAGTACACCCGGGGCAGCCCGCCCGCCGCCTCGGGCCGCGGCGGGTACGGCTCGCGCTCCAGCGGCTTCTCCGCCAGGTCGGGGAACTCGCTCACCCCGGTGATCGGGTCGCGGCGGTGCGCGATCGCCTCGGCGCGCCGCGCCCAGGTGTCCGCGAGCCGCCGCGGGATCAGCTCCTCCAGCGCGGCCATCGCGCCGCCGGCCCGCTCGATCTCCTGGAACCACTCCCAGGCCTTCTCGGCGAGCTCGACGGTGAGCCGCTCCACGAACCACGAGCCCCCGGCCGGGTCGACCACCCGGCCCACCCCGGACTCCTCGATCAGCAGCAGCGAGGTGTTGCGGGCGATCCGCCGGGAGAACGCGTCGGGCAGGCCGAGCCGCACGTCGAACGGCTGCACGGTGACCGCGTCCGCGCCGCCCACGCCCGCGGCGAAGCAGGCCACGGTGGTGCGCAGCATGTTCACCCACGGGTCGCGCACGGTCATCATCGGCGAGGAGGTGACCGCGTGCTGCCGCTGCGCCCCGTGCTCGGGCGCGCCGCACGCCTCGGCGACCCGCGCCCACAGCAGCCGCGCCGCCCGCAGCTTCGCGATCGACAGGAACTGGTCGGCGGTGACCGCGTAGCGGAACTCGAGCTGGCCGAGCGCCTCGGGCAGGCTCAGCCCGCCGTCGGTGAGCGCCCGCAGGTAGGCGACCCCGGCCGCGAGCGAGCAGCCGAGCTCCTCGGCGTGGCTGCCGCCCGCGTCGTGGTACGGCGTGGCGTCCACGGTGATCGCGCGCAGCGTGGGGTGGTCGGCGGCGCAGCGCCGCGCCAGCCGTACCGCGAGGTCGAGGCCGGCGCCGTCGGGCACGGCCCCGAGCCGGGCGCGCAGGCCGATCGGGTCGGCGCCGAGGTTGCCGCCCGCGGGGACGACGTCCCGCTCGGCGATCAGCCGCAGCAGGGTCTCGGCGGCCTCGGCGGTGGCCGGGCCCGCCTCCAGCACGACGGGGGCGAGGTCGAGGTGGACCTTGTCGAGCACGGCGGGCAGCGCCGCCGGGTCGAGCGCGCCCTCGCCGAGCACGAACCACAGCGAGGTGGCGCCGTTCTCCAGGTCGGTGAGCACGGCCTCGCGGGTGACCGCGGGGTCGGGGTGCGCGTGCCGCTGCCGCACGTCCCAGCCGGCGACGACCGCGCCCTCCGGCCGCCCGCCCCGGGTGTACGGCGGCAGCCCGGGCAGACCGGCCGGTCGGTCGGGCAGGTCGTCGATGTCGTACAGCGGGCGCAGCGTGATCCCGTCGTAGGTGCGGGTGGCGAGCGCCGCTTCCGGGTCGTCGGTGTCGACGGATTTGCGCAGTACCGCCAGCGCGAGCTCTCGCCAGCGGTCCCTGGTGGCCGGCGGGAAGTCGGCGGCGAGCTGAAGGTCCTCGGACGGCACTGTCATGCCTGGATAGTAGGCATGCCCGGAGCCCCGACCGACCACGGGGTCGGTTTCCGGCTCGTCCCGGCGAATGCCTCATTTCAGGGGACTTGGCCGGGTATTTGTCCATGTTTCCAACTCACCGCCCGGTTGCCCGCGGGCGGGGTGCGGTCAGACCTCGGCGAAGGCCGCGTACCAGCTCTCCGGCCCCACGATGCCGTCCACGGTCAGGCCGCGGTCGCGCTGGAACTTGATCGTGACGTCGCGGGTCTGCGGGCCGTACGCGCCGTCCACCTCGAGCTCGTAGCCGAGCTCGCGCAGCCGTTGCTGCCAGGCGCGCACGTCGTCGCCGTACATCACCGGCGGGTACGCCAGCAGCCGGCCCGGCCACGGCGGGACGCCCGTGCCGGGCCCGGGCTGCGCCCCGCCGCCCGGGCGGGGGGCGCCGCGCCTCACCCAGGCGTACAGGTGCTCGCCGGGGCACTCGGTGGCGTAGCCGTCGCGGTGGCCCTTGATCTCCGGGCCCGCCCCGCCGACCTCGCGCAGGTACTCGATCGCGTCGCGGATGCCGTGGAGCATGTCGTCGGGCGGGACGACGAGGCCGGACGAGCCGACGAGGCCGAGCACCGCGTAGTGGCCGGTGTTGAGGCCGGGTCCGTTGGCCGCGGGTAACCGGTTCGGCCCCCTTCCGACGAAGACCTTCCGGTGGGGACAGACCGCCAGGTTGTAGCCGATGTCGATCCACCCGTTGCCGTCCATGTGGCCGTTCTGGATCTGCCGGACCAGGGCGGCGCACTTGGCGTGGTCGTCGACGATCGCCGGGTCGACACGGCTTCCGGTGTAGTGGACCTTGACGCCCTTGGTGGACCTCAGGGTGGTGTAGGAGCCCTTGGGGGACCGGGCTCCCCACTCTCGGCGCGACACGAGGTCGATGCTCACGGGGACTCTCCTGGCTGTGGGGGATCTGTCTGCGTGGTGCGGCGGTCACCCGGCGGGCGTCGCCCGGCGTTCCCGCGGCGGCACGGAGGCGAGGGTCTCGCCGCGGTCGAGGCGGATCACCCGGCGGTCGGTGACGATCGCGGTGATGAGGTCGTGCGGGGTGACGTCGAACGCGGGGTTGATCGCGTCGGTGCCGGGCGGGGCGAGCCGCACGCCCCGGACCGCGACGACCTCGGCCGCGCCCCGGTCCTCGATCGCGATCGCGTCCCCGGACGGGGTGGCCATGTCGACGGTGGTCTCCGGGGCGACCACGATGAACGGCACCCCGGCGCGCCGGGCGCCGAGCGCGAGCGCGTACGAGCCGATCTTGTTGGCGGTGTCGCCGTTCGCCGCGATCCGGTCCGCGCCGATGAGCACGGCGTCGGCGTACCCGCGGGCGAGCAGGTACGGCCCGGCCGCGTCGACGACGAGCCGGTGCGGGGCGCCCATGCGGGCGAGCTCCCAGGCGGTGAGCCGCGCGCCCTGCAGCAGCGGCCGGGTCTCGAGCGCGACGGCCTCGGCGAGCGCGCCGCGCTCGTGTAGCGTCTGGATCACGCCGAGCGCGGTGCCGCGCTCGACCGTGGCGAGGCCGCCGGTGTTGCAGATCGTCATCACCCGCACCGGCGTGGGGGCGAGCTCGGCGAGCAGGTCCGCGCCGTACTCGCCCATCGAGCGGCAGGCGGCGATGTCGTCGTCGCGGATCCGCAGCGCCTCGGCGAGCACGGCGTCGAAGTCGGGCAGGTGGGCCGCCGCCCGGTCCACGCCCCAGGCCAAATTCACCGCGGTCGGCCGGGCGGCGCGCAGCCGGGCGACCGCCTCGGCCGGGTCGGCGCACGTGGCCGCGGCGAGCGCGACGCCGAGCGCCCCGGCCACGCCGAGCGCGGGCGCGCCGCGTACGGCCAGCCGGCGGATCGCGTCGATCAGTTCGTCGACGGTCTCGATGCGCAGCGTCACGCACTCGTCGGGCAGCCGGGTCTGATCGATGAGCTCGATGGCTCCGTCGACCCAGTCGATCGTGCGCACGAACGCGACGTTACCAACATTCCGGACGCCGGGTCCGGCGAAGCGCCGGGCCCCGTCCGGCTCCGGCCACCTCGGCTTTTCGCGGAGCGGTCCGTGCCGGAAGCTTTCACCGCGCGGCCTGTCCGTGTTCGCCACGAGAGTTCCGGCGCGCCGAGGACACAGGGGGCATGTTGGGGTTACAGTGTGTGTGTAACCCGTTCATAACCCCAATATGTAACCCCAGAGAGGGCCGCGGTGATGCCGAAGATCAACGTCTATCTGCCGGATGATCTGGCGGAGGCGGTCAAGGCGGCGAACATCCCCGTCTCGGCCGTGTGCCAGCGGGCGCTCGAGCAGGCGGTTCGCCGAGTGACGGCGATCCGGGAGGTGGCGATGGGCGACCTGGAGGACCGCGGCGCCACCGAGCTGCTCGGCCAGTGCACCCAGCGCACCCGGCAGGTCCTCAAGCTCGCCGTGGAGCGGTCGCGGGCGGCCGGAGCGCCCGGTGTCGGCACCGAGCACCTGCTCGGTGCGCTGGTCGCCGAGGGCACCAACCTCGCCCTGCACGTGCTGCGGGCGATCGACATCGACCCGGCTCGGATCGAGGAGGCCCTGGCCACTCACGGCGGGAACGGCGGCGCGGCCGCCGCGCCCGATTCCGGTGTGCCGGACGGCGCCCGGCGCTTCACCCCCGACGCGGCCAACGCCCTGGAGCTCGCCGTCACCGAGGCGACCGCGCTCGGCCACAACTACGTGGGCTGCGAGCACCTGCTGCTCGGCCTGATCGCCGAACCCGACGGTGCCGGCGGGCGGATCCTGCGCGGGCTCGGCGCCGAGATGCGCCTGACCCGCCGGGCGGTCACCGCGGCCCTGGCCGGATACGTCCACCTGCGCGCCCAGACCGGCGCGACCGCCGCCGCATCCCCCGGCGCGGGCGCGGCCGTGGCCGCCGCCGTACGGCGGGAGCTGGCGCCGCTGCTCGAGCGGCTCGAACGCCTGGAGCGGCACGTCGGCCTCCCCGTCGCAGACCCTGGCGACCCGGCCTGACCGGCGTGACCGGGGTGCGCAGGGCCGCCCTGCTCATCGCCGCGGCCTGCGGCTTCGCAGGCTGGCTGTGGACCGGTGCGGCCGACTGGGCGGCGGGGGCGACGCTCACCTTCCCCGCCCTGGCCGTACTCGCCGCCGCGGCGGTCCGCCGGTCCAAGCGGCGCCGCGCCCGGCCGCCGGTACGGCACGGCGATCGATCAGCCGTCAGCGCGAGCGGCCCGGGTGGTCGGCCGCTCGTCTAGGGCTCCTCGGGGGCGACGCGGGAGCGGATGAGGTTCACCACGCGCGCCAGCGCCAGCACGGTCGGGTGGCCGGGCCGGTCGACGTAGCCGGTGGTGAGCACGTGGTGCGCGTCGGGCGAAAGCCCGTACGGGTTGCCCGGGCCGGAGTCGATCTCGATGAGGTCGAAGGCGGCGCCGAGCGCGCGGCGCAGCCCGAGCAGCCGCTCCGGCGGGCACCGCCGGTCGTGGGAGAAGCGCAGCCCGGCCACGCGCAGCTCGCCGCGCCGCGCGCGGGCCCGCACCTCGGCGAGCTCCCGGGCCGAGCAGCCGGGGTCGCGCCGCGCGGCGCGGGTCGGCGCGAGCGGCAGGGTCGGGTGGCTGAGCACGGCGGCGAGTACGGCCGGCTCGGTCGCGGCGGCGAGCGCGAGGCCGCCGGTGACGTCCATGCCGATGACGCCGACGCCCTCGTGGCCGGCCTCGCCGTGCACGTGCTTGGCGAGGGCGCGCAGGTAGCGGGCGGCCGGACGCTCCGCGTCGCGGGCGAGGGCGCGGAACTCCCGGGAGAGGCAGACGCGGGCGGTGGCGAGCAGGGCGTTCGCGGTCGTGCGCGGGCGGCCGGGCGCACCGACCAGGGCGGGGACGACCACGGTGAACTCGGCCGTGACCAGCCGGTGCCCGAGGGTCAGCACCTCGGGGGTCACGCCCGGCAATTCCGGGAGCAGGATGAGCCCGGGGCCGGAACCGCGCCGGAGGACGGGGTGGGTGATGCCGTGGGCGGTGAATTCCTCCCGTGCCCAGCCGTCGAGGTATCGGCCGATCGCGTCGCCGCGTTTCGCCATGCGCACAGACTAATGCGCGTCGGTTGTGAATCCTCGTACCGGAAATAACTGGCTATCCTCACATTTAGGACTACCCGGCGAAAATCGAATTTCTGATCAGACTTTCGTCTTCGGGCCGCCGGCGGCGACGGGACCGCCACCACGATCGGCGTTCCGCGCATCGCCACAGGTCACAATGGCGGCACACGCGGCAGTCGGCGATATGCGTCCACTGATCGCGAAACAATTTCAGAATTCTCCCGCACCGGTCGCACCTACCGCACACCGCCCTCGCCACCCGTTATCGGACGTCCGGTGCCTCCCGGGATCCGTCCGCCCGGGCGGCGGCCGCGCTCGATCGCCGCCGGAACCGATCCCCGCCCGCCGCGTGCGCCGCGATCTCCCGCCGCGTGCCCGCGGCGTTTCCGCCCGCGGGCACTGCGTCCCCGCGTCCTGCACCCCGGCCCGCCCGCCGCCGTTCCGGCCGGGGTCGCCGGCGGCGTTCGCCGTACGGTTAATGCGTTCGACGTCGCGAGCCCGGCCCAGGATCATGGATGCCATGTCGCAACCGAAGGAGGCGCCCCTGGACGCCACGTCGCTGCCGATGCGGATCTGGCTCGACGACACCGACGACCCGCTGGACGTGATCGACGCGCTCGCCATCTCCCCCTTCGCGGCGGGCGAGCTGCCCTGGGCGATGTCCGCCCAGCTCGAGCGGGTGCGGCCGGACGCGCCGCTGATGCCCGCCGACGCGAAGCTGCTGCGCGTCAGCATCGAACGCAAGGGGAGCGAGTCGCGGCTCGCCTGCGGGGACGGGTGGCTGCTGCGCTCGATCCGGCGGTGGGACAAGACGGCCTCGATCCTGGTGACCGCCTCCGCCGAGGACGTGGCGCGGCGGGTGCTGGAGGAGAGCATCCGCGACGCGACCGAGCCCCCGCCGGTGACCGACCACGTCACCATGGGCTTCGTGCACTGGGCGGGCGGCGTGCTCCAGCGTTCGCACCGGCCCATCACCGCCCCGACGTGGGAGTCGATCCGCGGCAACTATCCGCGGGCCGCGCAGCGGGAGCTGGACCGGCTGTTCACCCTCACCCCGGACGAGTCGATGGGGCGGCTGTTGCTGCTGCACGGCCCGCCGGGCACCGGCAAGACCACCCTGCTGCGCACCCTCGCCCGCGAGTGGCACTCCTGGTGCCGCACCGACTGCGTGCTCGACCCGGAGAGCCTGTTCGGCGAGCCCGGCTACCTGATGGAGGTGGTCCTCGACGGCCTGGGCGCGGAGCAGGACCGGTGGCGGCTGCTCGTGCTCGAGGACTGCGACGAGCTCATCCGCGCCGGGGCGAAGCAGGCGACCGGCCAGGGCCTGTCCCGGCTGCTCAACCTCACCGACGGCCTGCTCGGCCAGGGCGGGCGCATCCTCGTCGCGATCACCACGAACGAGCCCGTCTCGCGCCTGCACCCCGCGGTCACCCGCCCGGGCCGCTGCCTCGCCGAGGTCGAGGTGGGCCGCCTCTCCTACGAGGAGGCGGTGTCCTGGCTCACCTCCCGCCCGGCCGAGCACTCCCCGAACGGCGCGCCGGCCGTCTCCCCCGCCGAGCTCGTCACCCGGGTCCCGCCGCAGGGCGCGACCCTCGCCGAGCTGTACGCCCTGCTCGCCGGGCGGCCCATCGGCCGCGGCACGGAATCCGAGGAGACCGGGCTGTACCTGTAGCGCCCGTCCCGCGGGCGGGTCGCCCGCGCACGCCCCGGCTCAGCGGCGGCAGGCGCCGAGCTCCTCGACCACCAGGCCGAGGCCGATGCCGAGCAGCCACACGTCCTTCGCCAGGGCGATGCCCTGCTCGGTGGGCCGCAGGGTGTGCTCCTCGCGCATCCCCGGCGTGCGCAGGTAGAGGCCGAGCAGCCCGCCCGCGAACGCGCTCAGCCCGGCCCCGGCGAGCAGGCCGGGCACGAACGGCACCAGCAACGCCGTGCCCAGGGCGATCTCGACCTTGGAGAGCAGCCGGGTGAACCGCACCGGGTCCATGTTCTCCAGGAACGGATAGGTGCCCTTGGCCATCGCGTGCAGCTCGGCCGCGGTCTTCTCGTCGGCCCGGGCCTTGGTGAGACCCGAGTTGAGGATGATCGCCCCTGCGGCGAGCCGGCCGGGCAGCTGGTGCGGACGCGCGAACAGCCTCATCGCATTCCCCTCTCGACGGTGCCTCCCATGACCACCGCCCCTACCCGCACCTTTCGCGGGTAGCCGGGACCGGCCGGATTCGGGGGCACCCCGAAGCGGGGGCGTTCCCATCCGGCGCGGCGAGGATCGGGCAACCGGACGGCGAGCCCGAGGAGGAGGGAGCCGGTGCCGTCGCGCGTGTCCGCCTCGCTCGCGCGGGCGCGCCCGCCGGGGCGGCGGCGGACGTTCCGCGGCCCGTGCCGCCCGGCCCGCCGCCGGCAGGCGGGCTTCCGCACGCCCCTTTCGTCGGCGCGCACGCCCCGAGCGGGTACGGCACGGCCCGGCGTTCCAGGGCGAAGGAGACCCGGTGCCGGGACACGGCCGGACCTCCCGGGGGCGGACCTGCGGCACACGGCCGATCACGGATGAGCCATCGCCTCGTACGCGGACGATCCCGAGCGGGCCGGCGCCGAGGCGGCGGCCCGCTCCACCCCTCGCGATCCGGCGAGATCCCACCCTCGTCCGGGCATGGATCACCGGCGCCTCGGCCTCCCTTTCCCGATGCCCCGCGACCGCCGCCCCGCCCGCGCCGTGCAGGTCCTGGGGGCGCCGGGCGGCCGCCCGCGGCACGGCGCACACGCGGCGCGCGGCCGGGCGTTCGGATCGATCATTCTCGGGTAGGGCCCAGCCGGGAGGTGGGCAATCGTGTCGGATCGGCCGGACACCTATGACGTGATCGTGCTCGGCGCGGGCCCGGTCGGCGAGAACGTCGTCGGCCGGGTCGTGGCGGGCGGCCTCACCGCGGCGATCGTGGAGAAGCGGCTCGCGGGCGGGGAGTGCTCCTACTACGCGTGCATCCCGAGCAAGGCGCTGCTGCGCCCGATGGACCTCGCCGCCGAGGTGGGGCGCATGCCGGGCCTGAGCCTCGGGCCGGTCGACGCCGCGGCCGTGCTCGCCCGCCGGGACGAGGCGATCGGCCATCTCGACGACTCCGGGCAGGTGGGCTGGGTCGAGTCGGTGCCGGCGGCGTTCGTCCGCGGGCACGGCAGGCTCGCCGGGCCGCGCCGGGTCGAGGTGACCGGCCCCGGCGGCGGGGTGCGCACGCTCACCGCCCGGCACGCGGTGGTGATCGCGACCGGCAGCGCCCCGGCCGTGCCGGACGTGCCCGGGCTGCGCGCGGCGCGGCCGTGGACGAACCGCGAGGCCACCACCGCCCGGGAGATCCCCCGGCGGCTCGTCGTGGTCGGCGGCGGCGTGGTCGCCTGCGAGATGGCACAGGCCCTGCACTTCCTCGGCGCCGAGGAGACCGTGATGCTCGTGCGCGGGCGGCGGCTGCTCGGCCGTACCGAGCCGTTCGCGGGCGAGCTCGTCGCCGCGTCGCTGCGGGCCGCCGGGATCGACGTGCGGTTCGGCGAGGCGCCCGCCCGGGTGGCGCGGCCGGAGCCGGGCGGCCCGGTGACCGTGCACACCACGTCGGGCGCGCGCCTGGAGGCCGACGAGATCCTCGTCGCCACCGGCCGGGAGCCCGCGGTGCACGACATCGGCCTGGAGACCGTGGGCCTCACCCCCGGCGGGCCGCTCCAGGTCGGCGACGACCTGCGGGTGACCGCGGTGCCCGAGGGCTGGCTGTACGCCGTGGGGGACGTCAACGGGCGTAACCTGCTCACCCACATGGGCAAGTACCAGGCGCGGGTCTGCGGCGACGTGATCGTGGCGCGGGCCAAGGGCCTGCCCGAGGAAGCCCCCGGGCTGCGGGCCGTGGCCGACGCGCTCGGCGCCCCGCAGGTGATCTTCACCGATCCGCAGGTGGCCGCGGTCGGCCGTACCGAGGAGCGGGCCCGGGCCGAGGGCTTCCCGGTCCGCGCCGTCGAGTACGACATCGGGAACGTCTCCGGCGCCTACCTGCTCGGCGACGGCTACACCGGCCGGGCGAAGGCGGTGGTGGACGAAGAGCGCCGGACCCTGCTCGGCGTCACCTTCGCCGGGCCGGGCGTCGGCGAGCTGCTGCACGCCGCCACGATCGCGGTGACCGCGCAGGTCCCGCTCGACCGGCTGTGGCACGCGGTACCCGCATTTCCCACGGTGAGTGAAATCTGGCTTCGGCTATTGGAGGAGTACGGCCTTTGACGCCCCGGCCCGGGGCGGCCGCCGGGCGATGGGCGCGGATTCTCCGGGGCGCCGCGGGCCCTGATTTTCCCGCCCCTCCCCCGCCCGCGGTACGGCTCGCGCGCTTTGCCGGCCGGGTGGCCGCGCGGGCGCCGTGACAAGGGACGGCGGGCTTTCACCGGGCGGTGAGCGGCCGATTACAAAAAGCAGAATTCCCGGATATTGGATCCAGCGCACGTTTTTCGATAAGAGTGCCCTCCCGCCCTATCCCGCGGCGAATGCTGGCATGATGGAACGCACGCCCCGGCGAGCAAGGCACTTCCGTCCGGAGCGCGTTCTCCGGCGTGGTCGCGTGGCGCCGCCACGGGCGGCACGGATTGTATTCACCCGTGGTATCGACAGGAGGGCCGGTCGATTGTCCATCGGCGAGACCCATCGCACGCTCCGTGACGAGGTGGCCGACCAGTTACGGCGCTGGATCCTCGACGGCACGCTCGCCCCGGGGGCCCGGCTCGCCGAGGGCGCGCTGTCGAACCGCCTGGGCGTCTCCCGGCTCCCGGTACGGGAGGCCTTCCGGCGGCTCGAGGCCGAGGGTCTGGTGCAGACGATCCCGCGCCGCGGCGTGCGCGTGGCGCAGTACGACCCCGAGGAGCAGTCCACGATCCTGGAGATCCGGCTGTCCCTCGAGCTGATCGCCATCCGCAAGCTCACCGAGCGCCGGGACCCCGGCACGCTCGACCGGCTGCGCCGGGTGCTGGAGGCGGGCGACCGTGCCGCCGCGACCGGCGACGACGAGGCGCTGGCCCGCCTCAACGCCGAGTTCCACGACCTCGTCGCCGCGGGCACCGGCTCGAAGATCCTCGGCGACCTGATCCGCTCCGTGCGCAACCAGGCCCGGCAGTTACGCGGCGGCCGGACCGGCGCGCCCGCGGACTCCTGGCCGGAGCACGCCGCGGTGATCCGCGCCGTGCTCGACGCCGACGCCGAGATGGCCGCCCTGCTCATGCGCCGCCACCTCGTCGCCCGCCACGAGGCCGCCGTCCGGGACGGCGCCGCCCCGCGCCCCGCCGGGCACCCTGCCGCACCGCCCGCACCACAGCCCTCACCGCAGGCCGCTCCCCGGCCCGCCGTACCGCCCGCCGGGCGCCCCGCACCGGGGTCGCCGCGCCCGGTGCCCTGACCGGCCCTCCGCGCGCCGGCCCCCTACCCGGCGGTCAGTCCTTCTCGAAGCCGAAGATCCTCGCGGCGTTGCCGTACAGCACGGCCTCGACCGTCTCCTCGGGCAGGCCGAGGTCGTCCCGGATCGCCGCGATGTTCCCGGAGATGCTGGGCAGCCCGGGCCAGTCACTGCCGAACACGAACCTGCGGGCGAGCCGGCCCAGGTCGAACCGCGCGTAGTAGTCCGGCAGCCGCCGCGGCGGCAGCCCGGCGATGTCGATCCACACGTTGTCGTAGGTGAGCGCGAGCATCGCCGCGGTGTCGTACGACCAGCCGCGCCCGCCGTGCGAGAGCAGGAAGGTGCAGCCGGGGAAGTCGCGGACCACGTCCACCAGGTGGTCGAGGCTCGCGTACCGGTTCCGCGCCCCGGGGAAGTTGCTCGTGCCCGCGTGCACGAAGATCGGCACGCTCAGCGACTCGCACAGGCCGTACACGGGGTAGAGCTCGGGCAGGTCCATGGGGAAGCCGCCGTGCACCGGGTGGAGCTTGAGCGCGATCGCGCCCAGGTCGAGCTGGCGGCGCAGCTCGGCGGTGAGCGGGTGGTGCACGTGCGGGTTGACGTTCGCGACGATCGCGAACCGCTCGGGGTCGTACTCGCGGAACGGCAGCAGGTCCTCGATCACCTGCCAGCCGGTCACCCGCGGGCTGTACTCGCTGAACAGCAGCGCCCGGGACACGCCCTCGCGGTCGAGGTGGGCGGCGAACACGTCCGGCCGCGGCCTGCCGTTGGGGTCGTACAGGTCCGGGATCCCGCCACCGGGGAACCCGCCCAGCCACTGCGCCATCGAGAGCTTGAGCCCGGAGGTGGCGGCCACGTGGACGTGCGCGTCGATCACTCGCATGGCACCAGTATTTCCGGGCGGAACAGGAAAAGGCCGACCGCGTAGCCCGCGACCGGCCCTTCACCGTTCTCGTCGGGACGGCGAGATTTGAACTCGCGACCCCTAGACCCCCAGTCTAGTGCGCTAACCAAGCTGCGCCACGTCCCGCCGCCGGGGCGTCCCCGGCGTCCGAGCACGGTGTGCTCGCTCAGAAACATTACCACGCGCGTGGCGGTGCCGTGGCCGCCGCGCCCACCCCTCGCGATCTTCGTCCGCCGGATCCGGGACGCGGACCGGCCCACGCCGGCCGGCGGGACCGGGCGTGGGCCGGGGAGGAACCGGAGAGGAGGTGGCGCGGCCGGGTTCCGGGCGGCCCCGGCCGTGCCGGCGCGGCTAGCTGGTCGAGAAGGTGAACCAGTTGAGGTTGACGAAGTCCGCGGGCTGGCCGCTGGAGAAGGTGATGTAGACGGTGTGCTTCCCGGTGGTCGGGGCGATGTTCGCCGGGACCGTGCGCCAGCTCTGCCACCCGCCGGTGTTGGCGATCGCGAAGTCGCCGATCGGCGTGGCGGTGGGGCTGCCGAGCCGTACCTGGACGAGGCCGCTCACCCCCGCCGAGGCGCCGGAGGCGACGCGGGCCTTGAACTGGGTGACCGGGGTGGAGCCGAAGTCCACGTTGTCGTACCGCAGCCAGTCGCCGTTCGCGATGCCGGCGACGTTACGGCCGCCGCCCTCGTCCGTGGTCGCCTCGGTGAAGGTGCCCGACTGGGCGCTGTAGTCCTCGGCCTGGATGATCGAGCGGGCGTCGAAGCCGGTGCCCGGGTTCGGGCCGGGCGTCGAGCCGCCGTCGTCGCCGCCGCTCTGCCACACCCCGACGTAGTCGACGATCATCGACCGGCCGGGCACGGTGGCGGAGGTCGGCGTGGCGTGGCCCGCGACCCCGTCGGGGAAGGCGCCGCCCATCGCGACGTTGAGCAGCAGGAAGTACCCGCCGTGGCCGGTCATGTTCGACCAGGTGGTGGCGTCGAGCTGGTCCTGGCGGATGGTGTGGTAGTGCTGGCCGTCGACGTACCACCGCAGCTCGTTGGGACTGCGCGAGGTGTCCCACTCGAACCGGTAGGTGTGCATCCCGGCCTGGCAGGTCGTGCCCGGGCACTCGCGGCTGTTCCCCAGGCCGTCGTACTCGTTGCACGGCCCGCCCGGCGCCACGCCGCAGTGGAGCACGCCCCAGACCCGGTTGAGCCCGTTGACGTTCTCCATGATGTCGAACTCGCCGATGCGCGGCCAGTTCCAGTAGTCGCCCCGGTACGGCGAGCCGAGCGCCCAGAACGCGGGCCAGTAGCCGAGCGCGGCCTCGCCGGTCACGTTCGGCAGCTGGATCCGGGCCTCGATGCGCAGCACGCCGCCGGGGGCGGGCTTGAAGTCGGCGCGCCGGGTCTCGATGCGGGCCGAGGTCCACTCGCCGGAGGCGCTGCGCAGCGGGGTGATGCGCAGGTTGCCGTTGCCGTCGAGGCTCACGTTCGCCGGGTCGTCGGTGTACCGCTGGATCTCACCGGTGCCCCAGTTGTCCGGGCCGCCCGGGTAGGAGTGGCCGGTGTCGAAGATCCAGTTCTCCGACGAGGGCAGCGAGCCTGCCGGGCCGGTGAAGTCGTCCGCCCACACCAGCGTCCACCCGGAGTAGGCCGGGACGGACGCGCTGGCGGGCGCGGCGACCGCGAAGGACGCGAGCAGGGTGACCGCCGCGGCGACGAGCGCGGCGAGCACGCTCCGGCGCCGCCGGGGCGCCGGGGCGGGATGGGGATGGATGGGGACACGCATACTCATGCCTCTCTGCAGTGGGGGGTGGAGGCGAGGCGGGTCCGGCATTGCGGAACACGGGCGCCCGTGCCCGCACCGGACCCGCCCGAAGCGACGCGTCGCCGAGGGTTCACCGTTCTCCCGCGCTCGCGGAAGATCGAGTAAACGCTCTCTTAACCGGACGGTAGAGTCCGCGAAATCTGCTGTCAACAGGGATGAAAACTTTTCGGTCAGTAATGAGAGCGCTCTCTCGATGGAAACGTTCCAGGGCGTCCGCGCCCGCCGCGCGGCACCCCATGCGGACAACGCCCACCCAAGAGGTGAGTTAGGCTTACCTAAACGAAGTTAGGCACGCCTAAGGAGAAGGCGTGCCGTGCAGGGAGGCCGGATGACGGAGCGACGAGCGCCCAGGCCCAGGCGGGCCTTCCGCGGCGAGGTCCGGCGGACCGAACGCCTCACCCCCCGCCTGGTGCGGGTCGTGCTCGGCGGGGACGGGCTGCGGGGGTTCGAGGCCGGCCGCTACACCGACCACTACGTGAAGCTGCTGTTCCCGCCGCCGGGCGTGCGCTACCCCGAGCCGCTCGACCTCGAGGCGATCCGCTCCGAGCTGCCCCGCGAGCAGTGGCCGCGCATGCGCACCTACACCGTGCGCCGCTGGGACCCCGAGGCCGGCGAGCTCACCATCGACTTCGTCCACCACGGCCCCGAGGGCCTCGCCGGTCCGTGGGCGGCGTCGGCCGAGCCGGGGGACGTGCTGTGGTTCGCCGGCCCCGGCGGGGCGTACGCGCCCGACCCGGAGGCGCCCTGGCACCTGCTCGCCGGCGACGAGAGCGCGCTGCCCGCGATCGCGGCCGCGCTCGAGCGCCTCCCCGCCGACGCCGTCGCCCACGCCTTCGTGGAGGTCGCCGGGCCCGAGGACGAGATCCCGCTCGACGCACCCGCCGGCGCACGGGTCACCTGGGTGCACCGGGACGGCGCCACGGTCGGCGACCGGCTCGTGGCCGCGGTGCGCGCGCTCGAGTGGCCGCCCGGCGAGCCGCACGCCTTCGTGCACGGCGAGGCCGGGTTCGTCAAGGAGCTGCGCCGGTACCTGCGCGTGGAGCGCGGCCTGCCGCTGGACCGCCTGTCGATCTCCGGCTACTGGCGGCGCGGCGTCGACGAGGACGGCTGGCAGTCGGTCAAGCGCGAGTGGAACCGGCGCGTGTCGGAGGAGGAGGCCGCGGCCCTGGCCTCGTGACCCGCCCCGCGCGCCCGGACGCGCGGGGTCAGGACGCGCCCGCGGGCAGGGCCGCCGCCGGACCCGCCTCGATGGCCCGCGGCCCCTCGGGGGTACGGCCGGGCCCGGCGTGGTCCGCGTACAGGCCGGGGAACAGCCGCCGCAGCAGCCCGGGCAGCAAGCGCGACGCGGCCATGGCGGCGGCGATCGCGGACAGCGCGGCGACCCAGGCCGCCGGGTCGAGCGGGACGCAGCCGAAGAACAGGCTCACCGGTGGCAGCTGCACCACCGCGGTGAGCAGCGCCGCCGAGCCGAGCGCGGACACAAGCGCGCCCCGGTCCCGGCCCCCGGCCGCGAGCGTCTGCGCCAGCTGGGTGCCGACCAGCGCCACCAGGCCGACGGTGCGGGCGCGGGCCGCGGGCCCGGTGAGCCGCGCCGCGGCCCAGCCGAGGATCGCGCCGAGCGCGGTGACCGCGGCGCGGGTGGTGATGTCCCGGGTGAGCGCCCGCCCGAGCGAGGTCTCCGGCCCCTCCTCGAGCAGCGCCGCGGCGACGTCCTCCGACGGCGCCCGGACCGCGATCGCCAGCGCGGGCGCCAGGTCGGTGAGGAGGTTCACCAGCAGCAGCTGCCGCGCGGTCAGCGGGGCCCGCCCGGTGGTGAGCGCGCCGACCAGGGTGAACGCGATCTCGCCGAGGTTGCCGCCGACGAGGATGGCGAGCGCCTCGCGCACCGAGGCCCACATCGCCCGGCCCTCCACCAGCGCGGAGATGATCGTCTCCAGCCGGTCGTCGGCGACCACGAGGTCGGCCGCGGCCTGCGCGGCCCGGGTGCCGCCGCCGAGCGCGATGCCGACGTCGGCGAGCCGGATGCCCGCGGCGTCGTTCGCCCCGTCCCCGGTCATCGCCACCACCCGGCCGATGCGCTGGAACGACTCGACGACCCGGACCTTGTGCGCGGGCGTGCACCGGGCGACCACGTCCACGGTGGGCAGCAGCCGGTCGAGCTCCTCGTCGGACAGCTCGTCGATCTGGGTGCCGGTGAGGATGTGGTGGCCGACATCCCGGCCGGTGACGTGCGCGGCGATCGCGCCCGCCGTGCTCGGGTGGTCGCCGGTGAGCATGACGATCTGCACCCCGGCGGCGGTGAGCCGGGCGATCGCCGGGGCGGCGGCGTCCCGCACCACGTCGGCGAGGCCGAGCAGGCCGGTGAACGTCAGATCGCCCGCGGCCCCGTCGGCGAGCAGGGCGGCGGCGCGCTCCTGGCCGCCCTCGCCGGTCAGCTCGGCGAGCTCGGCCGCGGACACGTGGATCTCCCCCTCGGCGACGGCGAGCACCCGGTGACCGGTGGCGGCGAGCCGTTCCACCTCCGCCTCCACCCGAGCGACGTCGAGCTCCCCGTCGCGGCCGGCGCGGCAGCGCGGCAGCACCACCTCCGGCGCGCCCTTGACGCACACCAGGATCCGGTCGCCGGTCCGGCCGAGGGCGGCGTGGAAGCCGCGGGACGGCTCGAACGGGATCTCCACCAGCCGCTCCCAGTCCCCGCGGTCGACCCCGGCCTCGGCCGCGCCCTCGTCGACCGCGGCGTCGGTGAGGTGCGGGTGGTTCTCGTCGTCCGCCACGCCCGGCGTGGCGCGCAGCGCGACGGTGAGCACCCGGCGCAGCGGCTCGTCGAGCTCGGCGAGCGGCCGCGTGTGCCGCTCGTCCGCGACGTGGGTGAGCCGCATGCCGCCCTCGGTGAGGGTGCCGGTCTTGTCGAAGCACAGCACGTTCACCCGGCCGAGCGCCTCGATCGTGCGG
Organism: Actinomycetota bacterium; assembly: GCA_003242605.1. Lineage (GTDB taxonomy): Bacteria > Actinomycetota > Actinomycetes > Streptosporangiales > Streptosporangiaceae > Thermopolyspora. Next base: position 28,799 of record QGUZ01000022.1, read on the forward strand.
GGGTCGCGCGCGTACACCCCGCGGGTGGCGAGCCGCCGGGTGGCGGCGAGCTGGGCGGCGCTGACCAGCAGCGGTAGCCCTTCGGGCACCGCGGCGACCGCGAGGCTGATCGCCGTCTCCAGGCTGGTGCGCAGCGGCAGCCCGCGCAGCACGCCGGACAGCGCGGAGGCGAGCGCGGCGCCGAGGGCGACCGGCGTGGTCGCCCGGGTGATCGCGGCGAGCCGGGCCTCCACCCCGGTCACCGGCGCGTGCCCGGCCGCGGCGGCGAGCGCCCGGCCGGTCTCGGTCAGCTCGCCCACCGCCACCACGACCGCCTCGCCCTCCCCGGCGGCGATCACGGTCCCCTCGTAGACCATCGACCGCCGGTCGGCGACCTGCGCGGCGGGCACCGGCCGGTCGGTCTTGGCGACCGGCAGTGACTCGCCGGTGAGCGCGGACTCGTCGGTCTCCAGCCCGTCGGCCGCGATTATCCGGCAGTCGGCGGGCATCAGGTCGCCGGAGCGCAGCACGATCACGTCGCCGGGCACGAGCTCGGCGGCGTCGATCTGCCGCTCCCGGCCGTCGCGCCGCACCGTGGCGACCACGGTGCCGCGGACCGCCATGCGGGCCACGGTGCGCTCGACGGCCACCCGCTGCACCCCGCCGACGAGCGCGGACGACACCATCACCAGCCCGATCAGCACGGTGTCGGCGAGGGAGCCGAGCATCGCCGAGCCGATCGCGCCGACCGAGAGCACCGGGGCCATCGGGTTGGCGAGCTCCGCGGCGACCGCGCGGACGATCGCGGGCGCCGCGATGCGGCGGCGGGCGGTCGTACGCCGCCGCGCCCGGCGCCGGGCCTCGTCCTCGGCGAGCCCGCGTTCGGTGGTGCGCAGCGCGGCGAGCACGGCCGGGACCGGCATCGCGTGCCACGGGGTGGCGGGCAGCGGCGGCGGTGGCGGCACCCGCGCGGGGCGCCGGGCCTGCCCCACGCCGTACCCGAGGGCGAGCACGGCGGCCCCGGCCACGGCGATCTGCGCCCGCGCGGCCTCCCGGTTCCGCGGGCCGACGAGCGCGGCGAGCGCGCCCACCCCGCTGCCGGTCCGGGCGAGCGTCACGCCGCACTCCCCCGCCCGGCGGGCGTACGGCACGGCGGTGACGACGGTGACCGCGGTGCCGATGCCGTCCCGGCCGGCGATCACGTGCGCGCCCCACGGCGGCGCACCGTCCGGGGAGCCGAGCCCGACGCCGCAGTCGGCGGCGGCGAGCGCCGCGCCGTCCCGGGCGACCAGCAGCACCACGGCGCCGGACCGCTGGAGCTCGCGCACCGACGCGGCGAGGCGGTCGCCACCGGGGACGGTCTCCATCGGCGGCCCGGGCAGGTCGACGCCCTCCCCGGCGACCACGAACCGCAGCCCCGCCCGCCGGGCCGCGGTGAGCAGGGCGTGCGCGCGGTCGTGCGGGCGGCGGACCACCGAGACGAGCGCGTGCAGGCGGCGGCCGTGCTCCAGGCCGAGCACGGCCAGCGGGCCGGTGGCGGCGAGCCGCCGCCGCTCCCGCTCGCCGCGCCGCCCGGTGAGGTCGAGCAGCTCCACGGGGCCGAGCGTCCAGCCGTTCTCGCCGCGCAGCACGGCCCGCCCGCCCGGCACGGTGGCGGCGCCGGGCCCGGAGCCCAGCGCCCCGTGGCGGAACTCCGCGGGGTCGAAGAGGGCGTGCACGCGCTCGGCCGCCTCCTCGGCGTCGGCGCCGGGCAGCACGATCACCTCGCCGATCGACGGCTCGGGCGACAGCAGCACCTCGGCGTCGGCGACCACGGTGTCGATCCGGTCGAGCCGGCGCAGCGCGGCCGGCCGGACGACGACGGCGCCGCGCCGGGCGAGCACGGTGCCGAGCTCGGCGGCGAACCCCTCCTGCCCGGTGGCCGCCGCTTTCGGCAGGGCGGCGAGCCCGACCTGCAGGCCCCGCCGCAGGTCGCCCGCGAGCAGCCCGGCCGCGGTGCATCCGGCGGCCGCGGCGAGGGCGTGGTGGGCGTGCCGCTCCCGCATGCCACTGCCCAGCGGGCTGACCCGGGACGGGCGGCCCGCCCAGGCGCGCGCCCGCTCCGGCGTCCCGCACAGCTCGGCT
>QGUZ01000286.1 GCA_003242605.1 Actinomycetota bacterium
ACCGAGGATGGTGCCGCCACGGGGCAGGATGCCGCGGACCGCCTCGATGTCGAGCGGCATCGTGTCGTTCTCCAGCGGACCGCGCCAGCCGTCGCGGAACCCGACGAACTCGTGGCCGTACACGCCGATCCCCTTACGGACCACGGCCCGGATCACTGCGTTGAGACCGGGGCAGTCGCCGCCCCCGGTGAGCACACCTATGCGCATTGCGGGTTCCTCCCGATGGATCTCACAGATCGGTTCTGTTGGTCACGGCGGTCCATCCCGCCGGCCGACGCCTGGTCCGGCACGTCCCCCACACGCTGCCCGGCAGCGGGCAGGCGACACGGACGGACAACGCTACCGAATTGTGCCCTACACCAGGGGATTGGTCTAGACCAAACGGTGACACGACGAGAATCAGGACTTTATACTTGACTGAGTCAACGAATTAGTTGAGGTGGGCAGTGGATCAAGTCGCCGCCATCCGTGCCTTCAACCGCTTCTACACCCGGCACCTCGGGGTCCTGTCCGCCGGGCTGCTGGACACCCCCTACTCCCTCACCGAGGCCAGGATCCTGTTCGAGATCGGGCTGCGGGACGCCTGCGAGACCGGCGAGCTGCGCCGCATGCTCGGCCTCGACGCCGGGTACCTCAGCCGCATCCTGTCCCGGTTCGAGGCCGACGGCCTGGTCACCCGGGAGCGCTCCGCCACCGACGGCCGCCGGCAGATCATCCGGCTCACCGACGCGGGGCGTGCCGCCCGCGCCATGCTCGACGAGCGCGCCGCCGCGCAGATCCGCGCCTTCCTCGACCCGCTTCCGGAGGAGGAGCGGCGGCGGCTCGTCGCGGCGATGGGGACGATCCGGGATATCCTCGAGGGCGCCCGCCCGGCCGGGCCGTACCTGCTCCGTCCGCCCCGGCCCGGCGACCTCGGCTGGGTGGTGTACCGGCACGGCGCGCTCTACCACGACGAGTACGGGTGGGACGAGACCTTCGAGCGACTCGTCCTCGGCATCGTGAACGACTACGTCGCCGCCCAGGGCGACAAGGGCCAGGCGGGCTGGGTCGCCGAGCTGGACGGCGAGCCGGTCGGGTTCATCGCCTGCATGCGCCAGGACGCCCGGACCGCGCAGCTGCGGCTGCTCCTCGTCGAGCCCTCCGCGCGGGGCATGGGCATCGGCTCCCGGCTGGTGGACGAGTGCCTGCGCTTCGCGCGCACCGCGGGCTACTCGCGCATCACGCTCATGACCTACGACGTGCTCGCCGACGCCCGCCGCCTCTACCAGCGCGCCGGCTTCGAGCTGGAGAGCGAGACGCCGGAGCGCGCGTTCGGCAAGGACATGGTCCGCCAGACGTGGTCCCGCGACCTGTGACGCCGGTACGGCCACCGCCGCCGCGGGTGACCGCGCCGGGCCACCCGCGGCGACGCCGGCGTCAGGGGCGGGCCGCCGCCTCCGGCCGCGGGTCCGGTACGGCGGCCGCCGCGGGCCCGGGCCGCGGGCCGGCGAGCCGGCGCAGCGGCGCGGGGGCCCACCAGTTGGCCCGGCCCGCCAGGCGCATCGCCGCGGGCACCAGGATCGCCCGGATCACCGTGGCGTCGGCGAGCACCGCGACCGCCACGCCGACGCCGAGCATCTGCACGAAGACCACCTGCGCCGTGCCGTACGCGGCGAAGGAGAGGGCGAGGATCACGCCCGCGGCCGTGATCAGCGGTCCGCCGTGGCGCAGCCCGGCGGCGACGGCGGTCTCGGTGTCGCCGGTGCGGCGGTACTCCTCGGTGATCCGGGAGAGCAGGAACACCTCGTAGTCCATGGAGAGGCCGTAGGCGATGCAGAGCATGAGGATCGGGATGCTCGGGTCCACGCTGCCGGTCGGCGTGAAGCCCAGCACGGACGCGAGGTTGCCCTCCTGGTAGACCCAGACGATCACGCCGAACATCACCGCGAGGCTGAGCGCGTTGAGCACCGCCGCCTTCAGCGGGATCAGCAGGCTGCCGGTGAGCCGGAACAGCACCGCGAAGGTGACCGCGAACATCAACCCGAGCGCGAGCGGCAGCCGGTCCACCACCGAGGCCCGGTAGTCGGCGAGCTCCGCCGGGTAGCCGCCGACGAGGACCGGGAACGGCGCGGGCTCGGCGCGCACCCGGTCGACGAGCCGGACCGGGTCGGCCGCCATCGCCTCGGCCGACGGCACCACCGACAGCCAGGTGCCTCCGCCGCCGTCGCGGGGCCGGAACCGGGCGGGATCGCCGTCGCCGACCCGGGCGCCGCCGGCGTAGGAGCCCGCGGCCGAGTCGACCTGCGCGACGCCGGGCAGGTCGGACAGCGCCGCCGCGTACCCGGCCACCGCGCCGGGGTCCACGGCCGCGCCGGGCGCGGTGACCACCTGCAGCGCGTCGGTCTCCTCGGCCGGGAAGGCGGCGCGCACCACCTCCTGGGTCTGCCGGGCGGGCGCGGAGGCGGGCAGGATGCGGTCGTCGGCCACCCCGAACCGCAGCCCGAGCACCGGCGAGGCGAGCAGCAGCAACGCCGCGGCCGCGACGCCCCCGAAGGCGAGCGGGCGGCGCATCACCCGGGCGGCGAGGCCGGTCCAGAACCCGCCGCGGGCGGCAGCCTCCGCGGCGTGCCCGCCCCGGGGCAGCACGGCGCCGCCGGCCACGGCGAGCGCCGCGGGCAGCACGACGAGCGCGGCGACCATGCCGCCGATCACGACCGCGATCCCGGCGTAGGCGAACGAGCGCAGGAAGTCGAACGGCAGCACCAGCAGCACGGCGAGCGACGCCGCCACCGTGGCCCCGCTGAAGAGCACCGTGTGCCCGGCGTGCTCCACCGCGCGGGCCACGGCCTCGTGCCGGTCGCGGCCGTGCCGTACCTCCTCGCGGAACCGGGAGACCACGAACAGCGCGTGGTCGACGCCGAGGCCGAGGCCCATCGCCAGGGTGAGGTTGAGCGCGAACGTGGAGACGTCGGTGTACAGCAGCGGGACGCGCAGCAGCGCCAGCCCGATCACCATGGCGAACAGGCCCGCCAGGATCGGCAGCACGGCGGCGAGGATCCGGCGCAGGTAGAGCCAGAGCAGCAGGAACACGAGCGGGAAGATGACCAGCTCGGCGCGGACGAAGTCCTGCCGGGCCAGCGGCACGGTCTGCCGGAACACCTCCTCGCCGCCGCCCGCGCGCACCTCGATCGCCGCCTCGCCGCGGGTCACCTCGGGCAGCAGCGCGGGCAGGACGCGGGCCCGCACGTGGTCGGCGTCCCCGGGGATGCGGGCGAGGATCAGCGCGTGGCGGCCGTCGGTGCTGCGCAGCGTCGCCGGGGCGCCGCGGGTCCAGTACGAGGCCGCCTCGGCCACCCCGTCGAAGGCGGCGACCCGTTCGGTGAGCGCCCGGCCGGCGGCCGCGACGTCCGGGTCGTCCACGTCGCCCCGGCGGGCGGTGACGAGCAGGATCAGGTCGGCCCCGCCGGTGCCGAAGCGTTCGGCGAGCAGGGCGGCGGCGCGGTCCGACTCCGACCCCGGGGCCTCGAACCGGGCGAGCGACAGCGCCCCCACGGTGCCCGCGGCGAGCACGCCCGCGACCACGGCGGCGGCCAGCGAGCACAGCAGCACGAGGCGGCGCCGCCGCACCGCCCACCATCCGAGGCGGCGCAGCGCTCGGCCCCGCCCGGTCCGGTCGTCCATGGTCTCCCCCGCAAAACTCGGTAAAGTACTCGTATTTGGTGGACCCAGAAATACAAGCAAATACTCGTATTTGTCAACGGGGGTGGCGCATGCCCGAGCAGCGGCGGCCGGTGCGGCGGCAGGCCCGCGGGCTGAAACGCATGGAGGCGATCCTCGACGCGGCCGAGCAGGTGATCGAGGAGGTCGGGTACGCCGACGCCACGACGAACGCGATCGCCGCCCGGGCCGGGATCTCGCCGGGCTCGCTCTACCAGTTCTTCCGCAACAAGGAGGAGATCCTCGACGGCCTGCTCGAGCGCTTCACGACCGGCCGCAGGCGGTTCTGGGACGCCTACTTCACCCCGGAGACCGACCGCCTGCCGCTGCCCGAGCTCGTGGACAAGGTGATCGACGCGGCGGTCGGGTTCAAGCGCGCCCACCCTGCCTACTGGTCGCTGCTGTACGGCTCGGCGACCGCCGACCGCCTCGCGGAGGCGTCGGCCCGGCTGCACGCCCACCTCGCCGGGCTGCTCGCCGAGGTGCTCGGCCGGCGCGCCCCGCACCTGCCCGCCGGGCGCCGCCTCGCGATCGCCGGCATGGTGCTCGCCACGGTGACCGCGGTGATGCCGCGCATCGTCGAGGCCGCCCCGGACCGCGCCGCCGAGCTCACCGCCGAGCTGAAGACCATGCTCACCGCCTACCTCACCACCGCGCTGGCGGCGTAGGTGCGGACGCGCAAAGCCCGCCGGCCGTACCGGCCGACGGGCTTGCCGATGCCAGGGGCGCGCGACCTCAGCCGCGCCCGGCGCGCCCGAACGGGCCGCTGACCGCGTAGGTGACGCCGCCGGTGCCGGACGCCGAGCCCTCGGCCCCGCGCTGCGAGGAGAAGTAGAGGTGGCGTCCGTCCGGGGAGAACGCCAGCCCGGTGACGGCCGAGGAGTCGTGGCCGGTGATCCGGAGGAACGGCGCGGCGGTGCCGTCGGCGGTCAGCACGTCGATGCCCATGCCGCGGCCCGGCACGAACAGCTCGCCGGTCCCGCCGAGGAGGGCCGGCAGCACGGACGCGGCGTCGGACGTCGCCTCGAGGCGGTGGTGCACCGCGTCGTACGACCACACCAGCCCGTCGGCGGTGACGAACCGGCACACCCCGTCCGCGTAGTGGAGGCCGGCGGGGCGCTCGAACCGCCGCGCGCCGGGCACCTGGCTGCGCACCGGCTCGACGAGACCGGCCGGGTTCGGCACCCGCCGCCACACGATCGGGCCGGCACCGGCCGGGTTGGTGACGAGGACCTCCAGCGTCCCCGAGGTGAGGTCGCCCCACTGATCCGGGACGAAGCGGTAGAAGCAGCCGTCGGGCTCGTCCTCGGTGAGGTACACGACCCGGCGGTCGGGATCGCACGCGATGCTCGAGTGGGTGAGCCGCCCCATCGACAGCCGCGGCATCGCGGCCGCCGTGCCGTTCGGGTCGCACTCGAAGATCCGGCCGCCGGGGATCGACTCGCCGGACAACCAGGTGTGCCACGGCGTGGCGCAGCCCACGCCGTTGAAGCTGGTGCCGGAGAGGATCCGGTACGCGCCGCGCACCGTCCCGTCGGGCGCGAAGCGGATCGCGGTGACCCCGCCGAGCAGCGAGGTCTCCGAGTTCGAGACGTAGATCCACTCGTCGCCGTCGGGGAAGCAGGCGCCGCCGTCGGGCGCCGAATGCCACACCACGCCCGCGGTCTTGTACCCGGAGCGTGCGATCACCCGGACGGTGAACCCCTCGGGTACGGCGACGCCGTTCTCGTCGGGGGCGCGCAGCGGACCGTAGGGGCCGTTGCGCGCGTGCGGGCGGGCGGCGGCGAGCACCGCTCGCCACAGCGCGCCATCGGCCGCGGCGTGCGGGATGGCGGAGGCGGTCGCACGTGTCCCGCCGGGCGGCGCGGCGAGCGCCCCCGGCCGGGCGGAACTGCTGCGGGACATGCTGTCTCCCCCAGAGCACTCGGCGACGGACGCCGGCCGGATCGGGCGTCCAGACCAACGCTACGCCTGCGCCTCGGCACCGTGGGGGATTTCGGGTGAACGATGGGCTTTTCTTGCTACCTGACCTGCCGCATCGACCGGCCCGGCGCGGGGTGAGGGCGTCCCGCGGCGCCCCGCCCCGCATCCGCGCCGGCCACCTGCCCGGCGGCGGGACCGGCCGTCCCGCCCGGTCCCGCTCAGCGCTGGGCCTGCATCATCCAGTGCTGCTGCTCCAGGTCCTGGGACGCCTCGATGAGCAGGTCCTGGGTGACCGGGTCGGGCTGCTCGGTCCGCTCCACCCGCTCGCGCATGCGCTTCACGCAGCCCTCGAGGATGTCGGTGAAGGCCTCGATGACCTCGGTGTCCTGGATGTACCCGGCGTTGAGCTGCTTGATCTGGGTCTCGCGGGCCACGGTGCCGGACCGGCCGTCCGGGTTCACCCCGATCGCGATGGCCCGCTCGGCCACCCGGTCGGCGTGCTTGCGCGCCACCGCGACGATGTCGTCGAGCTGGAGGTGGAGCGAGCGGAAGTGCCGGCCCACCAGGTTCCAGTGCGCCTGCTTGGCGAGGAGCGAAAGGTCGATGAGGTCGATCAGTGCGCCCTGCAGGCACTCCCCGACGATCTTTCGGTCGCTGTCGTTGAGCGGGCTGGTGATCGCCGACATGGCGTCCTCCCGGAATTGATCGTGGGCGTCACCGCCGGGTTCGGCACCCGGCGGTCCATCAGCCAACCTACCCCCCGCACCACCGTTATGCGCGTGTGACCATCACGACATTTGACAGTGTCAATATGACAGTGTCAGTGTAGGGGTATGAGCGAGACGTGGACGATCGGCGAGCTCGCCGAGCGGGCGGCGGCCGTGCTGCGCGGGGGCACCGGGCCGGGGACGGCGGACGGCCGCATCCGCGCGGTGCCCACCGAGCGGCTGATCCGCTGGTACACCACGATCGGGCTGGTCGACCCGCCTCTCGCCCGCCGCGGCCGCGTCGCCCTGTACGGCCCTGG
>QGUZ01000287.1 GCA_003242605.1 Actinomycetota bacterium
AAGGCGCGGCCCGGAGGCGCGGGGCCGACCCGGGGCACTCGGGTCGCAGTGGGGGGGGGGGCGCCCCACCGGCCGTTCCCCGGGGTCCCCCCCGGGGCGGCGAGCACCGCGCGGGCGGGCGGCACCTCCGGCGGCACCACCGTCACCGCCTCGACCGGCACCGTGTACCGGGTCTGGTGCGGGTAGAGGCAGAACACGGTGCGGCCCGGCCAGCCGGGCGGGCCCTGCTCGACCACGCCGACGTTGAGGTAGCCGTACTTGACCGGGCCGGGGAAGTCGCCCTCCTGGAACGGCGCCCGCATGGCCGCGTACTGGCTCTCGGGTACCCTGCCGAGGAACACCAGCATCTCGGTGCCGCGGCTCACCCCCGAGTAGAGGGTGCGCACGAGGACCTCGCCCTCCCCCGGAGGGCGCACTTGTGCGCGCCGGATCTCACCCTCGCCGGGAGAGCGGATCCAGAAGGCATGAGCATCGATCCGCATCGGCGTTCCCCGCGTTTCTTTAAAGCGACGGACACCCTCACGGCCGGCCGAGGCGGCGAGGGCATGCCGCAAAGCATAGGGAAACGCATTGGGAACACGGAGAGGTTCGCTGGGAGGCGCGGTGACCGTTGTCGATGGGCGCGGGGTGCGGGCGTCGGTGTGGGAGCCGGCCGCCGGGGTGGTCGCCCAGGCCGTGCTGCTCGCCCTGCTCGCGGTGGGCGCGGGCCTGTACCCGGTGGCGTGGCTCGTCGGCGCCGGCTACGCCCTGGTCGTGTGGGGCCTCCTCGCCGCCGCGATCACCCGGTCGGGCACGCCGCTGGGGCCGGCCGGGCGGGTCACCCTCGCCCGGGCGATCCTCGTCGGCGGGGTCACCGCGCTCGTCACCATGAACCTGATCGGCCGCGAGGCGCCCGCCGCGGTGCTGGTGGCGATCGCCGCGGTGGCGCTCGCGCTGGACGCGGTCGACGGGTACGTGGCGCGCCGTACCGGGACGGCGTCGGCGTTCGGCGCCCGGTTCGACATGGAGGTGGACGCGTTCCTCATCCTCGTGCTGAGCGTGAACGCGGCCCGCTCGCTCGGCGCGTGGGTGCTGCTCATCGGCCTGATGCGGTACGGCTTCGCCGCGGCGGCCTGGGCCGCGCCGTGGCTGCGCGCGCCGCTGCCGCCGAGCTTCGCCCGTAAGACCGTGGCGGCGCTGCAGGGCGTGCTGCTCGTGGCCTGCGGCTCCGGGCTGCCGCCGCAGCCGCTCGCGGCCGCGCTCGCCGGGATCGCGCTCGGCTCGCTGTCGTGGTCGTTCGGCCGGGACGTGCTGTGGCTGTGGCGTCACCGCCCGGCCGCCCGGCCTCCGGCCCGCGCCCTGGCGCCGGCCGCGGAGGTGGCCGAGCGCGTCCCCGTCTGACCGGCGCCCGGCCCGGCGGCCGCCCGCCGGGCGGGGTCACAGCCGGTCGAGGAAGCCGTCGACCACGTCGGCGAGCCGTCGAAGGTGCAGGTGAAGCCGTCGGCGCCTCGGTGTGCCCGAAGCCCGGGTAGCCGGGGGCGACGAGCCGGTACCGGCCGCCGATCGCGTCGATGAGGCGGCGCAGGCCCGCCGCGCACCGGCCGCCCCGGCATGTTTCATGTGATTTTTCATAGATTTCACATGACTTGCGCCTGAGCGGTCGTCGCACCCGCAATGATCATTAGTGGGACGCGTGCCCCGCTGCTCGGGGGCGGGGCACGGTCCCGCCGCCCGCGCTCCCCGCGCCGCGCGCTCAGTCGTCCGCGAACGCGTAGTCGAGGTGGTAGCGGTGCACGCCGCCCTCGATGCGCACCCGCCCCTCGCCCCGGATCCCGCGCAGCGCGCCGGTCCCCGAGTCGGCGAGGATGCGCCAGGTCATCCACTCCTCCCCGCGGTCCCCCATCGCGTCGTGCTGGAGCACGAACGTGCCCGCGCGGCCGGCCAGGGTGCCGGTGAAGCGCTCGAGCCCCACGTACCCCCGCGAACCCGCCACCGGGGTGAGCGCGATGAGGATGTCGGTGGTGCTCGTGCCGGTCAGGCCGCCGCGGTAGGTCTTGGTCAGGTGGGCGCGGGACAGCCGGGCGCCCTCCCGCTCGTCGAGCGGCCGCTCCTCCCAGGTGTCGACGTCGAAGGTGCCCTCGGCGCGTGGCATGCGTGTCCCCCTTCCGCCGGGCGGCGGCCGTCCGCCGCCGTGCTCGCCCACCACGATTCCGGGGGAACCTGACATCTTCCGTCACCTTTTACCGAGGAGGTGACGATAGGCCCTGGTCAAACCGGAGGTATTGGCGGATGGTGGAAAGCACACCCGAGTCGGCCGTTACGGGCGTGATCGGAGGGCAGCGGGATGAGCAGGCAGATCGCCACGGGCTGGCAGCGCCCGTCGGTCACGGAACTCGAGATGCGACTCCGCCGTCTGGAGGAGCAGGTCGAGCATCTCATGGTGACGGTCGAAGAGCTGCGGCGGGCCGCGAAGGCCCCGGCCGATCCGGTGCGGTGACCCGGACGCCGGGGGCACGTCCCCGCGGCCCCGCCGCCCCCGCGCCTACCGCTCTCCTCAGCCCCGGCCGATGAACGGCATCGTGGTCGCGGTGATGGTGAGGAACTGCACGTTCGTGTCGAGCGGCAGGCTCGCCATGTAGAGCACGGCGCTCGCCGCGTGCCGTACGTCGAACCGCGGCTCGGGCACGATCCGCCCGTCCGCCTGCAGCGCCCCGCGCTCCACCCCCGCCGTCATGTCGGTGGCGGCGTTGCCGATGTCGATCTGGCCGCACGCGATGTTGTACGGCCGGCCGTCGAGCGAGATCGACTTGGTCAGGCCGGTGATCGCGTGCTTGGTCGCGGTGTACGCCACGCTCGCCGGCCGCGGCGCGTACGCGGCGATCGAGCCGTTGTTGATGATCCGGCCGCCCCGCGGATCCTGTTCCTTCATGATCCGCACCGCGTGCCGGGCGCACAGGAACGCGCCGGTGAGGTTGGTCGCGACGGAGCGGTCCCAGTCGTCGAGGGACACCTCGTCCACCGCGCCGCCGACCATCACGCCCGCGTTGTTGAACAGCAGATCGACCCGCCCCCAGGCCTGGCGCACCCGGTCGAACAGGTTCGCCACCGACTCGGGCGAGGTCACGTCGCACGGCACCACGAGCGCGTCGGCGTACCCCTCGGCGGTCTCGCGGAGCGCGTCCTCGCGCCGCCCGGCGAGCGCGACCCGCCAGCCCGCATCCAGCAGCGCGTGCGCGACGGCCCGCCCGATCCCGGATCCGGCGCCGGTGACCACGGCCACCCCAGCCGCCACGGTCATCTCCTCTCTCCTCCTTGACCCGACCGGCACATTCTCGCGCCACGTCGCACGCGAACCTCCACCGCCCCTCGTGTTCAATGGTCGAAGGCCGCCCGGCCGCAGGCAGGGGACCCCGGGACGCAGGAGGGAGGGAGGCGGGATGGCGACCGCCGCCGTGGTGGGCAGCGGCCCCAACGGGCTCGCCGCCGCCGTCTGCCTGGCGCGCCACGGGGTGCGGGTGCACGTCGTGGAGGCCGCCCCGGCCATCGGCGGGGGCACCCGGTCGGCGGAGCTCACCCTCCCCGGGCTGATCCACGACGAGTGCTCGGCGTTCCACCCGGCCGGGGTGGCCTCGCCGCTGTTCCGGGCGCTCGGCCTGGAGCGGTACGGCCTGCGCTGGCGGTGGCCGGAGATCGAGCTGGCCCATCCGCTCGACTCGGGCGCGGCCGGGGCGCTGTGGCGGGACATCCACCGCACCGCCGAGGCGATGGGCGCGGACGGCCCGGCGTGGCTGGCCGTGTTCGAGCGGCTCAGCCGGGACTTCGACGACCTGGCGGCCGACGTGTTCCGGCCGGTGCTCCACCTGCCCGCCCACCCGGTCACGCTCGCCGCGTTCGGCGCCCGCGCGCTGGCCCCGGCGACCTGGGTGGCGCGGGCGTGGCGCCGCCCGGAGACCCGGGCGCTGTTCGCCGGGGCGGCGGCGCACGCGTTCGGCTCGCTGCGGGCGCCGCTCAGCTCCGCGGTCGGCCTGCTGCTCGTCGCGGCCGGGCACGCGCACGGGTGGCCGGTCGCCGAGGGCGGGTCGGCGGCGATCACGCGGGCGCTCGCCGCGCTCCTCGCCGACCTGGGCGGCACCGTGGAGACCGGGGTGCGCATCGAGTCGCTCGACGAGCTCGACGGCTTCGACGTGGTGCTGCTCGACGTCTCCCCGCGGGCCGCGCTGGCGATCGCGGGCCGGCGGCTGCCGCCGCACGTCGCCCGCGCCTACCGGCGGTTCCGGTACGGCCCGGCCGCCTACAAGGTGGACTTCGCCGTCGAGGGCGGGGTGCCGTGGCGCGACGAGTACTCGCGCCGGGCCGGGACCGTGCACCTGGGCGGCACCCTCGAGGAGGTGGCCGCGGCCGAGGAGGCGGTCGCCAACGGCCGCCTGCCGGCGCGGCCGTTCGTGCTCGTCGGCCAGCAGTACCTCGCCGACCCGTCACGGTCGCGTGGCGACCTGCACCCGGTGTGGGCCTACGCGCACGTGCCGCACGGCCACCCGGGCAACGTCACCGAGCTCGTCGTCGACCAGATCGAGCGGTTCGCCCCCGGGTTCCGGATGCGGGTGGCCGCCCGGCACATCCGCACCGTGGCCCGGATCTCCGCGGCCAACCCCAACTACGTGGGCGGGGACATCGGCACCGGGGCGATGACCGGCCTGCAGACCGTGTTCCGTCCCCGGCTCGCCCTCGACCCGTACGCCACCGGCGTGCCCGGCGTGTTCCTCTGCTCGGCCGCCACCCCGCCCGGGCCGGGCGTGCACGGCATGTGCGGTCACAACGCCGCGCTCGCCGCGCTGCGGTACCTGCGCCGCGGCGGCCGGTCGTGGCGTCAGGCGTCCAGGTCGCGGGCGTACTGCCAGAAGACCCGCTCCACCCGGGCCCCCACGGCGCGGGAGTAGAACCGCAGCGGGCCGACCCAGCCGATCTGCACGCTGGTCATCCCGGCGGCGCGCTGCTCGGCGAGGCAGCGGTGCAGCAGCACCCGGCCGATGCCGAGGCCGCGCGCGCTCGGCGCGGTGCCGGTGGGGCCGAACCAGCCGGGGCGGGCGCCCCAGGCGGCGAAGCCGAGGATCTCGCCGTCGCGGGCCGCGTAGTAGGCGCCGACCGCGTTCTCCACCTCCCAGGCCCACGCGGCGTTCCAGTGCTCGCGGACGAACGCGGCGAGCTCGGCCCGCTCCCCCGGCTCGGCCGAGGCGACGGTGACCCCGGGCGGCGGCTCGGGCGGCTCGGGCAGGCCGCGGGTGAGGTCGGCGGTCATGTTCCACGCCATGCCGTCGTGCTCGTAGCCGAGCCGCTCGGCGAGGCAGGCGGCGGGCGTGGCGCGCACGTCGATGCCCGGCCAGGCGTAGCACGGCGGGTTCCCGGCCCACCGGGCCCGCCGCACGCCCTCGCCGCGCAGCCACTCCTCGGCCGCGCGCACCAGGGCCTTGCCGTACCCGCGGCCCTGGGCGCGGGGGTGGACGGCGATCAGGTCGATGTGCCCGATCCGCGGGTCGCGGTCGTCGACCGAGGTGAACACCACGCCGTCGTTCTCGCCGAGCACGAACGCGGCCCAGCGGCGGTCCGGGGGCGGGGTGGCGAGCCGTACCGGCAGCTCGGGCGCCTCGGGCAGGTCGAGGGTGAGCGCGGCGGCGGCGAGGTCCGCCAGCGCGCGGGCCTCCGCGGGCGTGGAGATGCGCCTCATCCTGCACTTCCTTCCCGGTTCGCCGGCCGGCGTTCCCAGGTGGCCACGAAGTAGGCGACCCCGAACGGGTCGGCCGCATACCGCAGGCGGGCGGCCCACTCGCCGTCGCGGCACGCCGCGGCCATCGCCTGCCAGGCCGCGCGGCCCGCGATGAGCAGCTCGGCGCACCGGCCGGGGTCGAGGCCGAGCAGGGCGGCGGTGTCGGCGCCGGCGAGCGCGTCGCGGATGCGCGCGTCGGTCTCGGGGGCGCGCGGGTCGACGTAGCCGGGCGCCTTCTCGCCGCGGCGGGCGCTGCCGTCGGCGGCGACGACCAGCCCGGTACGGCCCGGCCGCGCGGCGATCTTCTCCCCGGCCTCGGCGGCGGCCCGGGCCGGCTCGTCGGCGCCGATCCCCTCGAGGCGCCACGGCACCGGGCAGGGCTCGAGCAGGGCTCGGCCGACGGCGAGCGCCACCGGCAGCGGGTCGGCCTCGGGGCGGCGGTCCGGGGCGGGGGCGATCCGGCCGGCCGGGGCGGGCGCGTCGGGCGGGTAGCCGCGGGAGGCCGGGGCGGCGCCGAGCACGACGATCTCGTCCACGCCCGCCTCGACCACGTCGCGGATCGCGGCGCGGGCGGCCGCGCGGAGCTCCTCCACCTCGGGCACCGGGCGTCCGGTGACGCCGGGCAGCAGCAGCGGCGCCTGCGGCACGCAGGCCACGGCGACGATCATGCCATCCCCCGCACGGCCCGGGCCGGGGGCCGCACGCCCCGGGTCACCGCCACCATGTCGACCACCTGGCGAGTGGGCTTGACGTTGTGCGCGCGGAACACCCGCGCCCCCTGCCAGGCGCACAGCGCGCTCACCGCGAGCGTGCCGTACATGCGCTCCGCCACCGGCAGGCCGAGGGACTCGCCGACGAAGTCCTTGTTCGACAGCGACACGAGCACCGGCCAGCCGGTGGCGAC
>QGUZ01000555.1 GCA_003242605.1 Actinomycetota bacterium
TGGTGGGGTTGGGAGAGGTTAAAAAAGACAGGTTTTAAAGGGGGAAATAAGGCCAAATGGGGCCGCCCGTGGGGGCGGGCGCCGGGGGGGGGGGGGGTGGGGGGGGGGTGGGGGGGGCGGGGGGGGATGGGGGAACGGTCGGGCGGGAGTGGCCGGCGACGCTTGACGTCGGGGCGTTGCTGGCCGAGGGCTGGCGGCCGTATCCCTTTCGGGAATTCGTGTTAAAGGTGCACAGCCGGTGCAATCTGGCCTGTGACTACTGCTACATGTACGAAATGCCAGATCAGAGCTGGCGTTTCCGGCCCCGGCGGATGAGCCGGGAGGTGATCGAGCAGACCGCCGCGCGCATCGCCGAGCATGTGCACGCCCACGGGCTCGACGCGGTCGAGGTCGTGCTGCACGGGGGAGAGCCGCTGCTGGCCGGGGTGGAGCACCTCGGCCATGTCGTGCGCACCATCCGCGCGGCCGTCGGGGGCGCGGCCCGGGTCGGGGTGCGGGTGCAGACGAACGCGGTCCTCCTCGACGAGCGTTACCTTCGGCTCTTCGACGAGCTCGGGGTCCGGGTGGGGGTGAGCCTCGACGGGGACGCCGAGGCGCAGGAGCGGCACCGGCGCACGCCGGACGGGCGGGGCAGCCACGCGGCGGTGACGGCCGGGCTGCGGCTGCTCACCGGCGAGCGGTACCGGCACCTGTTCGACCGGTTGCTGTGCACGATCGACATCCGCAACGACCCGGTGCGCACGTACGAGGCGCTGCTCGCGTGGGGGCCGCCGACGATCGACTTTCTGCTGCCGCTGGCCAACTGGGAGCGGCCGCCGCCGGGGCGGGTGCCGGGCGCGGCGGCCACGCCGTACGCGGACTGGCTGATCGAGATCTTCGAGCGGTGGTACGGCGCGGCGCCGGTGCCGGTGCGGATTCGGCTGTTCGGGGAGATCATGCACCTGTTGCTGGGCGGGGCGAGCACGGTGGAGAGCGTCGGGATCTCGCCGGCCGCCACGGTCGTGGTGGAGACGGACGGGGCCATCGAGCAGGGCTCGGCGCTCAAGGCGGCGTACCCCGGGGCGCCCGCCACCGGGCTGCACGTGGCCAGGGACCGCTTCGACCAGGCGCTCGCGCTGCCGGGGTTCGCGGCGCGGCAGCTCGGCGTCGCAGGGCAGGCGGCGCGGTGCCGGGCCTGTCCGGTGGGGCGGGTGTGCGGGGGCGGGCATTTCGCGCACCGCTACCGCAGGGGGAACGGGTTCGCGAATCCCTCTGTCTACTGTCCCGATCTGTTCCGGCTGATCACCCATATCCGGTCACGCATGCAGGCGGACCTGCGCGCGCGGGCGGCCGTCGGGCGGGTGGCGCGATGAGGCCGGTGCCGTACCGTCTCGGCGAGGAGGAGCTCGTCGCCCTCGGCGGCGGAGACGACGTCACGAAGATCGTCGAGCGGCTGGCGGCCGCGCAGTACGACGGGCGCATGCTGCTGCTCTGGGGCGTCATGGACACCGCCCGGCGGGCCGGCCATCCCGAGGCGGAGCGGGTACGGCACGGCTACGAGCTGCTCGCCCGGCTCCAGCGGCGGTACCCGGGGGTCGCCGGGGAGGTGCTGCGGCATCCCGCGGCCGGCGCGTGGGCCTTCCACACCCTGCGCGGCCTGCGCGGGGAGCCGACCGGCCCGGCCGCCCGGCCGGCGGGGCTCGCCGCCCTCGCCGCGGCGGTGCTGGTGAAGAGCGGCGCCGAGGGCGCGGTGGAGGTGCCGGTGGGGGACGGGGCGGTCACGCTGCCGTCCCTGGGGCAGGCGATGCTCGGCACCCCCGACCGGGTCGCGGTGGTGCGGTCGGGCGCGGCGCGAGG
>QGUZ01000556.1 GCA_003242605.1 Actinomycetota bacterium
TGGCAGGTCAGCCGGACGGGGTTCGGCGCCCGCCGCTACCGCGACCCCCGGTTCGACACCCTCCGCCGGACCAAGGGGGAGGTGGACGGCGGTGTCCGGGCCTGACCCGCGCCGCCGCACCGCCTACCCGCTGGAGCTCGTCCCGCCGCGCCGGACGCCCCTGCTCGTCCGGCTGTGGCGGTGGCGCACCGAGATCATGCTGCTGGTGGGGCTCGGCGCGCTCATCTGGCTGGTCGCCGACGCGGCGAAGAGCGGGGCCACATGGCTGCCCCCGCTCGTCGCCGGGGCGATTCTCGCCCTCGTCGTCGCCCGGCCCAGCCGCGACTGGCTCCAGGCGCGGTTCTGGTGCGTGTTCGTGCGGCACCGCATGTACAAGCTCTTCCGGGAGCTGGGGCTGCACACCCTGAAGGGGCGTGTGCCGCTGGTGCTGTGGATCACCCCCACCCGGCTGGGCGAGCGGGCGCTCGTCCTGTGCCGGGCGGGCCTCTCGGGCGAGGCGATGGCCGAGCACGCCGCCGCGTTCCGGTCGGCCTGCGCCGCCACGCAGGTGCGCTTCGCCCGGCACGCCCGGCATCCGCAGCTCGTGCTGATCGAGCTGATCCGGCGTGGCCCGCTGCCGGGTGCCCGCGACCCCGGCCTGGAGGCGGCCCTCGGCCACGGGTGGATCCCGATCGTCCCCGAGCGCGAGCGCGCGCCCGTGCTCGACGGATCGTCCGGCTGATCCCCTCGGCCCGACACCCGGCCCGGGAGGCGGCGGCCTTCCGGGCCGTTCCGCTTTCCCGGCGCCTTTCCCGGCGCCACGCCCTCACGCCCTCGCGTGCGCCCGTTCTCCGTGTTCTTCCGCCCTGTCCGGGTACCTGCCTCGAAGGGATGCAAAGGGGGGCGAACTATGTCGGAGGCGGTCAAACCAGGTCGGGGGCGGCTCCGCGCGTCGCTGGAACGCATCATGCCCGCCATCAACCTTCCGGACCGGCTGGAGCGGACGACCACGCTGGACCGGCCGATCCAGTACCTCACCCGGCTCGTCCGCGGCAGGCTGCGGCAGGGCCGGTTGCGTGACCTGCTGCACGGGGTGCCGATCGGCCACCCCCTGCATCCGCTGCTCGCCACCGGCACCCTCGGCTGCTTCGTCGGCGTCGGGGTGCTCGACGCCACCGACAGCGATCCCCGGGACGCGCGCGTCCTGCTCACCGCGGGGATCGCCGGGGCCATCCCCACCGCCGCGGCGGGCGTCGCCGACTGGTCGATGCTCCACCGCGAGCAGCAGCGGGTGGGCCTGGCGCACGCCGCCGCGAACCTCGCCGCGCTCGGCCTCTACACCGGTTCGCTGCTGCTGCGGCTGAGCGGCCGGGAACGGGCCGGGCGCATGCTCGCGTACGCCGGCCTCGCCGCGGTGGGGCTCGGCGGCTACCTGGGCGGCCACATGTCGTACCGGCAGGCGGCGGGCGCGAACCACGCCGAGTCGGTCACCCACCTGGTGCCCCTCGGCTGGCACGACCTGTGCCGCCTCCCCGACCTGCCGGAGGGACGCCCGGTGACCCGCCGCCTCGGCTACATCGACCTGTTCGTGCTCCGGCACAGCGGCGGGGTGAGCGTGCTCGCGGACCGCTGCGCCCATCTCGCCGGCCCGCTGCACCAGGGCAACATCGTGATCGAGGGGGGCGAGCGGTGCGTCTCCTGCCCCTGGCACGGCAGCACGTTCCGGCTCTCCAACGGGTCGGTGGTGCACGGCCCGGCGACGGCCCCGCAGCCCGCGTTCGAGACCCGCATCCGGCCCGACGGGCTCGTCCAGGTCAAGCCCATCCACCTGTGACCGCGGTACGGCGGG
>QGUZ01000288.1 GCA_003242605.1 Actinomycetota bacterium
CGCGAGCAGGGGTACGGCGGCGCCGAGCCGGCACGGCGGCTCGCGGCCGCGGCCGCCGAGGGCGGCGCGCGGACGCCCGGCATGGCCGGCCGGGCCGCCTCGGCCCGATCGCGCCGGGCGTGCGGGCCGGCGTCGCGGTGTGCGCCGTCGATCCGTGTGAGCCGTACCGTGCCCTGGCCGGAGGGGCCGGGGCGGTGCCCGGCACCCGTGATCGCCGGGCGGGCGGCCCGGCGGCGCGCCGGGGCTGAGCCGCGGCCGGTTGGGGTCAGCCGAGCAGGTGGGCGACGATCCGCGACATCGCCCCCGGCCGGCCCACGATCACCAGCCGGTCCCCCGGGCGGCAGGCGCGGCCGGGGTCCCGGCGGATCAGGCCGGGCTCGTCCTCGTGGATGACGCCGATCACCTCGGCCTCCTCCGGGTCGGGCACCTCGATCTCGGGGAGGCGGCGGCCCACGGCGGGCGAGGACGGGCCGATGGTGACCGTGCGCAGGTTGAGCGCCCGCACCGGCTGCTCGCCGTACTCCTCGTAGCCCTCGACCACGAACCGCATGCCGCTGAGGATCGCGGCGACCACGGCCGCCTCGGGGTCGCGGAACGTGGCCCGGGCGGTCGCCGCGTCGCTCCGCGGCGGGGTGATGGCGAGCTCGCGCGTCCCCGCGGCCGGGTCCGCGGCGACGCTGACGAGGGTGCCGTCGGCGAGCGTCACCGTGAACAGGTGCCGCCCGCCCGGCAGGCGGTGCTCGCGGACGTGGAGCTCGGGGGCGGTGGAGACGCGGGGCTTCATGACCATCCTCCTCGGCGGGTGGGCCCGGCCGGCGCGCGGGCGCGGCCGCGCGGCGGGGCGCGCGGCGCCGCCCGCCGATTACCCACCGTGCCGCGGATAAACCCGGCTGCGGCGCGCGGCGCGGGGCGGCGTGCGGCGGCCTAGAGTGCTCCTGGCGGCAGTCGATCGATGGGAGCGAGATGGCCGAACGAGCCGAACCCCTGGTCCGCGTCCGCGGGGAGGTCACGCTCGACGTGGAGCCGGAGATCGCCCGGCTGGTCGTGACGATCCGGGCGCAGGACCGGAACCGGCGCCGGACGCTGGACCGGCTCGCCGAGCGCCAGCGGGCGTGCCGCGCGCTCATCGACCGGTACGGGGAGGCGGTCGAGGACGTCGGCGCCTCGGCCGTGGTGATCACGCCGGAGCTGCGCGGCGGCCGCGGGGAGCGGATCCGGGCCTACCACGGGGCGGTCCGGCTCCGGGTCTCGGTGCGCGACTTCACCGTGCTCGGCGAGCTGGTCACCGAGCTCGGCGACGCGGAGATGGCCGCCGTGGAGGGCCCGAGCTGGGAGCTCCGGCCCGGCACGGAGGTGTACGGCCGGGCGGCCGAGCAGGCGATGCACGCCGCGCTCACCAAGGCGCGGACGTACGCGCACGCGCTCGGCACCGAGGTCACCGGCCTCGTGGAGGTCGCCGACATCGGCCTGTCCCACAACGCCGTCGGCTATCCCCCGCCGGTCCCGGTCGCCTACGCCGCGGCCGAGGCCGCCCCGCCCGTCCTCGACCTGGAGCCGCACCCGATCCAGGTGCACGCCGCGGTCGAGGCGACGTTCACCCTCGCCCCGCCGCCGCGCCTGTGACCCGGCGCCGGTGAGGGAGCACCGCCGGGCGCCCGTCAGGCGGCGAGCCGCCCCATCGCCTTGCGGACGCGCTTCTCCGAGATCGGGTACGGCGTGCCGACGGTCTGCGCGAACAGGCTGACCCGCAGCTCCTCGAGCATCCACCGGATGCGCACCACGTCCTCGTCCTCGCGCCGTTCCGGGGGCAGCCGGTCGAGCAGGTCGTGGTACTCGTCCTCCAGGTCGTGGACGACGTCCATGCACCTGGCGTCCCGGTGCGGGTCGTCGGGGAGCCGCTCCAGCCGCCGGTCGATCGCGCGGAGGTAGCGGAGCAGGTCGGCGAGCCGGTCGAACCCGGTGGCGGTGATGAAGCCGGGGTGGACGAGGCGGTCGAGCTGGTCCTCGACGTCCTCGAGGGCGGGGGCGAGCAGCGGGGCCGGGGTGGTGGCGGTCATCGACCGCAGCCGGGTGAGCGCCGCGTACCAGGCGGTGAGCACCCGCTCGGTCCGCGCCACGACCTCGGCCATCGTGTCGTACAGCTCGGCGCGCACGTGGTCGTGCAGCCGGGTGAACTCCTCGGGCGTCCAGGCCACGCCGCCCGCCTCGGCCATGAGCTTGTCCACCGCGCACGCGGCGCAGTCGTCGAAGAGCGCCACGGCCCCGCCGTGCGGGCTGCGGCTGAGCGCGAGCTTCTGCTGGTTGCTCAGCGTGCCGAGGATGCGCTTGGCCGGGGACGGGGTGACGAGCAGCAGCAGGCGGCGGGTGCCGGCCCACATGGCGCGGCGCTGCTCCTGCTCAGTCTCGAACATGCGGATGGCGACGCTGTCGCCCTCGTCGACGAGCGCCGGGTAGGCCTTCACGCGGCCCTGCTGGAACACCTTGGGCAGCTCGCCGAAGTCCCAGCCGCGCAGCCCGGTGCGCTCCAGGTCCTGGCCGGCCCTGGCGAGGCGCTCCCGCAGCGTGGGGGCGAGGCGGCGCTTGAGCGCCTCCAGGTCCTTGTCCTCGGCGATGACCCGCTTGCGCTCGTCCACCACGCGGTAGGTCATGCGCAGGTGGGCCGGGACCGCCTCCAGGTTCCACGCATCCCGCGGCACGGCGACGCCGGTGAGCCGGAGCAGCTCGCGTTCGAGCACGTCGAGCAGGGGTTCGCTGCCGGGCTTGACGCCCTGCTCGGCGGCGGCCTTGAGCACCTTCCTGGCGTAGTCGGGCGCGGGCACGAAGTTGCGGCGCAGCTGCTTGGGCAGCGAGCGGATGAGCGCGGTGACGAGCTCCTCGCGCAGCCCGGGGATCTGCCAGTCGAAGCCCTGCGGCTCGACCTGGTTGAGCAGGTGGAGCGGCACCTGCACGGTGACGCCGTCGGCGTCGGAGCCGGGCTCGAACTGGTAGCTCAGCTTCAGCCGGTGGCCGTTCTGCCGCCAGGTGTCCGGATAGTCGCTGGCGCTGACGTCGGCGCCCTCGTTGACCAGCATCTCCGGGGTGAAGGTGAGCAGGTCCGGGTTCTCGTGCCGGGCCTTCTTCCACCAGGCGTCGAAGTGGCGGCCGGAGACCACCTCGGGCGGGATGCGCTTGTCGTAGAAGTCGAACAGGGTCTCGTCGTCGACGAGGATGTCGCGGCGGCGGGCCCGGTTCTCCAGCTCCTCGACGTCCTCCAGCAGCCTGCGGTTCTCGCGCAGGAACCTGTGGTTGGCGTCCCACTCGCCCTGCACGAGCGCGTGCCGGATGAACAGCTCGCGGGACAGCTCGGGGTCGATGCGGCCGTAGTTGACCCTGCGCTGGGCCACGATCGGCACGCCGTACAGGGTGACCTTCTCGTAGGCCATCACGGCCGCCTGGTCCCTGTCCCAGTGCGGCTCGCTGTAGGTGCGTTTGACCAGGTGCTGGGCGAGCGGCTCGATCCACTCCGGCTCGATCTTGGCGTTGATCCGGGCCCACAGCCGGGAGGTCTCCACCAGCTCGGCCGACATCACCCAGCGCGGCGGCCGCTTGGCGAGCGCCGACCCCGGGAAGATCGCGAAGCGGGCGTTGCGCGCGCCGAGGTACTCGCGTATCGGCCGCCGCCCGCCCGGCCCCGGCTCCTTGCGGTCGACGTCGAGCATGCCGATGTGCGACAGCAGGCCGGCGAGCAGCGACACGTGGATGCGGTACGGGTCGGCCGGGCGGTCGTCGCGCATGGAGATGCCGAGCGACTCGGCCACGGCCCGCAGCTGCGCGTAGATGTCCTGCCACTCGCGGACCCGCAGGTAGTTGAGGAACTCGGCCTTGCACATGCGGCGGAACTGGCTGGAGGACAGCTCCCGCTGCCGCTCCTGCAGGTAGTCCCACAGCCGCAGGAAGGTGAGGAAGTCGGAGTCGCCGTCGCGGAACCGGTTGTGCTTCTCGTCGGCGGCCTGCTGCTTGTCGAGGGGGCGCTCGCGCGGGTCCTGGATGGACAGCGCGGCGGCGATCACCATCACCTCGTGCACGCAGCCGTTCTTCTCCGCCTCGAGGATCATACGGGCGAGCCGCGGGTCGATCGGGAACTGGGCGATCTTGCGGCCGAGCGGGGTGATGCGGCGCTGGGCGTCGAACGCGCCGAGCTCGATGAGCAGGTTGATGCCGTCGCGGATCTGCCGCCGGTCGGGGGCGTCGATGAACGGGAACGCCTCGATGTCGCCGAGCCCGAGCGTGGTCATCTGCAGGATGACCGAGGCGAGGTTGGTGCGCAGGATCTCCGGGTCGGTGAACTCGGGCCGGCTGAGGAAGTCCTCCTCCGAGTAGAGGCGGATGCAGATGCCGTCCGAGGTACGGCCGCAGCGTCCCTTGCGCTGGTTCGCCGACGCCTGGGAGATCCGCTCGATCGGCAGCCGCTGCACCTTGAGGCGGTGGCTGTACCGGGAGATGCGGGCCGTGCCGGGGTCGATGACGTACTTGATGCCGGGCACGGTGAGCGAGGTCTCGGCGACGTTGGTGGCGAGCACGATGCGGCGGCCCCGGTGCGGCTGGAACACCCGCTGCTGCTCGGCCGCGGACAGCCGGGCGTACAGCGGGAGGACCTCCACGCCCTCGCGTTTGCCGAGCGCCTCGGCGGTGTCGCGGATCTCCCGCTCGCCGGAGAGGAACACCAGGATGTCACCCGGACCCTCGGCGCACAGCTCGTCGACCGCGTCGCAGATCGCCTGGATCTGGTCGCGGTCCTCGTCGCCCTCCCCCTCGTCGATCGGCCGGTAGCGCACCTCGACCGGGTACATGCGCCCGGACACCTCGATGATCGGCGCGCCGCCGAAGTGGCGGGAGAACCGCTCGGGGTCGATCGTCGCCGAGGTGATGATGACCTTGAGGTCGGGGCGCTTGGGCAGCAGCTGCTTGAGGTAGCCGAGGATGAAGTCGATGTTGAGGCTGCGCTCGTGCGCCTCGTCGATGATGAGCGTGTCGTACTGGGACAGCAGCCGGTCCTGCTGCATCTCGGCGAGCAGGATGCCGTCCGTCATCAGCTTGATGTAGGTGCGGTCGGACACCTGGTCGGTGAACCGCACCTTGAAGCCGACCGCCTCGCCGAGCGGGGTGCCGAGCTCGTCGGCGATGCGCGCGGCGACCGACCGGGCCGCGATCCGGCGCGGCTGGGTGTGCCCGATCATCCCGGCCACGCCCCGGCCGAGCTCCAGGCACATCTTGGGGATCTGGGTGGTCTTGCCGGAGCCGGTCTCGCCCGCGATCACCACGACCTGGTGGTCGCGGATCGCGGCGAGGATCTCGTCGCGCTTCTGGCTGACCGGCAGCTGCTCGGGGTAGGTCACCGCGGGCACGGCGGACCGGCGCGCCGCGATCCGGCGCTCGGCCGCCTCGATGTCGGCGGCGATCTGCTCGGCGATCGCCTTGCGGGCGGCCGCGTCCCGGACCTTGCGCGCGCCGTCGATGCGGCGGCGCAGCCGGCGCTGGTCGCGCAGCATGAGCGCGCCGATCCGGGCGTGCAGATCGGCGAACGGGGAGCGCTGCGACGGCCCCCGGGAAGCGGACGACCTCGACGACGGCCGTTGCGGTGACGTCTTCATGGCACAGCAAGGATAGGCAATGCCCCTCGGGCGGGCGCCAACCGTTTGTCTCGCCCCGCCGCCGCGCGGGGCTGGCATGCTGAGAGTCGTGGAGAGCGCGAACGTTCGCATCGCGGTCGACGCCGAGCTGTGGCATTTCCTCGCGCCCGGCGCCCGGGGCCGGGAGCTCGCGGTGGCCGCCGACGGGACCGTGACCCTGGGACACGTGATCGAGTCGGTCGGCGTCCCGCTGCCCGAGGTGGGCCGGATCGAGGTGGACGGGCGGGCCGCCGAGCCCGACGAGCGGGCAGCGCCGGGCACGCTGGTGCGGGTCCTCTCCGTGCCGCGCCCGCAGCCGGTGCCGATCGACCCGCCGCGGTTCCTGCTCGACGTGCACCTCGGCACCCTCGCCCGGCGGCTGCGCCTGGTCGGGGTGGACACCGCCTACGAGAACGACCTCGACGACGACACCCTCGTCGAGATCGCGAACGCCGAGCGCCGGATCCTGCTCACCCGCGACCGGGGCCTGCTGCGCCGCCGCAGCCTGTGGCTCGGCGCGCACGTGCGCAACGCCGACCCCGACGACCAGCTCGACGAGGTGCTGAGCCGGTTCGCCCCGCCGCTCGCCCCGTGGACCCGCTGCACCGCGTGCAACGCCCCGCTGGTGGCGACCGAGAAGAGCGACGTGGAGGCGCTGCTGGAGCCGGGCACCCGCCGCACCTACGACGTGTTCGCCCGCTGCTCGTCGTGCGACCGCGTGTACTGGCGCGGCGCCCACCACCGGAGGCTGCAGCAGATCGTCGACCGGGCGACCCGGGTGGTCGCGGCCGCCGGCGTCTGACCGGGCCGCCGCCGGGCGCGGCCGGGCCGGGCGGCGCGGCCGCTGCCGCCGCGGCGCGGGCAGTGCGCCGCGCGGGGGCGCGGGGGGGCGCCGGGGCGGGCGCGAGGGAGGAAAGACGCCCCCCCCCCG
>QGUZ01000289.1 GCA_003242605.1 Actinomycetota bacterium
ATCGATCTCACCCTTCAGCTCCGTGCGGACATCCTCGATCCTGTCCGTCAGCTCGGTCCGGACATCCTCGATCCTGTCCGTCAGCTCGGTGCGGACGTTCTCGATCCTGCCCGTGAGCTCGCCCCGGACGTCCTCGATCTTGCCGGTCAGATCCGTGCGGAGGTCGTCCAGCTTGCCGTTCGTGGCGTCGATCCGGCTGAGGACCTCTTCGAACATCGGGGTCACGTACTCGCGTACCTCCGCCCGGATCAGCGTGGTCGGGTCCATCGGCGTACCTCCCCCACCGTAGATGCGGTGACCGGGCCCTGGCGGGCCGAAGACGGACACGAAGAGTATCCGATCGGTCACACATTCGTAGGGGGATGGTCAACGGCCTGTGGACGGCCGCTCAGCGGGAACGCCCCTGGGTCGCCCACTTGCGGATGAGCGCGATCCGCTCCCGCACCTGCTCCGCGGTGGCCTGGGCGACGGGCGGCCCGCCGGTGAGGCGGCGCAGCTCGGCGTGGATGACCCCGTGCGGCTGGCCGGTGCGGTGGTTCCACGCGCCGACGAGGCTGTTGAGCTCCTTGCGCAGCGCCCGCAGCTCCTCATGCGGCGACCGCTCGGGCTCGGGTTCCTCCTTCGCCTTGCGACGCTTGGCGGCGAGCTGCTGCGACTGGCGCTTGCGGAGCAGGGTGGCGACCTGCTCGGGCTCGAGCAGGCCGGGCAGGCCGAGGAACTCCTCCTCCTCGGGGGAGCCCGGGGCGGCGGCGGTGCCGAACTCGCCGCCGTCGAAGAGCACCCGGTCGAACGTGGCGGAGGCCTCGACGGTCTCGAACGGCAGCTCGTCGCCGACCACGTCCGGGTTGTCCTTCTTGCGCTGCGCGTCCTCCACGAGGAAGTCGTCGAGCCCCTCCTCGGGCTGCCGCCGCACGAGCACGTGGTCCCGCTCGGCCTCCATCTCCGCCGCGTAGCCCATCAGCAGCGGGATCGAGGGCAGGAACACCGAGGCGGTCTCGCCCCGGCGCCGGGCGCGGACGAACCGGCCGATGGCCTGGGCGAAGAACAGCGGCGTCGACACGCTCGTCGCGTAGACGCCGACCGCGAGCCGGGGGATGTCGACGCCCTCGGAGACCATGCGCACCGCGACCAGCCAGCGGTCGTCGGACGCGGCGAACTGCTTGATCTTCTTCGACGCGGTGGGGTCGTCGGAGAGCACCACGGTGGCCCCGTGCCCGGTGATCTCCCGCAGCAGCCGGGCGTACGCCCGGGCCGCCTCGTGGTCGGAGGCGATCACCATCGCGCCGGCGTCGGGCATGCCGCGCCGTACCTCGGTGAGCCGCTTGTCCGCGGCGCGCAGCACCTGCCGGATCCAGTCGCCCTTCGGGTCGAGCGCGGCCCGCCAGGCCTGGGAGAGCTGGTCCTTGCTGAGCGGCTCGCCGAGCGTCGCGGCGATCTCGTCGCCCGCCCGGGTCCGCCACCGCATCTCCCCCGCGTACGCGAGGAAGATCACGGGCCGGACGACGCCGTCGGCGAGCGCCGGGCCGTACCCGTAGGAGTAGTCGGCGACGCTGCGCAGCGCGCCGTCGCCGTCCTCCACGTAGGTGACGAACGGGATGGGGTTGTTGTCGGAGCGGAACGGCGTGCCGGTGAGGGCGAGCCGGCGGGTGGCGGGCTCGAACGCCTCCCGGATGGCGTCCCCCCAGGACTTGGCGTCGCCGGCGTGGTGGATCTCGTCGAAGATGACGAGGGTACGGCGGGCCTCGGTGCGCGCCCGGTGCAATGCCGGGTGCATCGCCACCTGGGCGTAGGTGACCGCCACCCCGACGTAGTCCCGCGAGGTGGTGCCCTGGCTGTTCTTGAAGTCGGGGTCGACCGGGACGCCGACCCGGCCGGCGGCCTCGGCCCACTGACGCTTCAGGTGCTCGGTCGGGGTGACGATCGTCACGGCCCGGACGACACCGCGGGCGAGCAGCTCGGTCGCGATCCGCAGCGCGTAGGTCGTCTTACCCGCGCCGGGCGTCGCCACGGTGAGGAAGTCACGCGGCTCGCGCCGGAAGTAGAGGTCGAACGCCTCCTGCTGCCAGGCACGCAGCTTGGGCGCCGTCCCCCAGGCGGCGCGGTGGGGGTACGACGGTGACAGATGTGACGCGGCTGAGGTGCTCACAATGAATCGAGCGTAGCCTGCGCCACCGACGAACGTGCAGAGCGACGGGGAACGCCCGGCGCGCCGCCCCGCGGGGCGCGGTCAGCGCAGACCGGTCATGACCGTGGCGATCTCGCCGCGCAGGCGGGGCTCGTCCGGCTGGGCCACGCCCACCACGACCGTGCCGCTCCGTTCCCCCTCGATCACCATGACCCGCAGGTAGGCGGGCGCGTTGACCACGTCCCGGTACTCCGCGCGCAGCGCCCGCACGTGGGCGGCGCGGCCGTTAACCGTGACGCCCCGGTCCTCCACCACGGTCACCTTGTCGGGGTGGAGCAGCATCCGGGAGTAGAGTTCGCCGAGCTCCTCCGCGGCCGTGCGCAGCCCGGAGGGGCGCAGCGGGTCGCCCGGCCGCGCCATCACAACCGCGTTCTCGTGGCTCGCCACCGAGGTGAACGCGGTCACCGGCGCCACCTTCCCGGCCCGCCAGCCGGGCGGCAGCGGATAGCTCACCCCGGCGAGGGCGTCCACCACGCGCGGCGGCGGCTCCCCGTCGTCCCGCAGCAGGCCGAGCCCGGCGTGCACGAGCCCGGCGACCAGCCCGCCGCCCGCGACGAGCACGGCGAGGGCGATCAGCGCCCCGGCGGGGGGGGGCGGGATGGCGCGGGGCCGGGGGCGGCGCGGCCGTCCCTCCCCGCGCCCCGGGGGCGGGGTCCCCGCCCGGGGGGCCGGCCCCGCCGCCACCGGCCGCGGCGTCTCCATGGCGGCGGGAGCGGCCTCCGGCCCCGGACCCGGCCGGGGCGGGTCGTCCGGGGTCGGCGGCGGCCAGACGCGGGTCGCGTACGGCGGGCGGCGCCTGGGCGGTCGATCGTCCACGCGGCCTCCTGGTCGAGCTGCCGGGGCTTTCATTCAAACCCACGCGCCGCCGCCGCACCGCTGTTGTGCGTTTTCGGTCGGTATGAAGGCCCGCGCGCACCCGGCCCGGATCCGCGGCGGGCCGTACCGGCCGCGGCGTCTACCGGGCGGACGCCCGGTACGCCAGCCACATCTGGCGGATGCGCGCCGCCTGCCCGGGGGTGAAGTGCGTCATGCACCGGTCGTGGGAGTAGTCCATGAAGTTGTGCACCGGGTCCTCGCCGGGGGCGGGGCAGGTGTCCTTGTGCCGCGGGCAGCCGTTGGTCGCCACCGCCTCCGGCGGGGTGTCGTCGACGTAGTCCCCCGGCTCCTCGCAGCCGTTCTCGAAGGTGTGCAGCAGGCCGAGCCAGTGGCCGATCTCGTGCACGCCGGTCATGCCGCGGTCGAAGTGCGGGATCGTCCCGCCGGGCAGGGTGCGCCAGTCGATCACCACGCCGTCGAGGACCGGCGCCGCGGCGTACTGGTAGGGATAGGTCGAGTAGCCGAGCACGACCTCCCCCGGCTCGGCGAGGTAGAGGTTGAGGGTCTCCGGGCCACCCCGGCGCAGCGCCCGCTTCAGCGCCTCCTCATGGGCGAGCGGGTCACGAAACCACTCGGCGTTCTCGGTCCGGGTGATGCCCGCCAGCCGGAACCGCACGCCGGTGTCCGCGCCGCCCAGCCTGCCGCCGTAGGCCGCGTTGAGGGTGGCGAGCTGCTGCTTCACCGCGGCGGTGGAGGCGCCGGTTCCCTTCGCGGTGATGACGTGCACCCAGGTCTGCACGATGATGCGCGGTGCCCGGCGGCGGGGCTTGGACCGCTCCACGGCGGCGAGGCGCCGCCGGAAGTCGGTCTCCATGCGCTCGATCTCCGCGGCGCTCGGCGCGTACGGCTCCAGCCCGCGCGCGGCCACGCGGAGGGCGTGGCGAGGGCCGCAGGAGCCGTGCCGTACGTCGATCGAGCCGGGCGCGCTCGCCCCTACGAACAGGCACACCAACGATACGGCGATCAGCCGCCGGCCCATGCACCCCCCCGATAGCAGTAGGCGGAGTGCTGACGCTAACGGGAAGGGCGCGCGCCGCCGACGACCAACACGCCGTACCGCTCAGCGCACAACCGGGTTTTGACCTGTTCTCGTACCGGCGGGCCGGACACCGCCCGCCGGGCCCGCCCGGCGCGCCGTCCACCCGCGCGCCCGCCGCGGCCCACGCGGCGGCGCGGGCACCCGGCGGGCTCCCCGAAGGCGGGCCGGACGCCCCGTGGCGGGGCCGCGACGCGTCAGTCGTTCTCCGGCTCGCCAGGGGGCAGCTCGTCGTAGATCCGCTTGCACTCCGGGCAGACCGGGTACTTGCTCGGGTCGCGGTTCGGGACCCACACCTTGCCGCAGAGGGCACGGACCGGGACACCGGTCACGTTGCTCTCAACGATCTTGCTCTTCTCCACGTAGTGGGCGAACCGCTCGTGGTCACCGTCCCCGTGGGAGAGTTTGGGGCGGACGTCGCTCTCGGGAAGGATCTTGGTGCTCAACTGGCCTCCCTCTCCGGCCAGGCGAGCACAGGTCCACTGTGCGCACTGGCTCGCCGGCTTCGCTCACTCACGAGAATCGAGTCTATTGCGTCGGCGAAGGTCCGCGCGGCCCGGCGGGCGGCACCCGGCCCGGGCGGGACGCCGCGCGACGTGCCCGCACGACCGTCCGCGGCGCCGGAGGACGCCTGGCGGGTGCCGGCGACGCCGCCGGCGCGGGCGTGTCCCGCCCGTTCCGACGGGCCGCGGACCGCCGCGATCGCCGGTACGGCGACGCACCCCGCCGCGGAACGCGCGAGCCCGGGCCGCCCGGCGCACACGCGACCTCCCGGCACGGCGCCGCGGCGCATCGGCCCGGCCGGGCGTCAGTTCATGGTGGGGTCGTCGGGGAAGGTCGCCACGAAGGCGAGCTCGTTCCGCTGCCGGCGGAGCACCGCACGCCAGAGGCTCTCGGGGTCGGAGTGGAAGGTGTCCCCGGGCTCGGCGTCCACCAGGTACCAGGCGCCCTGCCGGATCTCGGCCTCGAGCTGACCGGGGGACCACCCGGCGTACCCCGCGAAGATGCGCATCTGAGTGATCTCGCCCGCGAGGATCTCCGGGGGCGCGTCGAGATCGACGGTCCCCAGCCGGGACACCGCCGGGGTGGGCGAGTGCAGCCGCCGCCAGCCCAACGGCTCGTCCGCGCTCGACACCGCCGCCAACGCCAGCGCGCTGTCCGTCTGCACCGGACCGCCCTGGAACAGCACCGACGGTCCCGTGACGAGCGAGTCCCAGGAGGGCAGCACCTGCGTCACGCTGATGTCGCTCGGCCGGTTCAGCACCACCCCGAGCGTGCCGCCGTCCTCGTCGTGCTCGAGGATCAGCACCACGCTGCGCCTGAAGTTGGGGTCGTCGAGCAGTGGCGTGGCCACCAGCAGCGCGCCGACGTAGATCCCCTCTGCCATACATCCATGATGGCGGGTATTGCGGCCTACGCGAGCCTCGCCCCCCGAGTTCGCAGAGCCGTAACACGCCGTCCGTGCCCGGAGCGGTTCACCCGCCGCGCGGCGGGCGGGGACGGGGGTACGGCACGGCCCCGCCGGCGGGCTCAGGCCTCGGTCATGCCCCGCGCCCGGCCGCCCGCGGCCTCGCGCACCGCGCTCGCCACGGCGGAGGCGACGTCCGGGTGGAACACGCTGGGGATGATGTAGTTCGGGCCGAGCTCCTCGTCGGTCACCACCGCGGCGAGGGCGCGCGCGGCGGCGAGCAGCATGTCCTCGGTGACCGTGCGGGACTGCGCGTCGAGCAGGCCGCGGAACACGCCGGGGAAGGCGAGCACGTTGTTGATCTGGTTGGGGTAGTCCGACCGGCCGGTGGCCACCACCGCGGCGTGCTCGCGCGCCTCGTCCGGCGAGACCTCCGGGTCGGGGTTGGCGAGCGCGAACACCACCGCGTCGTCGGCCATCGTGGCGATGTCGTCGCCGGTGAGGATGCCGGGCGCGGACACCCCGATGAACACGTCCGCCCCGCGCACCGCGTTCCGCAGGTCGCCGCTGTAGCCCTCGGCGTTGGTGTTCTCGGCGATCCAGCGCAG
Source organism: Actinomycetota bacterium (assembly GCA_003242605.1). Taxonomy (GTDB): domain Bacteria; phylum Actinomycetota; class Actinomycetes; order Streptosporangiales; family Streptosporangiaceae; genus Thermopolyspora. Next base: position 6,114 of record QGUZ01000289.1, read on the forward strand.
CGTGTCGTCGAGGTCGTCGCGGCCCCGGTGCACCGCGCCCCGGTAGTCGCACACGATCACGTTGCGGGCGCCCGCGGCGAGCAGCAGCCGCAGCACCGCGGTGCCGGCCGCGCCGGCCCCCGCCATGGTGATGCGGACGTCCTCCAGCTTCTTGTTCACCACGCGCAGCGCGTTGGTGAGCGCGGCGAGCACGCAGATCGCGGTGCCGTGCTGGTCGTCGTGGAAGACCGGGATGTCGAGCAGCTCGCGCAGCCGCCGCTCCACCTCGAAGCAGCGCGGCGCGGAGATGTCCTCCAGGTTGATGCCGCCGAACCCGGGGGCGATGATCTGCACGGTCCGCACGATCTCGTCGACGTCCTGGGTGTCGAGGCAGATCGGCCAGGCGTCGATGCCGGCGAACCGTTTGAACAGCGCCGCCTTGCCCTCCATCACCGGCAGCGCGGCCGCCGGGCCGATGTTGCC
>QGUZ01000557.1 GCA_003242605.1 Actinomycetota bacterium
GGGTGGCGGTTCTGGCGCGTCCGGGAAAGCGAGTTCTACTTCGATCCGGACGCCGCGCTCGCGCCGCTGTGGGAGGAGCTGGAGCGCCGCGGCATCCACCCGGGCGAGGTGCCGGTCGCGGACGGGAACGAGGCGGGCGCCGCCTGGAGCGCTGTACCGCTCTCCGCCGAGGACGGATGGGACGGTCTCGGCGAGGACGACGACGTCGAGGAGATCGTCCCGGTCGACGAGGAGGCGGACGGCTTCGCGTCGGCACCGGTCGCCTCCCGGTCGGCCGCTGGGGCCGCCGGGGCCGCGTCGGCTCCGGGCAGGGCGGCCGCCAAGGCGGGGCCCGCCGCCGGTATCCGCGAGTGGGCCCGCCGGAACGGCTACACGGTCGCCGACCGGGGCCGGCTGCCCGAGGAGGTCATCCGGGCCTACCAGCGGGCGCATTCCACGGACTGACATAACGCCATCGCGGCCGACCCGATGTGCCGGGTCGGCCGCGATGTTCGTTGCGGCGGGTTCGCCGTGCGCCGTTGCGGTCCGGTGCGCTCCGGGTTCTCCGGCCCGCCCGCAGGCCGGTGAGCACGGCGGGCCGGGCCGTTCATTCGCCACAGGGTGTGCCGGTCATCGCGAGCCCGCGCCCACCCCCTGCGCCGCGCCGGCCTGCGCCGTGTCGCCGGCGCGCGTCGCCGGGTTGAGGAGAAACGCGCGGAGGTCGGCCATGGCGTGCAGCAGGATCACCGGGATCAGGCTGCCGGTCCGCAGGTAGAGCATGGTGAACGCGAGCCCGAACAGGGTCACCGCGATCATGCCACGCGGCCCCTGGTAGAGGTGCCCGATGGCGAACAGCGCCAGGGCCAGGCCGGCGGCGACCGGGAGGGGCAGGCCGAGCACGTGGACGCCCACGGCGATGAGCAGGCCGCGGAAGACGATCTCCTCGCACACCCCGGCGGTGACCGCCAGCGCGGCGGCGTACCACCGCTCGGTGCGATCACGGGGCATCAGCGCGGAGAACACCTCCCGGCCGGGGCCGACGACGACGCCCTTCTTCTTCTCCATGACGAAGGCCAGGGCGCCGAAGGCGACCGCCACGACGATCATCCCGATGAGCATCCCGGCGAACACCACCCCATCCTCGGGGACGGCCAGGCCGATCCGTGCCAGGTCGAGGTCCGGGGAGAGGGCGACGAGCAGGAGGGACACGGCGGCCAGCGCCCACAGCTCGCCGACCCACAGGGACATCATCCGGATGAACAGCGGGCGGCTGCGCTCCCGCTCCAGCTTCCGGTAGGAGCGGGTCCCCCACCAGGGGCTCACCGCCGCGAGATAGATCACCAAGCCCGTGAAAAGCACCGCGAAGATCACGCTCGCTCCTTTCGCCGCTGCGCTACCTAGAGCGTAGAGCGAGATATGTAGTTATGCAACCTATATGGTGGGCGAACCTATGTAGGGGGCACACGCTGCGCCTACGCCCGAAGCCCCATCGCCGCGCGGCCGTTGGTACACGCCCTGCCGGTCGGCCGGCGCACCGACCCGACCTGGCCGGCCCTCAACCGTCGCCGGCCCCGGCCGCGTCGCACCGCCCCGCCGCGTCAGGCGCGCCCGCTCGCAGGCAGGCGGCACCGCCCGGCATCACGTCGCGGGCGACCGAGGCGAGCCCCGGTTCGCCACGGGCGATCACGCGGCGGGCCGGGCATACCTGGAGCGGGTGACGTTGGATGGGTGGGCGCCCGGTCCCCCGGTGCGCTTCGGGCGACCCGTCACGCGGCCCTGCGGCGCGGGCCCCGCCGCGGGCCGGTGGCGTGAACGGCCGCTTCCGGCGCGTACGGCACGGCGTCC
>QGUZ01000023.1 GCA_003242605.1 Actinomycetota bacterium
CCGCCCTTCTGGTTGACCATGGCGACCACCCGGGCCGGGCCGTGGGTGGTCGGCGGCACCGGCTCCGGGAAGACCGGACGCGGCCGCCCCGTGGGCCCGAGCACCTGCCCGGAGGCGTCAGCCCAGGACCCCTCAGGGGTGGCCCCCAGGGGAGTTTCGTGGGTCGTCGTCGTTGTCACCAGATGAACCTCCCTGACAGCCCCGAAACGGACCGTCCGGACGGACACTATGGGGTCAGCATGTAAGCGGCAAGGCGACTCGCCCGGTAACGCCAAAGTTCGGTCCGGCGGGCGACGGCTCCGCGGCGCTCGACAACGTGAACGTCCCGGAACTAGTCGACCGAGACCAAAGTGTAGACCTGTGCCGTGCTCGCCGAGGCGAGGCCGAGGAGTTCCCGGACAACCCTGACATCCGCGCCGCCGTCGATGAGCCGCGCGGCGAACGAGTGCCGGAGCATGTGCGGGGAGATTCCGCCGAGGCCGGCCCGCTCGGCCGCCGCCTGGAGCACGCCCCAGGCGCCCTGCCGGGTGAGCCGGCCGCCGCGGGCGTTGAGGAACAGCGCGTGGGTGCCGCGGCCGCGGCCGTGGGCGGCGATCGCGGGCCGCGCCCGGGTGAGGTAGGCGCGCAGCGCGTCGCGGGTGGAGCGGCCGAGCGGCACCGCCCGGGTGCGGCCGCCCGCGCCGCGCAGCCGCAGCCGCTCGCCGCCGGCGGGGCGGCGGCCGTCCCCGTCCGGGTCGTCGCCGAGCTCCACGTCGTCGACGGCGAGCCCCACCACCTCGGAGATCCGCGCGCCGGTGCCGTACAGCACCTCGAGCAGCGCCCGGTTGCGCAGCGTGAGCGGCGTGTCCTCGGGGCCGAGCGCGGCGAGCAGCCGTTCCACCTCGCCGGCGCCGATCACCCGGGGGGTACGGCGCGGCCGCCGCGGCGGGCGCACCCGGCCGGCCGGGTCGCGGGCGGCGAGCCCCTCGCGCACCGCGAAGCGGTGCAGCCCGCGCACCGCCGACGCGGCCCGGGCCGCCGAGCCGTCGCACAGCGCGCGGTGCCGGTCGTCGCCCGCGCGCAGCGCGTCGAGGAACGCGGCGACGTCCTCCTCGCGCACCTCGGCGAGGCTGCGCCGCCCCCGCTCCTCCAGGTACTCCAGGTATCGCCGCAGGTCACGCCGGTAGGACGCGAGCGTGTTCGCGGCTAAGCCGCGCTCCACGGCGAGATGGGCGAGGTACTCCGCCAGCACGGCGTCGGCGTCGGCGTGCGCGTCCAGGGCGTGACCTCCCGTCGTGCCGCTTCACGAGACTCCGGCCCCGGCGTCGGGCGCCCGGGTGGGGGATCGCTCCCCGCGCGCGTGTGGGCGCGCGGGGTCAGTCCTCCGGGGCGTCGGCGGGCCGCAGATCGGCGAAGCCGCCGGCCGAGGCAGCGTACGCGGCGAGGATACCCGCCACCGCCTGGGAATTGTGGATCTTTCCGGACAACGCCTTCGCGACGGCCTCCTCGAGCGGCACCCACACCACCGGCATGTCGATCTCCTCGTGCCGGGGGACGTGGTCGAACTCCCCGTCGGGGATCTTCTCCACGTCCCGGGCGAGGAAGATGCGCATGCGCTCGTTCGCCATGCCGGGCGAGGTGTGCAGGTCGAGCAGGGCGTGCCAGGTGGCGGCCCGGTACCCGGCCTCCTCGGCGAGCTCGCGGATCGCGGTGTCGAGCAGCGACTCGCCGGCGACGTCGCGCAGCCCGGCGGGGATCTCCCACAGCAGCCGGCGCACCGGGTGGCGGTACTGCCGCAGCAGCAGCACGCGCCCGGCGTCGTCGAGCGCGACCACGGCGACCGAGCCGGGGTGCAGCACGTAGTCGCGCTCGGCGGGCTCGCCCTCGGGCATGGTGACGCTGTCGGTGCGGACCGAGATCACCCGGCCCTGGAACCGGTCCTTGGAGGCGACGACCTCCCAGGACTCGGGCACGTCGACGACGTCGTCGGGGGTGAGCCGCTCGCCGGATCCGCGGTCCTCGGGCCGGGCCGTCACCGTCCCTGCCCCGCCTTCACCGCGGCCCGCCGGCTCTGCGCGTACGCCAGGGCCGCGTTGACCAGCCCGCGGAACAGCGGGTGGGGACGGGTGGGCCGGGACCGGAACTCCGGGTGGGCCTGGGTGCCGATGAAGAACGGGTGCATCTCCGGCGGAAGCTCGACGTACTCGACGAGGCGGCCGTCCGGTGAGGTCCCGGAGAACACCAGGCCGACCTTCTCCAGGGTCTCGCGGTAGGCGTTGTTCACCTCGTAGCGGTGCCGGTGCCGCTCGGCCACGTCGGCCATGCCGTACAGCTGCCGGGCGAGGGTGCCCTCGGCGAGCTTGGCCGGGTAGAGGCCGAGGCGCATGGTGCCGCCCATGTCGCGCTGGCCGGCGATCACGTCCCGCTGGTCGGCCATGGTGGAGATGACCGGGTGCGGGGCGTCCGGGTCGAACTCGGTGCTGTTCGCGCCCTCGATGCCGGCGAGGTTGCGGGCCGCCTCGATCACCATGCACTGCATGCCGAGGCAGATGCCGAGCAGCGGGATGCCGTTCTCCCGGGCGTGCCGGACCGCGCCGACCTTGCCCTCGATGCCGCGCACCCCGAAGCCGCCGGGGATGAGCACGCCGTCGACGCCGTCGAGCTCGCGGGCCGCGCCCTCCGGGGTCTCGCAGTCGTCGCTCTTGACCCAGCGGATGTTCACCCGCGCGTCCACGGCGAACCCGCCCGCGCGCAGCGCCTCGGTGACCGACAGGTAGGCGTCGGGCAGGTCGATGTACTTGCCAACGAGCGCGATCGTCACCTCGTGGGCGGGCCGGTGCACCCGGCGCAGCAGGTCGTCCCACTCGGCCCAGTTCACGTCGCGGAACGGCAGGCCGAGGCGGCGCACCACGTAGGCGTCGAGGCCCTCGGCGTGCAGCACCTTGGGGATGTCGTAGATGCTCGCGGCGTCGACCGCGGAGACCACGGCCTCCTCGTCGACGTCGCACATGAGGCTGATCTTGCGCTTGAGGGCCTGCGGGATCGGGCGGTCCGAGCGGCACACGATCGCGTCGGGCTGGATGCCGATGCTGCGCAGCGCCGCGACCGAGTGCTGGGTGGGCTTGGTCTTCAGCTCGCCGCTCGGGCCGATGTACGGCAGCAGCGACACGTGCAGGAAGAACACGTTGTCGCGGCCCACCTCGTGGCGGATCTGCCGCACCGCCTCGAGGAACGGCAGCGACTCGATGTCGCCGACCGTGCCGCCGACCTCGGTGATGACCACGTCCACGTCGGGACCGGCCATCGCCCGGATCCGCTCCTTGATCTCGTTAGTGATGTGCGGGATCACCTGCACGGTGTCGCCCAGGTACTCCCCGCGCCGCTCCTTGGCGATCACGTTGGAGTACACCTGTCCGGTGGTGACGTTCGCCGACCCGTGCAGCTCGGTGTCGAGGAAGCGCTCGTAGTGACCGATGTCGAGGTCGGTCTCGGCACCGTCGTCGGTGACGAACACCTCCCCGTGCTGGAACGGGTTCATCGTTCCGGGGTCGACGTTGAGGTACGGGTCGAGCTTCTGCATCGTGACCCGCAGGCCGCGGAGCTTGAGCAGGCGGCCGAGGCTGGAGGCCGTCAGGCCCTTTCCGAGACTTGAGGCGACGCCGCCGGTGACGAACAGATGCTTGGTGTTTGCGGCGCTGCGCACATGGGCTCCCGTGGTCCGAAGTGTGGCGGCCGGTCTGACTACGGCGCGCTGTCCACGGGCTCTCAGGATATCAAAGCCCCCCTGCGAAGTGCCTGAACAGTAACCACCTTTCGGACATATCAGGCATTTTGTGACATCTCTCCCACTCGGCGGCGTACGGGAACCCCTGCGCCGCCGGGGATTCCGCGTCCGGCCCCGGCCGGGCCCGCGGCCGGGGCACCGCACGGCGGGCCCCGGCGTTCCCCTCTTTACTGACCAAGCGGTAACTTTTCGCGATATGTCACTGCGTGCCGCTCTGCGCCGCGCCGCCGGCCGCCTGATCCACAAGGGGTGGGCCACCGTACGCGCGGCCGGGGCCATCAGCCCGGACAACCCCGCCGGGTACCGCTTCCGCCGGCTCGGCGAGGGCGCCTGCATCGCCTTCCCGGTCGGTGCGATCTTCGGCGAGGAGTGGATCGAGATCGGCGACCACTCCCTCATCGGCGAGCGCGTCTCCCTGTCGGCCGGCATGGTCCCCGGCCAGGACCTCGGCCCCGATCCGATCGTCCGGATCGGGTCGGGCTGCTCGATCGGCCGCGGCAGCCACATCGTCGGGCACCAGTCGATCGAGATCGGCGACCACGTGTTCACCGGGCCGTACGTCTACATCACCGACCAGAACCACTCGTACGACGACCCCGAGCAGCCGATCGGCCGCCAGTGGCCGCGCAACGACCCGGTGTTCATCGGGTCCGGCTCCTGGCTCGGCGCCGGCGCGATCATCCTGCCCGGCACGCGGATCGGCCGCCAGTCGGTCGTCGCCGGAGGCGCGGTCGTCCGCGGCAAGTTCCCCGACCACTGCGTGCTCGCCGGGGTACCGGCCCGGGTGGTCCGCACCTACACGCCGGGCGAGGGCTGGCACCGCCCCCGCCACCCCGGCTCCCCGGTGCCGCCCGGCCTGGAGAACGTCCCCCTGCCGCCCGGCGTCCTGGAGGAGCTCACCCGGCGGTGACGCGGCGGCCGGCCTCCTGAGCGCCGCCTCGCGCCCGGCCACGCCGCGCGGACCGCCGTGCCGGGTGAACGGACCGCCGTGCCGCGGGGAAGGGCGTGCCCGGACCAGGCCCCCGCCTCGGCGCGGCCCGCCCGGGTGGCGGCGACCGCCACCGGTGGGTCCCAGCGGCGAGACTGTGCCCGGACGTGGCGCCCGGACGTGGCGCCCGGACATGGCCCCCGACGCGGTGCCCGCCCGCCGCGGCCCGGCGCCCGGTGACGGCACGAGCCGGGACGCCGGTCGGATGCCCACCCGGAACGCGGTGGTCGCCGAGCGCGCCTCCGGCCGTCGCGCCCGGCCGGTCGGGTGCGCGCCCCGGAACGTGAGGCCCGCGGCACCGTCGAGCCCTGGCCCGCGACCGCACGCCGTACGGACCCCACGCCCGCGGCACCGCCCCGGACGAGCGGAGGCCGCAAACGGGGCCGATCGGGAGGCTGCGGGCGGGCGCCGGGTCCTGAGATCATGGCCAGGCGCCGCGCTGCGCGCCGTGGCCGGAGCACCGGGACCGAGGGCCGGAGCGTGCCCCGCCCGGACGGGACCCGGCCGCGATCCCCCGCCACCCCCGTGGGACGCCGGACACCGGCGTCACGCTCCCTCAGCGCAACCCCGACCAGGAGGTGCGATGTTCGAGGCCCTGACCGGGCTCGGCCTGTCCACCGCGGCAGGCCTCAACGCCTACATCCCCGTGCTCGTCGTCGGCCTGCTCGCCCACTTCACCGACGCGGTACGGCTCCCGCCCGAGTACGCCTGGCTGTCGAGCGGCTGGGCGCTGGGGGTGGTGGCGGTCCTGCTCCTCGCCGAGATCGTGCTCGACAAGGTGCCCGTGGTCGACCACGTCAACGACCTCATCCAGACCGCGGTGCGGCCGGCCGCGGGCGGCATGGTGTTCTCCGCCACCCAGGCCGCGGCCGAGCTCGACGGCTCGGCCTGGCTCGCCGAGCGTCCGTGGATCGGCTGGACCGTCGGCATCGTGGTCGCCCTCGCCGTCCACGCCCTCAAGGTCGCGACCCGGCCGATCGTCAACGCCACCACCGGCGGGCTCGGCGCGCCCGTGGTGAGCACCGCCGAGGACGCCGGATCGCTCGGGATCAGCCTGCTCGCGATCTTCCTCCCGATCCTGATCCTGCTCGCCCTGGCGTTCTTCGCCGTCTTCGCCTGGTGGGTGATCCGGAAGGTCCGGGCCCGCCGCGCCGCCCGCCGGGCCGCCGCCGCGGCACCGGCCGAGGACCGGGGCTGACCGCCGGGCGACGCAGCCGACGCCGCGGCCCGCCGCCCCCGGCGGGCCGTGCCGTCAGGACACCCCGGCCTCGCGCATGTCGCGCAGCTCCCGCTTGAGCTCCTTGATCTCGTCGCGGAGCCGGGCGGCGAGCTCGAACTGCAGGTCGGCCGCGGCCTGGTGCATCTGCTCGGTGAGCTCCTTGATCAGCGACTCGAGCTGGGCGCGCGGCATCTCCCCCGCGATCGCCTTCGCGTGCCGGCCCGCCGCGGGCAGCCGGCCCGCCGCGCCCGGCACCGGGGCCTTGCCGCGGCTCTGCGTGCGGCCGCCGCCGAGCAGCCGCTCGGTGTCCGCGTCCTCGCGGGCGAGCTGGTCGAGGATGTCGGCGATGCGCTTGCGCAGCGGCTGGGGGTCGATGCCGTGCTCGGCGTTGTAGGCGATCTGCTTGGCGCGGCGCCGGTTGGTCTCGTCGATCGCCCGCTGCATCGCCGGGGTGATCGTGTCGGCGTACATGTGCACCTGGCCGGAGACGTGCCGGGCGGCGCGGCCGATCGTCTGGATCAGCGAGGTCTCCGAGCGCAGGAAGCCCTCCTTGTCGGCGTCGAGGATGCTCACCAGCGACACCTCGGGCAGGTCGAGGCCCTCGCGCAGCAGGTTGATGCCGACGAGCACGTCGTACTCGCCCAGGCGCAGCTCGCGCAGCAGCTCCACCCGGCGCAGCGTGTCCACCTCGCTGTGCAGGTAGCGCACCCGGATGCCGAGCTCGAGCAGGTAGTCGGTGAGGTCCTCGGCCATCTTCTTGGTGAGCGTGGTGACGAGCACCCGCTCGTCCCGCTCGGCCCGCAGCCGGATCTCGTGCACCAGGTCGTCGATCTGGCCCTTGGTCGGCTTCACCACGATCTCCGGGTCCACCAGCCCGGTGGGCCGGATCACCTGCTCGACCACGTCGCCGCCGACCCGCCCCAGCTCGTACGGTCCCGGGGTGGCCGACAGGTAGACCGTCTGGCCGATGCGCTCGAGGAACTCCTCCCACTTCAGCGGCCGGTTGTCGAGCGCGCTCGGCAGCCGGAACCCGTGCTCGACGAGCGTGCGCTTGCGCGAGGCGTCGCCCTCGTACATCGCGCCGATCTGCGGCACGGTCTGGTGCGACTCGTCGATCACCAGGAGGAAGTCCTCGGGGAAGAAGTCGAGCAGCGTGTTCGGCGGGCTGCCCGGCGGGCGGCCGTCGATGTGCCGCGAGTAGTTCTCGATGCCCGCGCAGGTGCCGACCTGCCGCATCATCTCGATGTCGTAGGTGGTGCGCATGCGCAGCCGCTGCGCCTCGAGCAGCTTGCCCTGCCGTTCCAGCTCGGCGAGCCGCTCGGCGAGCTCGGCCTCGATGTCGCGGATCGCCCGCTCCATGCGCTCCGGGCTCGCCACGTAGTGCGAGGCGGGGAAGATGTAGATCTCCTCGTCCTCGCCGAGCACCTCGCCGGTGAGCGGGTGGAGCGTGACCAGCCGCTCGATCTCGTCGCCGAACATCTCGATGCGGACGGCGAGCTCCTCGTACTGCGGGATCACCTCGACCGTGTCGCCGCGCACCCGGAACGTGCCCCGGGTGAACGACACGTCGTTCCGCGTGTACTGCATCTCGACCAGCCGCCGCAGCAGCGCGTCCCGCTCGATCTCCTGGCCGACGCGGAGCGCGAGCATCTGGTCGACGTACTCCTGCGGGGTGCCCAGGCCGTAGATGCACGAGACGGAGGCGACCACGACGACGTCGCGGCGGGTGAGCAGCGCCGTGGTGGCCGAGTGGCGCAGCCGGTCCACCTCGTCGTTGATCGACGAGTCCTTCTCGATGTAGGTGTCCGTCTGCGGGACGTACGCCTCCGGCTGGTAGTAGTCGTAGTAGGAGACGAAGTACTCCACCGCGTTGTGCGGGAGCATCTGCCGCAGCTCGTTCGCGAACTGGGCGGCGAGCGTCTTGTTCGGCTCCATCACCAGCACCGGCCGCTGCAGCCGCTCGATCAGCCAGGCGATCGTCGCGGTCTTGCCCGTGCCCGTGGCGCCGAGCAGCACGACGTCCTTCTCGCCCGCCTTGATGCGCCGCTCCAGCTCGTCGATCGCCGCCGGCTGGTCGCCGGACGGGGTCATGTCGGTGACGACCTTGAACGGCCGCACCTTCCGCTGCACATCGGTTACCGGCCTCACAACCTCCAACCTACGCGCTCCCACCGACGGTTCGCCCCGCGCCCCGGAACCCGGCCGCCCCGGTTCCCACCTCATCGCAAGCGGGGTGCGACCGAATTGTGAGTACCGGCCGGTACGGTACATACCCCCCTAACCGACGAAGTGAGGATGCGATGACACCACCGCGACAAGGAGTCGCGCGCCGGGCCGCGGCCGCCGCCCAGCAGGTGGCGCATGCGGTCGCCCAGGGCGCCGACCCCCGCCAGGCCGTGCTGCAGGCGGCCGCCGGGCGGCGGGGCGGGGGCGACGCCGGCGGCGAGCCCGCGTTCCGGCTCGACCCGGACGACTTCGCCGCGGCCCGCCACCACGGGTTGTCCGCGGGAACCCTGATCGAGGCGCGCACCGCACCGCTCGGCGAGGCCGGGGAGGTGATCAACCGCGGGTACCAGACGACGGGGCCCGGCGGCGAGACGATGCACGTCATCTCCCCCGTCGTCATCCCCAAGGCGGGCACGGCCCGCATCGTCCTCCCGCTCACCCTGCTCGCCGCCCTCGGCGTGGTCGGCCTGGTCGCGACCGGGCTGCCGGACGCGGTGCGGGTGCTGTTCGGCCCGCAGTACTGGGCCGTGCTCGTGCTCGCGGCCGCGTTCCTGTGGTGGCGGCGCAGCGTGGTGATGGTGCCCGACGGGTGCAAGGCGCTGATCACCAAGTTCGGCAAGCTCGTGCAGGTCGCCGAGCCGGGCCGGGTCACGCTGCTCAACCCGTGGAAGCGCGTCGCCTACATCGTCAACACCACCCGCGAGTTCCCGTTCAACGCCCCCATCCGGGAGGCCCCCACCCAGCAGGGGGTGAAGGCCTCGGTCGACCTGTTCCTGCAGTTCCGCATCGAGGACCCGGCCGAGTTCATCTTCGTGCTCGGCTCGGTGAGCGGCTTCCAGGCGAAGCTGCAGAACGCGGTGAGCGAGGTCACCCGCAGCCTCATCTACGCCCAGCGCGCCGAGGACATCTACGACCTGGTCGGCGAGAGCACCCAGGGCATGCTGGAGAGCCTCAACCAGCAGTTCCTGCCCGCGGTACGGCTCACCGACGTGAACATCACCCACGCCGAGCCGTCCAGCCGCGAGTACCGCATGGACCTCGCCGCGCCGGAGATGATCCGGGTGGCGAAGGAGGCCTACACCTACGAGTACGAGCTGCAGCTCCGCAAGGAGCAGAACGAGGGTGACCTGAGCAAGGAGCTCGCCGGTCTGCAGGAGACGCTGTCGGCGATCCAGGCCGACATCGCCGGGTACCAGGCGCAGATGGACACCGCGCTGGAGCGCGAGTCGAACAAGGCGAAGGCGCTCGCCGCCCAGCGCATGGTGGAGGCGGAGAGCACGGCGAAGGCGAACGCGGCCCTGCTCGAGGCGCAGGCGCTCGACATCCGGGCGCTGAGCGCCGCCGCCGCGCCGGAGATCCTCAACTACCGCTTCCAGCAGGACGTGCTCGACCGGCTGGAGAGCGTCGCCGCCCGGCTGCCGCAGGTGGTGCAGGTCGGCGACGAGGGCACGGTGAACTTCCTGGCGATCGCCCAGGAGCTGATCGGCGGCGCCGAGGCCGCGCTGTTCTCCGAGTCCGAGGCCGCCGCGATCCGCTCCCGGCTGGAGGAGATCTCCCGGCGGGTCGCCGAACGCCAGGCCGAGGTGGACCGGCTGCTCCGCGGCGGCGACGAGGAGCCCGCGGCCGCGGTCGCCGCGGCTCCCGGCGGCACCGCGGAGGATGACGTCACGGGTACGGCGGGCCGTACGGCCGGCGGAAGCGAGGAGCGGGCATGAGCAAGGAGTTCTCCAGGATCCAGGAGGCGCTCGCCGGCTGGACGGAGATCCGCCAGCTGCTGCGCGGCGGCGAACAGGGCCGGCTCGTCCCGGTCGTGATCCCCAAGGACCGGCGGGGCTTCGCCTGGGTGGCGCCGCTGCTGTTCGCCGTCTACCTGCTCGGCACCGCGGCGCTCACCTCGGGCCTGGTGGCCCGGCTCGCCGCCGCGAGCGCGGTCGTGCTGGTGCTCATCACCGTGATCTGGCTGTGGCGGGGGGCGATCATCGAGATCGAGGAGGGCACCACCGGGATCCGCACCCGCTGGGGTGCGATCGTCGGCACGCTCTCCCCCGGCCGTCACTACCTGTGGCTGCCCTGGGACCGGGTGGACGCGGTCGTCGACACCTCCACCGAGATCCCGTACACCGCGCCGGTCACCTCCTGCCCGACCGCCGAGGACGTGCCGCTGAAGGCGATCGAGTTCTTCCTCAAGTTCCGCATCGTCGACCCGGTCGCGTTCGTGCGGACCATCGGCGCGAGCAACTTCGACATGGTGCTGTCGAGCGCGGTGCAGGACGCGATCCGGCAGCGCGCCCGCCTGGTCACCACCGAGCGGGCCCACGACCTGCGCGGCTCCGACGTCGGGGACATGCAGGAGGCGCTCAACCGGCGGCTCGGCCGGTACGGCGTGCGCGTCACCGGCGCGAACATCCCCGACGTGCAGCTCCCCGACCAGTACCAGCAGCACCTCGCCACCCGGGAGAAGGTGGCCAAGGAGATGGCCGCGTACGAGCGGGAGTGGGAGCTCACCCGCAAACGGCGCATCGACACGCTGCTGATGGAGATCGAGCGGGCGAAGAAGACCCGCGACGCGCGCATCGTCGAGGTGAAGGCCGCGCACAACCAGGCGCGCAAGGACGTGGCGCGCATGCTCGAGGAGCAGGAGACCGAGGCGCAGCGGGTGCGCTGGGAGATCGAGGCGCGCGGCCGGGCCCAGCTCACCGCCGCCGAGAACGAGGCGAAGGCGCTGCGCCGGCTCGCCGAGGCCTACCGGGACAACCGCGCGGTGCTCCAGTACGAGCTCGCCCGGCGGCGGCTCGACGTGGGCGCCAAGCTCGCCGAGGCCGCCCCGCAGCCGATGGTGGTGCGCACCTCGGGCGGCGACACCTCGGCCCTGTCCACGCTGCTGCTCGCCCAGTACCTGCCCAGGCTCACCGAGGCCGGCCGTACCGCCCGGGCCCAGGTGAACGGGGATCACGCGCCCGCCACGGCGGAGTGATCGGGACGGCGTGCCATGTGGAACACCGGCGCCCCGCGGCCGGAACGCGCCGCGGGGCGCGGCGTTTCACGCCGGCGCGGTCGGGACGGTCCGAGCCGGTACGCCGCATCGGGACGCGGCGCCGCGAACCGGCTCGGGAACGACGTGCCGGGAACGCCGCGATCAGCCAGCGGTGACGCCGTCGCGACGGCGCGCCGGCGGTGTGCGGGGACGGTGGGACCCTGCCGGTCGGCTCGGCTCGGCCCGGCCGGGCTGAGGGTGTCCGCGGCGAGCGGGCGTGCGACGCCGGCCGGGGCCTTGAGGTGCAGGGGCACGGCCGCCGCGGGTGCACGGAGAGCGGCCGGGATGACGCGGCGGAACGGTCGGCGGGCGGGGTGCGGAGCGTCCGGGGTCAGCGGTTCGCCGCCCGGGCCCGCAGCTCCTCCCAGACCTCGTCGACCCGGGCCTGCAGCTCCTCGAGCGTGCCCTCGTTGACGATCACGATGTCGGCGACCCGCAGCCGGTCCTCCCGGGTGGCCTGGGCCGCGATCCGGGCCTTGGCGTCGGCCTCGGACATGCCGCGCAGCCGGGTGAGCCGGTCGACGCGGATCTCGTCGGCCGCGTCCACCACGATCACCACCTCGTACTGCCCGGCGAGGTTGTTCTCCACCAGCAGCGGCACGTCGTATACGACGATGGCGTCGTCCGGGGCGGCCTCCTGCAGCTCGGCGGCGCGGGCGGCGACAAGCGGGTGGACGATCGCGTTGAGCGCGGCGAGGCGCTCGGGGTCGGCGAAGACGATCGAGCCTAGCCGCTGCCGGTCGAGCGAGCCGTCCGCGCGCAGCACCTCGGGGCCGAACTCCTCGACCACGCGGACGAGGCCGGGGGTGCCCGGCTCGACCACCTCGCGCGCGATCCGGTCCGCGTCGATCACGATCGCGCCGTGCGCGGCGAGGCGTTTCGACACCTCGCTCTTGCCCGAGCCAATGCCGCCGGTGAGCCCGACCTTCAGCGCCGCCATCGGCACCTCCACTCTCCTTCGGCGCTCCCCCGGGGCGGTGCGCCGCCCGTACGGCCCTGCTCGCCGGGCCTCCCTCGCCGCCGTGGCCACGGCTACCGCGGCGCCGAGACGCGCTCCTTGCGCAGGTGCACGAGGGTGAGGTGGTCGTGCACGCGTTCCCGGCGGGTCTCCCGGTAGCCGAGACGGCGGCACAGCCGCAAATTGGCCTCCGACTGGTGGCCGACGACGAGGTCGAACGCCTCCACCTCCGGCGGGGCCTCGGCCTCCAGCCGGGTGAGCAGGGCGGTCCCGATGCCGCGGCGCTGCATGTCGGGGGCGACCACGAGCCGGCCCACCAGGCAGGTGCGGTCCCGCGTCCGGCCGCGCACCGCGCCGACGATGCGGGTGCCGTCGAGCGCCTTGAGCACGAGCGCGGACTCGATCGCCGCGCGCACCTGCGCGGCCGACTCGAGCAGCGGGGCGAGGAACGCGTCGCCGTACAGCTGCGCCTCGGTGACGTACGCGGCCCGCTGCACCGTGAGGATCTCACCCGCGTCGGCGGGCTCGGCCCGGGTGATGCGAATCACCGGGTCACTGTACCGAGCGGGATCCGGGGACGGAAAGCCCGGCCCGGGCGGCCGTGGCCGACCGGGGCCATCCACCGGTCACGGGCCGAGCAGCGCGGGCTCGGCCCGTGACCGGGAGGCACGTCGGTGTCAGCTCTGACCGCCGGAGAGCTTCTCCCGCAGCGCGGCGAGCGCCTCGTCGGAGGCGAGGGTGCCGGAGCCCTGCGACTCGCCGGAGTAGGACTGGGCCTCGGCCTCGGCGGCCTGGCGGCGGGCCTCCTCGATCTGCCGCTTGTGGGCCTCGTACCGGGCCTGGGCCTCGGCGTACTGCCGCTCCCACTCCTCGCGCTGCTTCTCGTAGCCCGGCAGCCACTCGCCGGTCTCCGGGTCGAAGCCCTCGGGGTACTTGTAGTTGCCGTGCTCGTCGTACTCGGCCGCCATGCCGTACAGCGTGGGGTCGAACTCGATCTCCGAGCCGACGGCACCCTCGTTCGCCTGCTTGAGGGAGAGCGAGATGCGGCGGCGCTCCAGGTCGATGTCGATGATCTTGACGAAGATCTCGTCGCCGACCTGGACGACCTGCTCGGGGATCTCCACGTGGCGCTCGGCCAGCTCGGAGATGTGGACGAGCCCCTCGATGCCCTCCTCCACGCGGACGAACGCGCCGAACGGCACCAGCTTGGTGACCCGGCCGGGCACGACCTGGCCGATCTGGTGGGTCCGGGCGAACTGCTGCCACGGGTCCTCCTGGGTCGCCTTGAGCGAGAGCGACACGCGCTCGCGCTCCATGTCGACGTCGAGGACCTCGACGGTGACCTCCTGGCCGACCTCGACGACCTCGGAGGGGTGGTCGATGTGCTTCCAGGAGAGCTCGGACACGTGCACCAGACCGTCGACGCCGCCGAGGTCGACGAAGGCGCCGAAGTTGACGATCGAGGAGACGACGCCCTTGCGGACCTGGCCCTTCTGCAGCGTGTTGAGGAAGGTCTGGCGCACCTCCGACTGGGTCTGCTCCAGCCAGGCGCGGCGGGACAGAACCACGTTGTTGCGGTTCTTGTCCAGCTCGATGATCTTCGCCTCGAGCTCACGGCCGACGTACGGCTGCAGGTCGCGGACCCGGCGCATCTCGACCAGCGACGCCGGCAGGAAGCCCCGCAGGCCGATGTCGAGGATGAGGCCGCCCTTGACGACCTCGATCACGGTACCGGTGACGATGCCGTCCTCTTCCTTGATCTTCTCGATCGTGCCCCAGGCACGCTCGTACTGAGCGCGCTTCTTGGAGAGGATCAGACGGCCTTCCTTGTCCTCCTTCTGGAGAACGAGGGCCTCGATATGATCGCCGACCTCAACGACCTCGGCCGGGTCGACATCGTGCTTGATCGAGAGTTCACGCGAGGGGATGACGCCCTCGGTCTTGTAGCCGATGTCGAGCAAGACCTCGTCTCGATCGACCTTGACGACCGTGCCCTCGACGATGTCGCCGTCGTTGAAGTACTTGATGGTCTCGTCGATCGCGGCGAGGAAGGCCTCCTCGGAACCGATGTCGTTGACCGCTACCTGCGGGGTGTTCGAGGTGGCCTCGGTGCTGCTCGTCATGTGTGGAAGTGCTCCGAACGCGGACAGGATGTCGATGGTGGACGAATGCGCGGCGGACCCTTTTTCAGCCGAGGAAGGGATCTTTATGACCCTGATCTATCGACGACCGAGCGCGAACCCGCTCCGTCCGAGGCACGCGCGAGCCCACAGCGCAGCGATCAGCATATGAGACGATCCCGCGCGCGGTCAATTCGAGCTCCGGCCGACGGCCGACCACCGCTCTAGTAGGCCAGAATCCTCTTGGCCCGCTTTGGGGCGATATTACCCTGTAACCTCTTCGGAATCGAGATGTGATCAGGGTCGCCGTCGGACGTGTACCGCTTCGAGGGGTGCCTGTCCAGCCACTCCAGCCAGTACGCAGAGCACCATCTGCGACACTCGCCCCCTTTGCCGTTGGCCTGGATCCGCGGTATCTGCCGCGGCCGGAAGTCCGTGGAGTGCGGGGACGGGGCCGGTTCGGCACCCGCCAGGAACACACCGGAGAAATCATAGCGTGTGCCACCCCACGAGCCGCGGTACGCGGCGCTGCGGTTCTTCTTGACCGGAAGGTTGCCGTACGGCAAGGCGAACGTGACCGACGGCGGCGCGCCGAGCCGCCTCAGCAGCCGCTCCTGCAGGACGATCTCCTTGGCGATCTTGCTGCGCGGCAGCCGGCGCAGGTCGGCGTGCCGGTAGGTGTGGTTCGCCACCTCGAAGCCGTTGCGCACCAGCCAGCCCACCGCGGCCGCCTGGGCGTCGGGGTCCTTGAGCCCGAACGGGTCGCGGTTCACCCAGAACGTCGCCACCGGGCGGAAGCCCGGGTAGCGGCGGGCCACGTCGAGCAGCACGCCCACCGCGGTGTCCGGGTGCGGCTCCCCCGCGGGGGTGAGGGCGAAGTGCCCGGGCGTGCCGTCGTCGAAGGTGAGCACCACCGGGTGCGTCCCGGCCGGGATGTCGATCCGGCCGGTCACGTACTCGGCGGCGGTGATCGGGACGTAGCCCTTGCGGGCGAGCCGCTCCAGCTCCTTGCGCAGCTGCGCGGGCGTGCGGTCGAGCGACGAGGTCCGCTTGGCGACGATGCGGTGGTACATGAGCACCGGCACGAGGCCGAGCTCGTTCGCCCGCACCTTGCGCGCCGACTCCACGGTGGCGGCCACCCGGCGCGGCGGCTCGTCCGGCGGCCGCGTCGCCGCGCCGCCCGAGCCGGCGCGGGCGTCGGCGGGCCGCGCCCGGCCCGGATCGTGGTCGTGGCCGGGGTCCGGGGCGCGGGCCGCGTCACCGCCGGGCAGCAGCAGGAGCGACGCGACGATCATCAGGGCCACGTTGGCGATCGCGACACCGCGCTTCGATCCCGCGGACGTCCGCACCCCACTCCTTCACGGCCGGCCATGCGATGCGGTGACCAACCATAGGGCGGATCATGACCGAATGGGGCCGAACGCAAAAGGTTGTGAAAACGGCCATAAAGCCGGTGGGATCGGACGTTCCGCGGCGGATCAGTGGCCCGCGTCCTCCCAGGTGCGCCCGACGCCGATCGAGACCTCCAGCGGCACCCGCAGCTTGTAGGCGCCGCCCATGCGGTCGATCACGATCTCGCGCAGCCGGTCGAGCTCGCCCGGGGCGACCTCGAACACCAGCTCGTCGTGGACCTGGAGCAGCATGCGCGAGCGCATGCCCTCCTCCCGCAGCGCCTCGGCCACGTGCAGCATGGCGATCTTGATGATGTCGGCCGCGGAGCCCTGGATGGGCGCGTTGAGCGCCATGCGCTCGGCCATCTCCCGGCGCTGCCGGTTGTCGCTGGTGAGGTCGGGCAGGTAGCGTCGGCGGCCGAGAATCGTCTCGGTGTACCCGTCCTTGCGCGCCTGGGCGACGACCGACTCCAGGTAGTCGCGCACGCCGCCGAACTCCTCGAAGTACTCCTCCTTCAGCGCGCGGGCCTCGGCCACCGGGATGTTGAGCTGCCCGGCGAGCCCGAAGTCCGACAGGCCGTAGGCGAGGCCGTAGTTCATCGCCTTGATCCGCGCCCGCAGCTCGCCGTCCACCTGGTCGGGCGGCAGATCGAACACCCGGGCGGCGGTGGCCGCGTGGAAGTCGTGCCCGGACTCGAAGGCGGCGATCAGCGACTCGTCGCCGGACAGGTGCGCCATGATGCGCAGCTCGATCTGGCTGTAGTCGGCGGTGAGCAGGGTCTCGTAGCCCTCGCCCACGGTGAAGCCCTGCCGGATGCGGCGGCCCTCCGCGGTGCGGATCGGGATGTTCTGCAGGTTGGGCTTCTCCGAGCTGAGGCGGCCGGTCGCGGCCCGGGTCTGGTTGAACGTGGTGTGGATGCGGCCGTCGTCGCCGATCTCCTTGATCAGGCCCTCGACCGTGGTCCGCAGCTTGGTCTGGTCCCGGTGGCGCAGCAGGATCACCGGGAGCTCGTGGTCGGTCTGCGTGGCGAGCCAGGCGAGGGCGTCGGCGTCGGTGGTGTACCCGGTCTTGATCTTCTTCGTCTTCGGCAGGCCGAGCTTGACGAAGAGGATCTCCTGGAGCTGCTTGGTGGAGCCGAGGTTGAACTGCTCGCCCACCACCCGGTGGGCCTCCTCGACCGCCTGCTTCACCGCCGCGCCGAACTCGGCCTCGAGCTTCAGCAGGTGGTCGCGGTCGGCGGCGATGCCGGTGCGCTCCATCTCGGCGAGCACCCGCTGCAGCGGCAGCTCCACCTCGCGCAGCAGCCGGATGCCGCCGCGCGGCTCCAGGTAGGCCTCGAGGGCGTCGGCGAGCTCGCGGATCGCCCGCGCGCGCACCGCGAGGTTCTCGGCCGCGTCCTCGGTGGGGTCGTCGAACAGGGCGGCCTGGCCGTCGGGCTCGGTGGTGGCGCGCAGCTCACGGTGCAGGTACCGGAGCGCGAGGTCCTCGAGCGGGAACGAGGCCTGGCCGGGCAGCGCCAGGTAGGCGGCGAGCGCGGTGTCGCAGGTGAGGCCGCGCAGGTCGAGTCCGTGCGCCCACAGCGCGAGCAGCGGGCCCTTGGCGTCGTGCGCCGCCTTCGGCCGGCTCTCGTCGCACAGCCAGGCGTGCAGCGCCTCCTGGTCGGCCGGGGTGAGGGTGGTCATGTCGAGGTAGGCGGCGGTGTTCCCCGGGGCGGCGATCGCGAGCGCGTCGATGCGCCCGGTGCCGCTGCCCCACGACCCCTGGACCGCGAGACCGGCCCGGCCCTCGGGCAGGCCGGCCAGCCAGCCGGCCACCTCGTCGGGCCCGAGCACGGTCAGCTCGACCTCGAAGCCGCCGTCGGCCGCGGGCTCGGCGTCCGGGGTGCCCAGCACCTTGAACAGCCGGTCCCGCAGCTCGCCGCGGAACTGCAGCGTGTCGAGCAGCTTGTGCACGCCCTCCCGGTCGAACGGGCCCCGCTTGAGGTCGGCGATCTCCACGTCCAGCGGCACGTCCCGGCGCAGCTCGGTGAGCTGCCGGTTCCGGATCACCTGGCCCAGGTGCTCGCGCAGCCGCTCGCCGGCCTTGCCCTTGACCTCGTCGACGCGCCTGACCAGCTCGTCCAGCGAGCCGAACTCGCGCACCCACTTGGCCGCGGTCTTCTCCCCGACCCCCGGGATGCTCGGCAGGTTGTCGCTGGGGTCGCCCCGCAGCGCGGCGAAGTCGGGGTACTGGGCCGGGGTGAGCCCGTACTTCGCCTCCACCTCCTCGGGGGTGAAGCGGGTCATGTCGCTGATGCCGCGCCGGGTCATCAGCACGGTGACCTTGTCGCTGACGAGCTGCAGGTTGTCCCGGTCACCGCTGACGATCAGCACCTCCATGCCCTGCTCGGCGGCGCGGGTCGCCAGCGTCGCGATCAGGTCGTCGGCCTCGAACCCGGGGACCGACAGGCGCGGGATCCGCAGCGTGTCGAGCATCTCGAAGATGAGGCTCATCTGGCCGCGGAAGTCCTCGGGGGTCTCCTGCCGGTTCGCCTTGTACGCCTCGTACGACTCGTGCCGGAAGGTCGGCTCCGACCGGTCGAAGCACACCGCGACATTGCTCGGCCGCTCGTCGCGCAGCAGGTTCACCAGCATCGAGGTGAACCCGTACACCGCCTCGGTGTGCTGACCGTCGGTGGTGACGAGGTTCGCGTCCTTCAGCGCGTAGAACGCTCGGTAGGCCAGGGAGTGCCCGTCGAGCAGCATGAGGCAGTCGCGGGCGGGAGTCGCTTCGGTCTTGGGCACATGTGCAGCCTAGTCCGCCGGACCGACAGAAACGCCGAGGTCGGCGAAGCGGGGGCCGGGGGCGGCACGCCACCCCGCCGCACCGGTCCCGGCTCTCCCGCTTTCCTCACCGATATCCGCCGCTCACCATTGCCGGCGATTCGCACCGGTATCACGGTGATCCTCCGTAGCGGTGAGTCGCGTACGGGTGAATCGGCGCGCGAATCAAATCGGCCGCACCGCCGCCCTGATTCCCGGGTGCGCACATCGCGCGGATTCACCGTGTGCGGACGCCACGATCGCGGCGCCGCACCCGGGTCGGCGCCCGCGGCGCCCGGCGGATCCGTTGCGGCCGGCACGTGATCCGGACCCCCGCCGATCACATCGGACACAAGGTCATATAAGTCATCAAACATCGCAACCGGGCGCGGGTGGCCGCCGCGATTTTCCACGACATTCCGCAGCTCACCCGCCCAACCGGTCATCCGATGATTCGCTCCTGAACGATTTCCCACCCCCGGTCGGCCGCGCCGACGAGCCGCGGCCGGAGCGCACGCCGCCTTCGCACGCCCGCGCGGCGGCCGTTCCCGGCGCGCGGTACCGTTCACCGGACGCCACGCGTTCCACATCCCGGACAAGTAGCGCGAACGGCTCTGACCTGGATATTTTTTTGCTCACGCCCGAGAAACACCCTGGTCACCGATCGGTGACGACTGGTTCGAAACCGGGCGAGACGGCATTATGCTCCGCGACGTCATCGCATACTCCTTGCGACGTGGCATGTTCCGGGGGGCCTCACCCCACCTCGACCTATTGAGGGAGCACCATTGCGCAGAGCCGTGATCGCGTTCACGGCCTTCCTGGGTGGACTCATCTTCCTGCTCGCGTCCGGCACCCCTGCGGCATGGGCCGAGGACGAGAGCCTGAGGGGCACACTCCAATACCAAGGCCGACCAGTCGACGGCGTGAAAATCAGCGTGACCTCCGAGGATGGTCAACCCATCGGAGAGGCCACGACCGCAGCCGACGGCACATGGGAGATCCCAGTCCCCGGACCGGGGACGTACCAGGTCACCATCGACCAGTCGACGCTCCCTCCCGATCTCGAGCTCCGGCTCAAGGATCGGGCGACCCTCACCCTCGAGGTCTCCGAGGGCCAGCAACGCACCGCGTTGTTCGCGCTGGTGCAGAAGGGGCAGGCCGGTGACACGGGCGGAGGTGGCCGGCAGGCCGCCGCGGAACCCTCCATGTGGGAACAGGCGGCCCAGCTCGCCTTCGAAGGCCTCAACCTGGGCCTGATCATCGCGCTCGCCGCGATGGGCCTGTCGCTCATCTTCGGCACCACCGGCCTCACCAACTTCGCCCACGGCGAGCTGCTCACCCTCGGCGCGCTGATCGCCTACTTCTTCAATGGCACCGTCGGGCTCCACCTCATCCCCGCCGCGATCATCGCGGTGATCCTGGGTGGCGCGCTCGGCTACGCACAGGACCGGTTCTTCTGGGGCAAGCTGCGCAAGCGCGGCACCAGCCTCATCGCCATGATGATCATCTCGATCGGCATGGCGCTGTTCCTGCGGAACCTGTTCCTGTTCCTGTTCGGCGGTGAGGGCGCGCCGTACGCCGACTACAACGCCCAGCAGGGCATCCAGATCGGGCCCGTCTCGGCGACGCCGAAGAACCTGTGGGCCATGGCGATCGAGATCATCGTGCTGGTGATCGTGGCGCTCGCCCTGCTCAAGACCCGCACCGGCAAGGCGGCCCGGGCGGTGGCCGACAACCCGGCGCTCGCCGCCTCCTCCGGCATCAACGTGGACCGGGTGATCCGCATCATCTGGACGGTCGGCGGCGCCGTCGCCGCGCTCGCCGGGATCATGCTGGGGCTCTCCCAGAACCTCAACTACCAGATGGGCTTCCACCTGCTGCTGCTCATCTTCGCCGGGGTCACGCTCGGCGGCCTGGGCACCGCGTTCGGCGCCCTGGTCGGCTCGCTCGTGGTGGGCCTGTTCATCCAGGTGTCCACGCTCTGGGTGCCCACTGAGATGAAGAACGTCGGCGCCCTGCTGGTGCTCATCCTCGTCATGCTCTTCAGGCCGCAGGGCATCCTCGGCCGGCGCGAGCGCATTGGCTGATCGGAGACGTCCGTGGACTGGAATACCATCCTCGTCACCACGGTGGAGGCGGCGGTCGGCTGGGAGACCGTGGTCTACGCCCTCGCCGCCATCGGGATCAACATCCAGTTCGGCTACGCCGGGCTGCTCAACTTCGGCCAGGCCGCCTTCCTCGGCGTCGCCGCGTACGGCATGGCGGTCACGGTCGCCACCTTCCACCTGCCGTTCTGGCTCGGCATCGTGATCGGCCTGGTGGGCACCGTGCTGCTCGCCCTGCTGCTGGGCATACCCACGCTGCGGCTGCGCGCGGACTACCTGGCGATCGCCACGATCGCCGCCGCGGAGATCATCCGGCTGATCTTCCGATCGGTGACGTTCGCCGACGTCTTCGGCGGCTCCGACGGCCGCCAGGGCTTCGCCGGCGAGTTCTTCGCGATGAACCCCTACCCGCGCGGCGAGTACGGCATCGGCCCGTTCGGGTTCAACGAGCGGGTGATGTGGGTGCTCACCGTCGGCTGGATCCTCGTCGGCCTCGCCCTCGTCCTCGTCTACATGCTGATGAAGAGCCCGTGGGGCCGCGTGCTCAAGGCGATCCGGGAGGACGAGGACGCAGTGCGGAGCCTCGGCAAGAACGTGTTCGCCTACAAGATGCAGGCGCTGGTCCTCGGCGGCCTGATCGGCTGCCTCGGCGGGTTCATCTTCGCGCTCAGCCAGGCCTCGGTGCAGCCGGACCTGTTCGGCACCGAGCTCACCTTCTACGCGTACACGATCGTCATCCTCGGCGGCGCGGCCCGCGTGTTCAGCCCGCTCGTCGGCGCGATGATCTTCTGGGTGCTGCTGGTCTTCGTCGGCAACACCCTCAGCGAGATGGTGGGCGCCGGACTGATCCCGTTCATGGACGCGAACCAGGTGGGCCCGGTGCGGTTCATGCTGGTCGGCCTGGGGCTGATGCTGCTGCTCATCTTCCGGCCGCAGGGTATCTTCGGGGACAAGAGGGAGATCGCACTCGATGCACGCTGACCAGAAGGCCGCCGGCGAGGCCGGCGCGCTCACTCCCCGCAAGGCCGCTGCGCTGAAGGCGTTCGAAGGGCTGCCGCACGAGCCCGGTGTCCCCAAGCCCGACCCGATCCTCGTCGTCGACAAGGTGATCCGGCGGTTCGGCGGCCTCACCGCCGTGAACGTCGACCACCTGGAGATCCAGCGCGGCTCGATCACCGCGCTGATCGGGCCCAACGGCGCCGGCAAGACCACGTTCTTCAACCAGCTCACCGGGTTCGACACCGCCGACTCGGGCACCTGGACGTTCAACGGCAAGCGCATGGACGGCCTGCCCGCCCACCGGGTGGCCCGGGCCGGCATGGTGCGCACGTTCCAGCTCACCAAGGCGCTGTCGAAGCTGACGGTGATCGAGAACATGCGCCTCGGCGCTCAGGGGCAGCGCGGCGAGCGGTTCTTCCAGTCGCTCATCCCCGCGCTGTGGCGCCGCCAGGAGGAGGAGATCACCCGGCGCGCCGAGGCGCTGCTCGAGCGGTTCAAGCTCGCCGCCAAGCGCGACGACTTCGCCGGCTCGCTCTCCGGCGGTCAGCGCAAGCTCCTGGAGATGGCCCGGGCCCTCATGGTCGAGCCTGAGATGATCATGCTCGACGAGCCGATGGCCGGCGTGAACCCGGCGCTCACCCAGTCGCTGCTCGGCCATGTCAAGGACCTGCGCGAGCAGGGCATGACCGTGCTGTTCGTCGAGCACGACATGGACATGGTGCGCGACATCAGCGACTGGGTCGTGGTCATGGCGCAGGGCTCGGTCATCGCCGAGGGCCCGCCGGAGACGATCATGTCGGACGAGCGTGTGATCGACGCCTACCTGGGCGCACACCACGACGCCCCGCTGTCGGTCGAGGAGGAAGAGGAGCAGCTCCACGAGGCCGAGGCCGAGCTCGAGGCCGAGGCGGGCATCGCCCCCGAGGACGGCTCGGCGGCGGGCTCGGACCGGGTGGAGGAGAACGTGAAGGAGCGGGCCGAGTGAGCGAGGAGTCCACCATGACGCCTGAACCGGAGGCGCGGAACGCCGGCGCGGCCGCCGCGGCGCAGTCCTCGACCGCCGTCACCGACCGCTCCGAGCACCTGGCGGGGGCCGAGAACGCCCTGCTGCGCTGCGACGAGCTGTACGCGGGCTACGTGCCCGGCGTGAACATCCTCAACGGGGCCGACCTGTACGTGAAGGAAGGCGAGCTGATCGGCATCATCGGCCCCAACGGCGCCGGCAAGTCGACCCTGCTGAAGACGATCTTCGGTCTGGTCCCCGTCCGCAGCGGCTCGGTGACCCTCAAGGGCGAGAACATCACCAACCTCAAGCCGTACGAGCTGGTCGCCCGCGGCGTGGGCTACGTCCCGCAGACGAACAACGTCTTCCCCAGCCTCACCATCGAGGAGAACCTGCAGATGGGCGCCTTCCAGGTGCCCAAGAAGTTCAAGGAGCGCTTCGAGTTCGTCTGCGAGATCTTCCCGGCGCTCGGCGAGCGGCGCAAGCAGCGGGCCGGCTCGCTCTCGGGCGGTGAGCGGCAGATGGTCGCCATGGCCCGGGCGCTGATGACCGAGCCGTCGGTGCTGCTGCTCGACGAGCCGTCGGCGGGCCTCTCCCCCAAGCTGCAGGACCTGGTGTTCATCCAGGCCCAGAAGATCAACCGCGCGGGCGTCACCGTGATCATGGTGGAGCAGAACGCCCGCCGCTGCCTGCAGATCTGCCACCGGGGGTACGTGCTCGACCAGGGCCGCAACGCCTACATGGCGAGCGGCCGCGAGCTGATCAACGACCCCAAGGTGATCGAGCTCTACCTCGGCACCCTCGCCAGGGTCTGATTCGCACCGCATCGCGGAACGCCCCGCCCGCGCGGCGGGGCGTTTCGCGTTCCGGCCTCGGTCTCCTCGCCGGGTACGGCGCGGCCCCGAGGGCCGCGTGCACGGCCCTCAGCGGGGCGCTGCGCGGCAGAAAGTACAGCAAAAGGGACTTCTTTGGCAAAGGATGAAAAGCCGCGCAGCGCGCCTCACAACGGCCTGGGCCGGGCACCGTGCACGGCACCGGTCCGGGGACGCGGAAACACCCGCGGCGCGCCATACTGCCCGCTCTCCCGCTCCGCAGGCCCGGCGTCCACCGCGCCCGCGGCCGTGCCCCCGCGACGGCCCCGCCCGCTCCCGCGGCGCGTCCTCCCACCGGACGCCTCTCCGCACCGTCGCCCCGGCGCGCCTCTCCGCCGGGGACGCCCGCCCGTTCCGCACCCCTCGCCGCGCCGTTCCCTCGGGCCGCGTGCCGGGCCGGGACGGCACGGCGGCCGGCCGGCGGACGCGCGGTGGAGACGACGAGGCGGCCGAGACGACGAAGGGCCCCGACCCGGGCGGGTCGGGGCCCCGTTCGTGTGGATCAGCGGATCCGACCGACCGTCCGATCAGCCGTCGATCTTGCCGGTCTTGTAGTCGATGTTCTTGACCTCGTTGTTCTCGTCGTACTCGTAGATGCCGATGGTGGCCTCGGACGGGTCACCCGCCGCGTTGAACTCGATCGGCCCGCTCACGCCGTCGTAGTCGAAGTCCTTGCCCTGGTCGAGCAGCTCCTTGCAGGACTTGAAGTCGTGGCACTTCTCGCCGCCGGAGCTGACCTCCTGGAGCTTGGCCGCGATGTCCGCCGGGGCGTCGCTCTTGGCGAGCTCGGCCGCGAGCGCGATCAGGTTCGCCGCGTCATAGGACTCGGGACCGTAGTTCCAGTCCTTGAGCTTGGGGTCGACCTTGAGCATCCGCTCCCGGAACTCCTCGGGAGCGGCCGCACCGGGCTGGGTGCCCTTGGCGCCCTTCATCGTGCCCTTGGGGAAGCCGTCGGGGCCGGTGCCGTAGTTCGAGAGGTTACCGTCGACGAAGTACCACTTGACCTTGTCGGCGGTGAGGCCCTGCTTCACCAGCTCGGGTACGATCTTCTTGGTCTCGTCGAAGCCGATGAGGGCGATCGCCTTGGGGTTCGCCGCCTTGATCTTGGCGACGTCGGCGGAGTACTCGGCCGCCTTCGGGTCGTAGATCACCTTCTCGACCACCTGGCCGCCACCGGCCTCGATCGTCTTCTGCGCGTTGTCGGCGAGACCCGTGCCATAGGCGTCCTGGAGGGCGAGGATGCCGACGGTGTCGTTGCCGTCGGCGAGGATCAGGTCACCGAGGACACGGCCCTGCAGGACGTCCGGCGGCGCGGTGCGGAAGTAGAGGCCCTTGTCGTCGTAGGTGGTGAACTGGTCGGAGGTGTTGGCCGGGGACATCTGGATGACGCCCGCACCGGTGATCTTGTCGATCACGGTGAGCGACACCGAGGACGAGGCGGCACCGATGATCGCGTCGACCTTCTGCTGGAGCAGCTTGTCGACCGACTGCGAGGCGATGTTGGTGGAGGTGTCGCCCGAGTCGGTGTCGATCAGCACGACCTCCTTGCCGAGCACGCCGCCGGCCTCGTTGATCTCGTTGACCGCCAGCCGCACACCGGCGAACTCGGGGGGACCGAGGAACGCGAGCGAACCGGTCGCCGGCAGCAGGGTGCCGATCGTCAAAGTGCCGTCGCCCTGCGCCGCGGCCGGCGCGGAGGATGCCGGCGCGGAGGACGCACCCGTCGCCGGCTGCGCGGCGTCCTCGCCACCGCCACTACACGCCGCCAGGGCAAGGCTGGCAGCCGCCGTAACGGCCAGCAAACGCCCAAAGGGGGCAATGCGGATCATGAAGTTTCTCCTTCATCCAGGCCCGGGAATGCGTCAGCGCTGCCGACCCGTCCCGATCGAACGCTCGAAAGCTATAAAACCGCTCAGGCTTTCGACCAGATCTGCACGCGAACTGTGGACGGTTGGATGCGGAGTCGTAATAAGGTCTCAACTTACCCAGCGCGACCCCTCTGACCTGGGGAGCTGTGGCGCTACGGCGATCACTTCCGCTGCGTTCCGGAGGCCTCTTCACCCCCCGTCGCCTCATCGATCACCATCTGTGCCACCTGCCGCATACTCGTCCGCCGGTCCATCGACGCCTTCTGAATCCAGCGGAACGCCTGCGGCTCGGTCCACCCGTGCCGGGTCATGAGCAGGCCCTTCGCCCGTTCCACGAGTTTCCGCGTCTCCAGGCGCTCGTTGAGCGTGGTCACTTCCTTCTCGAGCGCGAGGATCTCCTCGTGGCGGCTGATCGCCATCTCGATCGCGGGCACCAGGTCGGATTTCGTGAACGGCTTCACCAGGTAGGCCATGGCGCCCGCGTCCCGGGCCCGCTCGACCAGCTCACGCTGGGAGAAGGCGGTGAGGATCAGGCAGGGGGCGATGCGCTCGGATACGATCCGCTCGGCCGCCGAGATGCCGTCAAGGATCGGCATCTTTACGTCCAAAATCACCAAATCCGGACGAAGCTCACCGGCCAGCTTGACCGCGCTCTCACCGTCACCGGCCTCCCCGACGACGATGTATCCGTCCTCTTCCAGCATCTCTTTCAGGTCGAGGCGGATCAGCGCCTCATCTTCCGCGATCACTACTCGCCGTGGAGAACTCACGAGCAGAAGGGTACCGATGTCCGGTAGATTAGGTACACGGCGGTCCGCTCCTGGATGCGCGGTGACCTGGTAGAGTCGTTACCCGATCTTGGTGCTGGACCCGCGGCGCAATCGTCACAACGGGTCATCGCCCCGGTATCCCAATTGGCAGAGGATGCGGACTCAAAACCCGTAAAGTGTGGGTTCGACTCCCACCCGGGGCACATTCGAACAAAGCCCGTCCGGTCACGCCCGGACGGGCTTTATCGCCGTCCGGGCGCTCAGCGGCCGTGCGACACGGCCGAGCCGATGACGTGGACGCGCAGCGCGTTGGTGGAGCCGGGGGTGCCGGGCGGGGAACCGGCCACGATGACGACCTTGTCACCCTTCTCACACCGGCCGAGCGAGAGCAGCGCCGACTCGACCTGGCGCACCATGTCGTCGGTGTGGTAGACGAACGGCACCTGGAACGTCTCCACGCCCCAGGTGAGCGCGAGCTGGCCGCGCACCTCCGGCGATGAGGTGAAGGCGAGCAGCGGGATCGGCGAACGGTACCGGGCGAGCCGGCGCGCCGTCTCACCGGACATGGTGAACGCGCACAGCGCCTTGGCGCCCACGATCGCGCCCACCTCGGCCGCGGCGCGGGCGATCGCGCCGCCGGTGGTCTCCGGCATCCGGGTGATGGTGTGGGTGGACTGGAGCGTGGCCCGCTCGGCCTCGCGGGCGATCCGGTCCATGGTCTGCACCGCCTCGATCGGATACTGGCCGACCGAGGTCTCCCCGGACAGCATCACCGCGTCCGCGCCGTCCATCACCGCGTTCGCCACGTCGGAGACCTCGGCGCGGGTGGGCCGCGGCGCGTGCATCATCGAGTCGAGCATCTGGGTGGCCACGATGACCGGGTGGGCCTTCTCCCGGCACAGCTCGATGGCGCGCTTCTGCACCAGGGGCACCTGCTCCAGCGGCAGCTCGACGCCGAGGTCGCCGCGGGCCACCATGATGCCGTCGAAGGCGTCGACGATCTCCTCGAGCCGCTCCACCGCCTGCGGCTTCTCGATCTTCGCCAGGAGCGGTACCCGCACCGCCTCCTCGTCCATGATCGCGCGGACCAGGTCGGCGTCCTCCGGGCTGCGCACGAACGACAGCGCGATCAGGTCGAAACCGGTGCGCAGCGCCCAGCGCAGGTCCTCCTCGTCCTTGGGCGTGAGCGCGGGCGCGCTCACCGCCACACCGGGCAGGTTGAGGCCCTTGTTGTCGGAGATCATGCCGCCGACCAGCACGCGGGTGCGCACCCGGGGGCCGTCCACCTCGGTGACCTCGAGCGTCATCCGGCCGTCGTCGACGAGGATCCGGTCGCCGGGCTTGACGTCGTTCGGCAGCCCTTCGTACGTCGTGGAGACCTGCTCGCGGTCACCGGGCACGTCCTCGGTCGTGATCGTGAACACGTCCCCGTAGCCGAGGCGCACCGGCCCCTCGGCGAACCGGCCCACGCGGATCTTCGGACCCTGCAGGTCGGCGAGCACGCCAACGGCGCGGCCGTGCAGCTCGGCGGCCTTGCGCACCCGGTCGTACAGCTCCTTGTGCTGCTCATGGGTGCCGTGGCTGAGGTTGAACCGGGCCACGTCCATGCCTGCGGCGACGAGGTCGTTCAGCCGCTCCTGCGAGGATGTGGCGGGGCCGAGTGTGCAGACGATTTTTGCGCGACGAGTCACGGAGTAAAGCCTAAATGGTCCAGACCACTACGGTGACGAGGTCGGGTAACCAGGACGCCAAAATGTCATGACGTGCCCCTTCCCGTCGCCGCCGCGACGCTCTAGCCTTCCGGCAGCGGCGCTTGACCGGTGGTCGCGGCGCCCAGCACCCCTTCCCGGAGAGGCGCCCGGCATGCACACGGTCAGGCACACCCTGCCAAGACCCGCCCCGCGCGCCCGCACGGCCCGTCCCGCCGCCCCGGCCGCGGCGGCCGCCCGCCTGCTCCGCGCGATGCTCACCGGCGCGCTCGCGGCCGCCGCCGCGTCCGCCTGCGCCGGCCCCGCGGAGCCGGCCGAGGAGGCGCCACCGCCCGGGCTGTCGGTGTCCCTGGCGCAGTGGCGCGCGGACGAGGCCGACCGGCGGCTCGAGGTGGCGGTCCGCAACGACTCCGCCACGCCGGTCCACTTCGCCCGCGTCCGGCTCGTCACCGCGTCGTTCCGCACCCTGCCGCCGCACCCGGTCGGCACCACGCTCGGCCGTACCCCGCGCACCGACCTGCGCATCCCGTACGGCGAGGCGGTCTGCCCGCCCGACCGCATCCCCCCGGTACGGCCCGCCGCGATCGTCGCCGACCTGCGCGTCGGCGACGGCCCCGAACGGCGGGTGCGCTTCCCGCTCCCCCACCCCGAGCCGCTGCTGGCGCGGCTGGTGCGCGAGGAGTGCGGCGCCCGGCTGCTAAACCGGCGGATCGAGGTCGCGTTCGGCGACTCCTGGAGCCGCGTGCGCATCGGCGGGCGGGACGCGCTGCGCGGCGTGCTGCGGATCGCGCGCAGGTCCGGCGACCAGCCGATCGCGGACGAGCCGATCGAGATCGTCGAGCTCGGCGAGAACACCCACTTCACCCTGCGCGCCGCGACCGGCCGGTCGCGGCCGGTGGCGGTGCTCCCGGCGGGAACGCCGCGGCTCGCGCTGCCCGTGCTGGTCCGCCCGGCCCGCTGCGACCCACACGCCTTCGCCGAGGCGAAGAAGGCCCACCTGTTCCCGATCCGCGCCGCCGCGGGCGGCGGCGACCCGCTGTGGCTCGTCGCCTCCCCGCCGCCGCGGGTGCGGACCCTGTTCACCGAGTTCGCGCGCCGGGCCTGCGGGCTGCCCGAGGGCTAGCGACGGCCCGCCCGGCGCACGGGGCTAGCGGGCGACGGTCGCCGCCCGTTCCGCGTTCACCAGGCCGCGCCCGTAGAAGCCGTTGTGATCCGGGCCGCCCTCGCACACCTGCACCTCGCCGTCGGAGAACCGTACGGCCGGCGGCGTCGGGCAGGGCCGCTTCGTCGCGGTGGCGTACAGCAGCCGCTCCACCTCGGCGGGGTCCATGCCGAACCCCTCCTTGCCCTCGGCGCCGAAGCGGCTGATCAGGATCGCGGCGACACCGGTGGCGTGCGGCGCGGCCATCGAGGTGCCCTCGAGGTACTGGTAGTAGGCGCAGGTCCCGCCGCGGCACTCGCGGACCACCGAGCCGTCCTTGGGCCGCCCATCGGCGGTGATCTTGTTGTTCGCGCGGAGCGCCCGCTCCGGGGCGGGGGCGAGCACACCCCGGGTGTGGTCGACGCCGTCCGCGGCGTCCGGGTCGAAGGTGTCGCCGCCGGGGGCCGACAGGTCGGTCTGCTCGAGGCCGTAGTCGGCGTACTGGGCCTTGCGCCCGTCCGGCCCGACCGAGGTGACCGAGATCACCCCCTCGGCCTCGGTGGGCATGCTGAGGCAGCTGTTGTCCACCTTCCGCCGCCGCTCGGAGTTCTTCGGGAAGTCGGGGCTGGTCTCGTCCTCGGCGACCTTGCCCAGGTCGGTGGCGCCGTTCCCGGTGGCGGAGATGAGCGTCACCCCGCGCTTGCGCGCGTAGTTCAGGGCGCGCTGCATGCCGATCACGATGCCGGCCTGCTCGAGCTGCTCGGCGCGGTTGCCGCCGACGCCGGGGCGGGTGCAGTTGAACAGCCACGGGTCGATGTAGAAGCTCATGTTCACCACGTCGATGCCGTGGTCGCCGGCGTAGGTGAGGGCGTCCATGCTCGGCTTGAGGAAGAAGAACCCCGAGTCCTGACCGGCGCGCAGGTTGACGAGGGTCACGTTCGGGGCCACCCCGGCGGTGCCGAAGCCGTTGATCGGCGCGGCGACGATGCCCGCGACGTGGGTGCCGTGGCCGTCGTCGTCCACGTCGGCCGGGTCCCGGCAGGTCGGCACCTCGCACGGGCCGTCGACGGTCTCGCCGTTGGGGTCGGTGGGGATGTCGACGACGAAGTTGCGGCTCAGCTCGCGGTCGAAGTTGGGGGCGATGTCCGGGTGGCTGCCGTCGATCCCGGTGTCGATGATGCCGACGCGGACCCGCTTGTCGCCGGGGGCGATGGCGAGCGAGCCGGTGGCGGTGGCGCCGATCATCCGCATGTCCCACTGCCGGCCGGCGAGCGGCTCGGGCTCGACGGCCCCGCCGGTACGGCCGGCCCGGGCGGCCGCCGGGCCCGCCGCGCCCGCGGCGCGGGACAGGGCCGTCTCCGGGGCGGCGGGCGGGATGGGCGCATGCCGCAGGCCGCCGCCGGGGAGCGTGCGGGCGCGGCGCAGCGCGGCCGCGGCCCGGGCGCGGCGAGGGCGGCGGCGGCCCCGCCGGCGGGCGCGCCCTCCCCGGCCCTCCCCCGGAA
>QGUZ01000290.1 GCA_003242605.1 Actinomycetota bacterium
TGGCCATCCGCTCGGCTCGGCGCGCCATCTGTCGCTCGTAATGCCGGCGGGCGAGCTCCCTCTGGCGGTCTTTGCCGGTGGCCACCGTACTCCTCCCGAGTGTCGGTAATCACTAATGAGGTGGGCGAAATCGTATCGGCCTCTGGGTAATGGTTCGCAGCCCGCCGAGGCGCACCGGTACCCTTCGGTTACATTCCCATCCGCTTTCCTTGACGAGATCCATCAGACCGAGGACCGCTTGTCGTGCTCATCGCCGGGTTCCCCGCAGGGTCGTTCCAGGCCAATTGTTACGTCGTCGCGCCCGCAGCGGGCGAGGAGTGTGTGATCATCGATCCCGGGCAGGACGCCGTTCCCGGCCTCGACGACCTGCTCCGCGAGCACCGGCTCAAGCCGGTCGCGGTGCTGATCACGCACGGCCATCTCGACCACATGTGGTCGGTGGTCCCGGTCTGCGGGGCGCGGGACATCCCGGCCTACATCCATCCCGAGGATCGCGACCTGCTGTCCGACCCGGGCAAGGGCCTGGGGCTCGCCGCCCGGCAGCAGCTCTTCGGCGGCCTGGAGTTCACCGAGCCCGACGACGTGCGGGAGCTCCGCGACGGCGAGACGCTCAAGCTCGCCGGCCTGGAGCTGCGCGTCGACCACGCCCCCGGCCATACGCCGGGGTCGGTGACGTACCTGCTGCCGCCGGAGCGCGGCACCGACCGCGAGGGCGGCGTGATCTTCACCGGCGACCTGCTGTTCGCCGGATCCATCGGACGCACCGACCTCCCGGGCGGCGACTACCCGACCATCCTGCGCAGCCTGGCCTCGGTGTGCCTGCCGCTGCCGGACGACACGGTGGTGCTGCCCGGCCACGGACCACAGACGACGATCGGCCGCGAGCGCGTCGGCAACCCGTTCCTGCAGGGACTGACGCCGCCGAGCGGCCCCACCAGGGGACTGTGATGATGTTTCAAGCGCCCAAAGGCGTACCGGAGTACTATCCGCCACGCTCGGCGATCTTCCTCGCGGTCCGCGAGGCGTTCGCCAAAGCCGCGGCCAACGCCGGCTACTCGTACATCGAGGTGCCGGTGTTCGAGGACACCGCGCTGTTCGCCCGCGGCGTGGGCGAGTCGACCGACGTGGTGACCAAGGAGATGTACACGTTCACCGACCGCGGGGGCCGGTCGGTCACGCTGCGCCCGGAGTTCACCGCCGGGGTGCTGCGCTCCACCCTCGAGCACAACCTGCACCAGGGGCAGCTCCCGGTGAAGCTGTGGACCACCGGGCCGGCGTTCCGCTACGAGCAGCCGCAGGCCGGCCGCTACCGCCAGCTCCAGCAGTTCAACGTCGAGGCGATCGGCACCGAGGATCCCGCGGTCGACGCCGAGACGATCGCGATCGCCTGGAGCGGCTACCGGGCCCTCGGCCTCACCAAGGTCCGGCTGATGCTCAACTCGCTCGGCTGCCGGAACTGCCGCCCGCAGTACCGGGCGGCGCTCCAGGACTTCCTGCGCCGCCTCGACCTGGACGAGGCGACCCGGCAGCGCGTCGAGATCAACCCGCTGCGGGTGCTCGACGACAAGCGCCCCGAGGTGCGCGCCCAGCTGGCGGACGCCCCCCTCATCCCCGACCACCTGTGCGCCTCCTGCAAGTCGCACCACGACAAGGTCCGCACGCTGCTGGAGGACCTGTCCATCCCGTGGGAGGACAACCCCCGCCTGGTGCGCGGCCTCGACTACTACACCCGCACCACCTACGAGTTCGACCACCCGGACCTCGGCGCCCAGTCGGGCATCGGCGGCGGCGGCCGGTACGACGGCCTGTCGGAGGACATCGGCGGGCCGCGGCTGCCCGGCATCGGGTTCGCCGTCGGCGTCGACCGCATCATCCTCGCCATCGAGGCCGAGGGGCTCGCGGTGGACACGCCGCCCCGGGTCGCGGTGTACGGCGTGCCGATCGGCGAGGAGGCGGCGCGCCGCATGTTCGCGCTCGTGCACGAGCTGCGCGCGGCCGGGATCGCCGCCGACATGGCCTATGGTTCCAAGGGCCTCAAGGGCGCGATGAAGGGCGCCGACCGCTCCGGGGCGAGCCACGCCGTGATCCTCGGCGAGCGCGACCTCGCCGCGGGGACCGCCCAGGTGAAGAATCTGCAGACGGGCGAGCAGAGCGCCGTGCCGCTGGCCGAGATCGTCACGACCCTGAAGGAGAGACTCACTTCATGATCCGCACTCACGACGCCGGATCGCTTCGCCGAGAACACGCCGGGCAGCGCGTCACACTCGCCGGCTGGGTGGCCCGCCGCCGGGACCACGGCGGCGTGGTCTTCATCGACCTGCGCGACGCCTCGGGCATCGTGCAGGTGGTGTTCCGGGAGGAGGAGCACGCCCACGACCTGCGCGCGGAGTACTGCGTGAAGGTCGTGGGCGAGGTGCGCGTCCGGCCCGCCGGCAACGAGAACCCCGACCTGCCCACCGGCGAGGTCGAGGTGGTCGCCTCCGAGGTGGAGGTGCTGAGTGAGTCGGCGCCGCTGCCGTTCCCGATCGAGGGCAAGGTCGACGTCTCGGAGGAGGTCCGGCTCAAGTACCGCTACCTCGACATCCGCCGCCAGGAGGTGGCGCGGGCGATGCGCATCCGCTCCCAGGCCACCTACCTGGCGCACGAGGTGATGCGCGAGCACGGGTTCGTCTACGTCGAGACGCCGAGCCTCACCCGGTCCACCCCCGAGGGCGCCCGGGACTTCCTCGTCCCGGTGCGGCTGCAGCCGGGCAACTGGTACGCGCTGCCGCAGTCGCCCCAGCTGTTCAAGCAGCTGCTCATGGTGTCCGGGCTGGAGCGCTACTACCAGCTCGCCCGCTGCTTCCGCGACGAGGACCTGCGCGCCGACCGGCAGCCGGAGTTCACCCAGATCGACGTCGAGATGTCGTTCGTCGACCAGGACGACGTCATGGCGATCGGCGAAGCGCTGATCAGCCGGCTGTGGAAGGAGATCCTCGGCTACGAGATCCCGCTCCCGCTGCCGCGGATGAGCTACGCCGAGGCGATGGCCCGCTACGGCTCCGACAAGCCCGACCTGCGCTTCGGCTGCGAGCTGATCGACCTCACCGAGTACTTCAAGAACACCCCGTTCCGGGTGTTCCAGGCCGAGTACGTCGGCGCCGTGGTCATGCCCGGCGGCGCGTCGCAGACCCGCAAGCAGCTCGACGGCTGGCAGGAGTGGGCCCGCTCGCGCGGCGCCAAGGGCCTGGCGTACGTGCTCGTGCAGCCGGACGGCGAGCTCGGTGGCCCGGTGGCGAAGAACCTGTCCGACTCCGAGAGGGCGGGTCTCACCCAGGTCACCGGGGCGAAGCCGGGCGACGCGATCTTCTTCGCCGCCGGCGCCCCGAAGCCGAGCCGCGAGCTGCTCGGCGCGGCCCGGCTGGAGATCGGCCGCCGCTGCGGCCTGATCGATGAATCCGCCTGGTCGTTCCTGTGGGTCGTCGACGCCCCCATGTTCGAGGAGGACGGCGAGGGCGGCTGGACCTCGGTCCACCACCCGTTCACCGCCCCCAAGCCGGAGTGGGCCGACACCTTCCAGGACAACCCGGGCGAGGCGCTCGCCTCCGCCTACGACATGATCTGCAACGGCATGGAGATCGGCGGCGGCTCGATCCGTATCCACCGCGCCGAGATGCAGCAGCGGGTGTTCGACGTGCTCGGCATCTCCAAGGAGGAGGCCGAGACCAAGTTCGGCTTCCTGCTGGAGGCGTTCAAGTACGGCCCGCCCCCGCACGGCGGCATCGCCTACGGCTGGGACCGGGTGTGCATGCTGCTCACCGGCGGGGAGTCGATCCGGGACGTGATCGCGTTCCCCAAGACCGCCTCCGGCTTCGACCCGCTCACCGGCGCCCCGACGCCGATCACCCCGGAGCAGCGCAAGGAGGCCGGGGTCGACGCCAAGCCCGCGGCCCAGGCGGGCGGCGCGCGGCAGGCCGGCTGACGGCCCCGCCCGGCGTCCGGGCTCCTCACGACGAACGCCCCGGCGCGGATCCGCGCCGGGGCGTTCGTCGATGGCGGGCGCGCTCGCCCGCGAGCGCCGGGATCACTGCAGCGTGATGGTCTTCACCTTGACGCGCATCTTCGGGGCGGTGGCGCCGCCCTCGGAGCTGGTGATGTCGCCGGGGTTGATGATCACACCGCCCTTGGACACCTTGTCGATGATGTCCATGCCCTTGATGACCCTGCCGAAGGCGGTGTAGGTGCCGCCGGTCTCCGCGAGCTGGACGTTGTCGTCGTGCCAGGAGATGGCGAACTGGCTGCCGTTGGCGTTCCGGTCCTCCATGCCCTGGGCCATGAACACCGTGCCGCGCCGGTAGTCGCTGCCGCCGAGGTTCTCGTCGTTGAACAGATAGCCCGGGCCGCCCGTACCGTCGGTGGGGTTCTTCCCATCGCCCTTGGCCTGCCAGTCGCCGCACTGCAGCAGGCCCAGGCCCGCGGTCTCGGGGGTGGCGAGCCGGTGGCACACGGTGTTGTCGAACCAGCGCTTCTTGGCGAGGAAGGCGAACGAGTTGATGGTGCAGGGCGCCTTGTCGGGCCAGATCTCGATGACGATGTCGCCGTGATTGGTCTTGATCGTCATCGTCTTGAGCTTGAGCACGGCCTTGCTCACCTTGGCCGGAGGCCTGCCCACGTTCTTCGCCGGGGCGCCGCTGTCGTCGTCGCGGTACTCGCAGGTGATGGCCCCGCCCTTGCGGGCAGGGCTCGGCTGCGCCGTGGGCTCCTCGGCGGCCGCGGACGGGGACGGCGAGGCGGCGGCGTTCACGTCCCGGCCGTCCCCACCGCCGCCGATCAGGGTGGTCGCCGCGATGATGCCGCCGATGACCACGACCGTGCCCACGCCGGCGCCGATCGCGACGTTGCGCTTGCTCCTGGCCTCCTGCTGGGCACGCCTCTGCTGCCTCTCGGCGTGCTCGCGTGCCAATTGCTCCCGGCGGTCCGTGTCGGTCACCGCTTCGTCCTTCCCTCGTTCTGGTGGCGCGACCCCGTCATGGGCGCCCACTGCCGCCGGCGCCCGCGGCGCGCACCGGGCCGCGTGCCGTCAGGGTCGCGCTCGCCCGTCCCATACGCTCGCCAAATCTAGCGGTGATCGCGAGGTGCCGAGTGTCATGTCGGCATAAGGCGAGCTTCGACGGAGATGTTACGGATGTGGTTCCTGCTGCTCGGCGAGGCCGTAGGGGACGGCCCCCGGGTCCTCAGAACTCTCTCAGATCCGTCTGGAAACCTCCTCGGCGGCAGCCACGTAACCAGGCATGTACCACCCGTCCCTCGGGAGACTGCGTGATGTTCGACGAGATCCTGGGCCTTCCGGTCCACCCGCTGGTGATCCACGCCGCGGTCGTGTTCGTCCCCCTGCTGGCGCTGATCGGCGCCGCCTACGCCGTGCTGCCGCGCCACCGCGCCCGGCTGGGCTGGGCGGTGGTCCTGCTCGCCGTGGTCGCGCCGGTCTCGGCGCTGGCCTCCTGGCTGAGCGGCAGGGCGCTGCTGGACGGCAGGTTCGGCGGCCGGATCCCGCCGGGCGTGGTCGGTGAGCGCATCGCCGAGCACGAGAGCCTCGCCACCCCGCTGCTGATCTCCACGGCCGCGCTCGGCGTGGCCGCGCTGCTGCTCGTCGCCGTCGCCCGCAAGGCCGGCCCGGCGCCGGACGCGGCGACCGGCGGGCGCCGCCGCGCCGCGGCCGGCAGCGCCGGCAACACCACGGTGACCACGGTGCTCGCCGGGGTGACGATCGTGCTCGCGGTGGTGGCGGTCTACTTCGTGGTGCGCACCGGCCACACCGGCGCCCTCGCGGTCTGGGGCTGACGGCCGCGAGCCGGGCGGGCCCCGGACGGGCGGTAGGGTCGGCGGTGTGGAGAGCCTGTTCGATTCGGCGGCCGCGGAGGCGCACCGGTCGCAGGAGCCGCTCGCGGTGCGGATGCGCCCGCGCACCCTCGACGAGGTGATCGGCCAGCGCCACCTGCTCGGCCCCGGCACCCCGCTGCGGCGCCTGGTGGAGAGCGAGGCTCCCATGTCGCTGTTCCTGTGGGGCCCGCCCGGCACCGGCAAGACCACGCTCGCCTACGTGGTGGCGAACGTCACCAAGCGGCGCTTCGTGGAGATCTCCGCGGTCTCCGCCGGGGT
This sequence comes from Actinomycetota bacterium, assembly GCA_003242605.1. GTDB lineage: Bacteria > Actinomycetota > Actinomycetes > Streptosporangiales > Streptosporangiaceae > Thermopolyspora. Next base: position 6,139 of record QGUZ01000290.1, read on the forward strand.
CCGCGAGGTGCGGGCGGCGATCGACGCCGCGCGCCGCGAGCTCGGCCTGTCCGGCCGCCAGACCGTGCTGTTCGTCGACGAGGTGCACCGGTTCAACAAGGCCCAGCAGGACGCGCTGCTGCCCGCCGTGGAGAACCGCTGGGTCACCTTCATCGGCGCCACCACCGAGAACCCGTACTTCTCGGTGGTCTCCCCGCTGCTGTCGCGCTCGCTGCTGCTCACCCTGGAGCCGCTGTCCGACGACGACATCCGCGCGGTGCTGGAGCGCGCGCTGCGCGACGAGCGCGGCCTCGGCGGCCGGGTACGGCTCGCCCCCGACGCCCGCGACCACCGGTCCGCCGCGCGCGGCGGGGGGCGCCGGGCCCCCACCCCAAACCAGCGGGGGGCGCCGCGCGAGGGGCACCGA
>QGUZ01000558.1 GCA_003242605.1 Actinomycetota bacterium
CTCCTTGAGGTACCGCTGCTCGCGCGCGTACCGGTTGACGATCGAGGTCAGCGCGGCGCGGAAGCCCTCCTCGTGGGTGCCGCCCTCGGCGGTGTTGATGGTGTTCGCGAAGGTGTAGACCGACTCGGTGAAGGAGGCGTTCCACTGCATGGCGATCTCGACCGAGATGCCCTCGCCATGCTCCTCGAAGTAGATGATCGAGGCGTGGATCGGCTCCTTCTTGCTGTTGATGTGCCGGACGAAGTCCGAAAGACCGCCCTCGTAGTGGTAGGTGACGACGTGCGGTTCGCCGTTGATGTACTCCGGACGCTCGTCGCGCAGCGTGATGGTGAGGCCCCGGTTGAGGAAGGCCATCTCCTGGAAGCGCCGGGAGAGCGTCTCGAAGTTCCAGGTGATGGTCTCGAACACCTCCGGGTCGGGCCAGAAGGCGATCGTGGTGCCGGTCTCCTCGGTGGGCTCGCCCTGAATCAGCGGGCCGGGGCGGGACCGCTCGTAGCTCTGGCGCCAGACGTACCCGTCCCGGCGCACCTCCGCCTCCAGCCGCGTGGACAGGGCGTTCACCACTGAGACGCCGACGCCGTGCAGACCACCGGAGACCGCGTACGACTTGCTGTCGAACTTGCCACCCGCGTGCAGCACGGTGAGGACCACCTCGAGGGCCGAGCGGTTCTCCCCCTCCACGATGCCCACGGGGATGCCGCGCCCGTTGTCCACAACCCGTACGCCGCCGTCGGCCAGCAGGGTGACCTCGATGTTGTCGCAGTAACCGGCGAGCGCCTCGTCGACGGAGTTGTCTACGATCTCGTAGACAAGGTGGTGCAGACCGCGTTCGCCCGTCGAGCCGATGTACATACCCGGGCGCTTGCGGACCGCCTCCAGTCCTTCGAGGACGGTGATTGAGCTAGCGTCGTAGGACAAGTGCGAAATCCTCCTGCCGCGGACACGCGACAGGGCAGACATCTAGCGATGCACTGTCCCTGTGGTGCCCGTCACCGTCGTGAATGCCCCCGATGCGGTCACCCGGAGGGAATCAGTATCGAACCGGGGTGACACGCAGGTGGCCGTATCCGGAATCCGGCTCCATTCTACCGGGTCCGACCGGCTGACGTGGCGACTACAGCCGCTCAAACGGCCTGTAGAGCCTCGACCCCCGGGATCGGCATCCCCCCTACGTGACCCACACCATCACGTCGCCCGGTGGCCTGTGAGCGCCTCTTGGCGGGGCGGACGTCCCGGTTTCGCATGGTTGCGATGCCCGGCCGGATGATCGGCGGGACGCGTCAGCCGTACGTGTCCCGGGGGCCGCGGCCGGGCACGCGCAGGCCGCCCGGGGCGCGGCCGCCGCCCTGCGGCCCGTGCACCCGCACCCGGGTGACCGTGCCGTCGCCGAGCTCCTCGTTGAGCCGCCGGATCAGCACGCCGGCGAGCAGCCGCACCTGGGTCGCCCACGCGGTCGAGTCGGCCGCCACCGTCACCTCGCCGTCGCGGAACGACACCGGCCGGGTGTGCGCGGCGAGCTCGGGGCCGACGATCTCGGCCCACCGGCCGAACACGCCACCGACCGCCGCCTCCCGCTCCCAGCCGCGGGCGGCGAGCAGCTCCCGGATCGCCCGGCCGAACGGCAGCGGGTCGCCGGACTCGCGGCGCGCGCCCCCGGCCGCCGACCCGCCGGGCCGGGCGCGGCGCGGCTCGCTGCGCGGCAGCCGGCCGCGGCGGGCGGCGACCGCCTTCGCCTTGGCGAGCTTCCCCCGCGCCTGGGCGGGGCCACGGGCGTTCACCTCGCGGCGGGCCTTAGCGGCGTCGTCAGCGGACACGTGTG
>QGUZ01000559.1 GCA_003242605.1 Actinomycetota bacterium
GCGGGGTTGAGCAGGTTCACCGCGCTCGCCACCACCTCGCCGAGCAGCCGCCCGGCGCGCCGGATCACGGCCATGGTCTCGGCGTCGCCCGCGCGCACCAGGGCGACCGCGTCGGCGAGCGAGGACACGTCGCGGCCCCGGGCGCGCAGGTCGCGCACGATCGCGGTGGCGCTGGCGACCGAGTCGACGCAGTCGGTGTTGCCGCACCGGCACAGCACTCCTCCGCCGTCCCGTACCGGGATGTGCCCGATCTCCCCGGCCGCGCCGAGCGCGCCGCGCAGGATGCCGCCGCCCGCGATCACCCCGGCGCCGATCCGGGTGGACACCTTCACGAACAGCAGGTCGTCGTACTGGTCGGCGTACACCTTGCGGTGCTCGCCCATCGCGATCACGTTGACGTCGTTGTCGACGAACACCGGGACGTCGAACCGCTCCCGGATCAGCGGCGGGATCGCGATGCCGGTCCAGCTCGCCATCACCCGCGCGCTCTCGGTCCGGCCCGCCGCGAACTCCACGGTGGCGGGCACCCCCATGCCCACCCCCCACACGTCGGAGACGGGCCGGTCGCCGAGCAGGTCGGACCAGATGTCCATGATCAGCGGGAGCACGACGTCCGGCCCCTGCTCCACGTCGATCTCTCTCTCGACCGTCGCCAGCGGCTCGCCGGCCAGGTCGCACACCGCGAGCTGGGTACGGCGCGCGCCGACCGAGGCGGCGAGCACGACCCCGGCCGAGGCGTTGAAGGCGAGCCGTACCGGCGGGCGGCCTCCGGTGGACGGGCCGTCGGCGCGCTCGACCACGAGGCCGCGGCGCAGCAGCTCGCCGACGCGGAGCGCCACGGCGGGCCGGGACAGCCCGGTGACGCGCCCGATGTCGGCGCGGGTGACGGCCTCGCCGCTGCGGATCAGCTGGAGCACGTCTCCGCTGGTGGCGAGGGCGGAGGCGGTTCGTCGCGTCATGACCGGTCCCGAAGAGTCGGTGACGATCAAGTCAACCATATCCCCGGACCGGTAACGCCCGAGCCCCACTTTTGTCATCGGGAATTACCAAAGTCAGCTTGTCTAAAGCGAAACTCGGCGCTAATGTCCCGATCGTCCCTTGTTTCGTGCTTTGACGGGAGCAGAGCGATGAACCCGACGGTCGCCGAGGTGACCCGACGCATTGCCGCGCGCAGCCGCGCCACCCGCGCCGCCTACCTCGAGCGGATCACGGCCGCCGGGGAGGAGGCCAGGCGCCGCGGACCGGCCCGTGGCGATCTGCCCTGCGCCAACCTCGCCCACGGGCTCGCCGCCTGCTCGCCCTTCGACAAGCTCGCGCTGCGCGGCGCCACCCGGCCCGGGGTCGCGATCGTCACCGCGTACAACGACATGCTCTCGGCGCACCAGCCGTACGAGACCTACCCGCGGGCGCTGAAGGAGGCCGTGCGGGAGGCGGGCGGCGTGGCCCAGGTCGCGGGCGGCGTGCCGGCGATGTGCGACGGCATCACCCAGGGCCGGGCGGGCATGGAGCTGTCGCTGTTCAGCCGGGACGTGATCGCCATGTCCACCGCGATCGCGCTGTCCCACGAGATGTTCGACGCGGTGCTGCTGCTCGGCGTGTGCGACAAGATCGTGCCCGGCCTGCTCATCGGAGCGCTCCACTTCGGCCACCTGCCCGCCGTGCTCGTCCCGGCCGGGCCGATGCCGAGCGGGCTGCCGAACAAGGAGAAGGCGCGCGCCCGGCAGGCGTTCGCCGAGGGCCGGATCGGCCGCGACGAGATGCTCGACGCCGAGCTGCGCTCCTACCACGCGCCCGGCACCTGCACCTTCTACGGCACCGC
>QGUZ01000560.1 GCA_003242605.1 Actinomycetota bacterium
CCCCGATCCGGCCGCGCGCCGGGGGCGGGTGGCGGCGCGCGCGGGCGGCGGCCGGCCCGCGACGCGCGCGTCGTCGCGGCGGCCGGAGGAGCGGTGCTCGCGCTCGCGGCCGGCGGCATCGCCTTCTGGCGCTCGCTGGCCGACGACGCGGCGGCCCCCATGGCGGTGCGGACCGCGGGTGGCGGCGCGGCCGCCACCGCGTCGCCCACGGCGGCGGCCCGCCTGCCGCTGACCCGGTACCGGTCCAAGGCCGGCTGGGAGGCCGCGGTGCCGAAGGGGTGGAAGCGCACCGGCCGCGCCGACGGCGCGGAGTGGTCCGCCCCGGACGGCTCCGGCCACCTGCGGATCAGCGTCGCCGACCTGGGCGGCCAGGACCCGCTCATCGTGCTGCAGGACGCCGAGTCGGACCTGTCGGCGTCGGTGGAGTCCTACCGCAAGATCCGGATGGAGCGCATCGCGGCCGGGAGCGGCGAGGCCGCCGAGTGGGAGGCGAGCTGGCGGGCCTCGGGGCTGCGCCCCTACCCCTGGGCCGCGGCGGACACGGTCTACCGCGAGCTCCGCCGGGTGATCCGGACCGGCCGGACCACCACGACCATCACCTGGGTCACCCCCGAGGCGGACTGGGAGGAGCTCCGCCCCACGCTGCGCGCGGTCCTCGGCCGCTACCGCGCCCCCGCGGCGGCCGGTTGAGCCCCCGCCGCGCCCGCCGCCCACCCGATCGCCGCCCGCGCCGCCGGTCGCCCCGCGGATCCCGCCGAGCCCGTTGCCGGTATCCCGGATCCCCCGGTACGGCCCGCCGCGATGCGCCACCGATGCGCGGCGCGCCCGCCGTCGCTCCTGCGCGCCGGTAGCCACACCCGCCACGGCCGGAGCGCGAAGCCGCCGCCCCGGCGCACCGCCCGACCGCGCGGCCACGGGCACGGGCGGTCCGCCGCCTGCCGCGGGCGCCACCGCCGCGCTCGCGCCGTCCGAGCGCGCGGGGACACGACCGCCGATCTCGCGGCCCGGCCGGGCGGATCGCCCACCCATGCCCGGCTCGCACCCTGCGCACCTCGCGTCCCCGTATGCCGTTTTCGCAGGTGGGCGGCCGGGCCGTACCGGCGACGGATACCTGACGACACCCCGGAAACGGCCCACGCGAGAGCCGGAGGCGTGGCATCATGGTCCCCGCACCAAGTGAAAGTGATTTTCATCATCATCACCAGATTGGATCGGGGAACGTGAGGGTTGCCTTCGTCGGCAAGGGCGGCAGCGGGAAGACGACGCTGTCGTCGCTGTTCGCGAGGTACGTCGCCGCCCAGGGCGGCGAGGTGATCGCCATCGACGCGGACATCAACCAGCACCTCGGCCTCGTGCTCGGGCTCGACGAGGACCGGCTGCCGGAGCCGCTCGGCGGCCACCTGACCGAGATCAAGGACTACCTGCGCGGCGACAACCCGCGCATCCGCTCCGCCGCGGCCATGGTGAAGACGACCCCGCCGGGCCGCGGCTCCCGGCTGGTGCGGGTGGACGACGCGTTCTTCCGCAAGTTCAGCGTCGAGGTCGAAGGGCTGCGCCTCATGGTCACCGGCCCGTTCGCCGAGGAGGACCTCGGGGTCGCCTGCTACCACTCGAAGGTCGGGGCGGTCGAGCTCTACCTCAACCACCTGGTCGACGGGCCGGGCGAGTACGTGATCGTCGACATGACCGCGGGCGCCGACTCGTTCGCCTCCGGCCTGTTCACGCGGTTCGACCTGACGTTCCTCGTCGCCGAGCCCACCCGGCAGGGCGTCGGCGTCTACCGCCAGTACCGCGAGTACGCCGCCGACTACGACGTGC
>QGUZ01000291.1 GCA_003242605.1 Actinomycetota bacterium
CACTGGATGGTCTGTCGTCCCGTCGGACGATACTTTTCCTCCCTGGATGGTTGGGCACGGTTTAGAGGGCGGGTGCGCGGGTGTTCAGGTGGCCAGCGTTGCTATCCCTCCAGGGGTGATCGGCAACTAGCAGCTTGGGGTATGGCCAGTTTGGCCTTCTTAGTGTTGCTATCCCTCCAGGGGTGATCGGCAACTGGAGACGGACGGCCGACTCGACATCCGCGCGATCGTGTTGCTATCCCTCCAGGGGTGATCGGCAACACGACGGCTCAGCGCCGGGATGGCTGACCCACCGCGCAGGTTGCTATCCCTCCAGGGGTGATCGGCAACGTGGTTCCGGTGGCCGAGGTCGACGCCGCGGTGGCGGTTGCTATCCCTCCAGGGGTGATCGGCAACACGACCACCCCGACCCGCTCTCCCAGATCACGATCGTGTTGCTATCCCTCCAGGGGTGATCGGCAACCCCCGACGCCCGTCTCCTGGAGGAGATCACCGCCGAGCTGTTGCTATCCCTCCAGGGGTGATCGGCAACCGCTCGTCGCCGTCGTCATTCGGCTGCCGGAGCTCCTGTTGCTATCCCTCCAGGGGTGATCGGCAACGCAGAGGCGCTCTCGGTCGCCGCCTCGGCGCCGCTGGCGTTGCTATCCCTCCAGGGGTGATCGGCAACCCCAAGGTAAAGTCCCAGCTCAACGCCCTGATGTAGAGGGCTCGCGAGCCCGCTACTGCAGCGACCCGACGGTAGTGCATCCTCCCTGGTCAGAGCGTTGATCAATTACCTTCCTCTGTAGGTCGTCTCTGGCCGTTCTACCAACGGCCGGAGGAGCGTGCTGCCAGTTTCGCGCACCGATGTGGCTCCGTCCACCTGCGCGGTGTTGCCGGAAGTCTCCATCGGAGGATTGACCAGGCCCTGTCATGGCTCAGTGTTACCTGTCGGCCACCACAGGTCGTCGTTGGCCGACAGGGCGGTGTGGACGGCGGCGACGAGGGAGCAGAGGCGGAAGCCGCCACCCTCGATGAGTTCGGAGCCGCGGTTCGGGGACGTAGCCGAAGGCGAGGCCGTGGTTGGGGTCAGCGAAGCCGAAGGCGCCGGTGGCGCCGCTCTGACCGAACACGCCGGGGCGGTTCGGGCGGGGCTAGATAGGGCCGCCGGGTGCGGAGAAGCCGATGCCCCAGGCCGTCTCCACCCGGAGGACCTGGTCGAGCCGGTGACCTTGTGGGGTTCGTACCCGGTCGAGCAGGTCAGGGCCGATCAGAATGCCACCGACGTCGCCGATCAGCGCGGCGTAGAGCGGGCTATGGAGTGGGCGGAGGCGACGCCGTCCATGGACGGGCTCCCCACCTGGTATGTGTGCGGGTCGTTGATGGCGTTCCCAGCCGATGGCGACGCTGCCGTAGAAGCAACGGTGGGTCGGGTGTCCGGGTTTGCGAGGCGGCGACGAAGCGGCCGGCTCGGGGGCCGGCAAGCCCATCTGCAGGGCCTCGGCGTCGGGTGCGACCATGTGGGAGGCCGAGCGCCGCCTCGGGGCCGCGGACGTAGCAGTCAAGGTCCAGCGGGCCGGTGCCGGCCTCGGCGAGGAACGCGCTCAGGGTACGGCCGGTGACCCGGCGCACGATCTCGCCGGCCCGGACCCCGGTACGGCAGCGCGTCCGGACGGCGCAAGCGTTCGCCACGATCACCGATCCGCTGGGCCTGCTCACCGACATCCCAAGGACACGCCGCGCGCCGAACCGCTCTAGGGGGGCGCGTGCTCTGCTGGAGCCGACCGGCTAGCCGCCCCTCCCACGACGACGTCGGGGAGAGCCGCCCTCCCTTGCCTGTCGCGGTCAGAACGCCGAACGATGGCGTTCGGCCCGACGCCCAGCGTCTAGAGCACCGCCCGGGAAACGGCCGGCGGCGGGAATCAGACGGCCGGACGGTGAGCCGCCGGCGGGGTATCGGACTGCGGCCCGGCGCTGTCGCCGGGTTTCTCCCAACGCTTCCGGCGATTTATGGACATTCCGATACTGGCGACGACCGCGCGCCGAAACACCTCTGGGCACGGCCGGTGTTTCGAGGGGGGATGCGAGGACGCGACGTAATCGATTATCGACGTGAGATCACGAAGTTAGACTTACTTTCACCGCCTCTCGATCCCGTGCAGCACGACACATCCTCTGGAGTCGGGTAAATGCAGACGACGCCCCACACAGGTGGTGGCGATTCCGGTCTCAAAGCGACGTTGCTGAATGCGGCGGCGGTCGTGTTGGCTGCGCTGATCGGCGCTGCCATCCCCATACTGTTCGGAAACGATGAGAGCAACCGAGAGGACAAGCCCTCGGCTTCGTCCCCGACCGTCACCGTCACGGTGACGGCGACGGCCACCGTGCAGGTCGAACCCACTTCACACCCGGTTACCGCCGGGCCCACCTCGCCCGAATCCACCTCCGCCGAGCCGGGGGAGACGGAGCCGAGCGCGGCCGGCGACATTCTCTGGCTCGCCGATCTGACTCCGACCGGTGATCCGCTGATCGAAGGGCCGCGGAAGATCGGAGACCGGGAGTATCCGAAGAGCCTCGCGCACGCCGCGGGCGGCTGCTGGAACCCGACCCGGGCGACCCTCTTCGAACTACCGAAGCCGTACCGGCGGTTCTCCGCGACCGTCGGCGTGGACACCGACGTCGTCTTCGAGTTCAGCGTCTACGTCGACCGGGACAAGGATGGCAAGCCCGACTCCGACGAGGAGGTGGGCACCCGGACCGCCGACCGGAACAACCCGGGACGGATCGACGTCCCCCTCGATGGGGCCAGGCGCGTGATCCTCACCCTCGACACGGACAACACCTGCGTCGACAGCACCCACGCCATCTGGGGAGACCCCAAGGTCTACTGACGGGCACGCGGGCGCCCCGCCGTACCGGCCCGGCGTGAAGGCGCAGATAGAGTCGGTGCCATGACGCCGAGGCCGCCTCGCCGCTCACCGCTCGCCCTCACCGTCCTGCTGCTGCTGCAGGACACCCCGCTCCACCCGTACGGCCTGCGGCGGCGGATCCGGGAGTGGGACAAGGACCGGGTGGTGAACGTCGAGCCGCCCAACGTCGTCTACCAGACGATCGAGCGGCTGGAGCGGGACGGGCTGATCGCGGTGAAGGAGGTCGTCCGGGCCGCGAACCGGCCGGAGCGGACCGTCTACGAGATCACCCCCAGAGGGCGGGAGGTCGCCCGCGAGTGGCTGCTCGACATGCTCTCCTCCGTGCGGGAGGAGTACCCGGAGTTCCCGGCGGCGCTGGCGTTCCTCGGCGCGCTCGCGCCGGAGACGGCGTTGCCCGCGCTGGAGCGCAGGGCCGACGCCCTCGAGCGGGCGATCGACGACCTGGCCGAGAGGGTGGCGAAGGTCGCCACCGTGCCCGGCGGCGTCCCCCGGATCTACCTGGTCGAGATCGAGTACATCCAGGCGATGCGCAAGGCCGAGCTCGCCTGGCTCCGCGCGCTCATCGACGACATCAGGACGGCCCGGCTCACCTGGACCCCGCCGAGCTGATTCCGGTAGGTGGAGACCGCCGCCCCACCCGCCCGCCGAGATTTATATTCATAAGATGAATATCCATGATGAGAGCAAGGGCCTCGACAGGCGGGTGTCCGACCTGGAGCGGGACCAGGCCCTGACGATCCTGGCCGAGGCGGCGGCGGACGGCAGGCTCACCCTGGAGGAGCACGCGGAACGCGTCGCGGCGGCCTACTCCGCGCGCACGCGCGGCGAGCTGGACGCGCTCCTCGCCGACCTCGACGGCGCCCCGGCCCGCGCCCTGGACATTCCCGCGGCCACGGATCTGCGGGTCGTGCTCGGCAACGATTCGCGCAAGGGCCGGTGGGTCGTGCCGCGTCACCTGCGCGCGAGCGCCGTCCTCGGCGACTGCCACCTCGAGCTGCAGGACGCCCTGCTGTCGAGCGAGCGGACCGTCATCGAGGCCACCGCGATCCTGGGCAGCATCACGATCTACGTCCCCGACGGGGTGAACGTCGTGCTCACCGGAACCGCGGTGCTCGGCGCGAAGTCGTCCCAGCTCTCGGGCGCGCCGAGGTCGACCACCCCGATGATCGAGGTGCGCTGCACGGTGATGCTCGGCTCGGTCACCGTCCGGCCGCCCGACGGCAAGGGCTGAGGACCGCGGCTCCGGCCCGCACGGCGCCGCGCGGGCTCCCGGGGGTACGCGCCGCCGGGGTGGATCGCCCCGGGGACACGGAGGTGGCCGCCCGTCGTCCGCACCCGCCCGGCGATGCGCGCCGCGGCTCGGCGGGTCACGGCGCCGCGCTCTCCGGTCTGGTCGCCTCGTCGGCGGGTCGCCTCGACGCGCGTCACTCCGATCGGGCGGTGCTCGCGGACGTCCCGTGGAGCGGATCCCGGCCCACCGGCGGAACCGGCCGCTCACCCTCGCGGATGCCGCGCGTTGCTCCCGTGCCGATGGCAAGTGCCGGTCGCGGGTACGGCACAGCGGTGTTTCCCGTCGGCAAGCTCGCCCCAGAGGTGGCGCGGCCCGGCCGAAATTGCGGAGCACGCCGCGACACGCGCCGCCGTACCGGCCGTCGGTACGGCATCTCCCCCTCGCCCGTGACTTCCCGGCCGAGCGCAGGCTCGGCCCCGGAGGCGGACCGGATCGACCTCGCCGGGCGCATGGCCGACGCCGTCCCGCCGGAGCCCGGATGCCGCTCATGGCCGGGTTCCCCCGCCCGGTCGCGCTCACGATCACACGTCCGTCGGGTCCGCGGCCCGCGCGCGGGCTCAGCCGACGGTGGCGGGGTAGGTCTTGAGCTCGATGTCGGTGGCGAACCGGTCGGTCAGTTTCATGAGCAGGCCGAACAGGAAGCCGTACCTGAAGGTCCGGTTGCGCATGCGGATCTTGGCGGGGGTGCCGGGGGCGAGGAACGCGCCGGCGTTGCCGTTCTTGGCGATCTTGGCGTAGGGGCGCATCAGGCGCTCGTACTCGGCGAACGCCACCCGGTGGTCGCCGCCCGCGGCCGCCAGCTCGCCGGCGAGCACGTACGCGCCCACCACGGCGAGGCCGGTGCCGAAGCCGCCGAGGGTGTTGCCGTAGGCCGCGTCGCCGAGCAGCACCACCCGGCCCCGGCTGTACCGGTCGATCCTGACCTGGCTGAGCGAGTCGAGGTAGACCTCGCGCGCCTCGCGCACGGCCGCCATGACCTCGGGCACCCGCCAGCCCATCCCGGCGTACGCGCGCTCCAGCAGCCGCTTCTGCCGCTCCACGTCGGAGCGGTCGTACGCCAGCGGCCCGGACGCGAACACGAAGAACGCCGGCGCCTTCGGCCCGCCCACCGTGACCATCCGGCCCGGCTCGTTGTACATCTTCGGCGGGTCCCCGAAGTCGAGCCCGGTCTCCACGAGCGCGTAGTAGTGGCCGAGGAAGCGCACGAACTCCGCCTCCGGCCCGAACGCCAGCCTGCGCACGTTCGAGTGGATGCCGTCCGCCCCGACGACCAGGTCGAAGGTGCGGGGGGCCGAGCGTTCGAAGGTGACGTGCACGCCGTCCCCGGTCTCGGTGAGCGAGGTGATCGAGTCGCCGAAGACGTACTCACAGGTCGGGGCGGTGCGTTCGTACAGCAGGCGGGCCAGGTCGCCGCGGAGGATCTCGATGTCGCCACCGCTGAACTCGTGCGGGATGACCGCGAGGGTACGGCCGTGCGCGTCCACGATGTGGATGTCGTCGCCGCCGGTCTGCAGGCGGCGCACGTCGTCGAGGATGCCCATCCGGCCGAGCACGGTGCGGTGGGTCTCGCCCTTGAAGTCGACGGCCTGGCCGCCGCGGCGCAGGGACGGCGCCCGTTCGACGACGGTGACGGCGAAGCCGTAGCGGATGAGCCAGTGGGCCAGCGCGGGCCCGGCGATGCCCGCGCCGGAGATGAGGACGGTGGTGTTGCGCATGCCGCCAGCGTCGGGAAGCCCGCTGACAGCCGGTTGACGACCGGCTGACGGCCCGCCACCCGCCTGCCGGCCACCACCGGCGGACCGGCCCGATGGTCGGGGTGGATCGGCCGGAGCCCGGACCCGGTACGCCCCCGATGGTCGGCTACCGGCCCACGGCGGCCGCGAGTACGGCCCGGGCGTCGGCCTTGGTCGCCGCGGCGCCTCTGGCGTACGCGGCGGCGAACGCCTCGGGGCCGAGGATCGCCGTGGCCGTCGCCGCGGTGCGGGCCACGTCCCGGTCACCGGCCACCGCCATGCCCCGCAGCGCCACCGCGATCCCCAGCAGGTACGCCGCTCGCTCCGCCGCCTCGCGCGACGGCGGCCCCGCCCGCCCACCGGCCGCCGGGGCGTCCCCCGGGCCGCCGGTCTCCGGCAGGCGGCCCGTGCCGTGCCCCGGGAGGCCGCCCGGGGACGCGCCGCTCTCCCCCGGGCCGCCGCCGGGCGCGCGCCGCGAGGCGGCCGGGGGTTCTCCCCGCCGCAGCCGCAGAATCTTTAAACCCATTGGAGCTGGCCAGCGAAGGGGCAGGGGGGGGTTAGGGGGGGCGGCGTACAATGAAACAAAAAAAACTGTCTACGCA
>QGUZ01000561.1 GCA_003242605.1 Actinomycetota bacterium
ATGGAGGCCTTCCTCAAGTCCACCCCGGACATCGACGTGCTGTACGCCCACAACGACGACATGGGCCTCGGCGCGATCGAGGCGATCGAGGGCGCGGGCAAGGTGCCCGGCAAGGACATCAAGATCATCACGATCGACGCGGTCCGGGACGGCATGCAGGCCCTCGCCGACGGCAAGATCAACTTCATCGTGGAGTGCAGCCCGCTGCTCGGCCCGCAGCTGATGGACCTCGCCAAGAAGATCGTCGCCGGTGAGGAGGTGCCCGCCCGGGTGGTCACCGAGGAGACCACCTTCACCCAGGAGCAGGCCCGCGAGGTGCTGCCGAACCGGCCCTACTGACCGCCCCGTGCGCCCGGACGCCGCGCCGCCGGCGTCCGGGCCCCGGCCGGGGACCGGTACGGCCCGGCGGGCTGAGCGCCCCCGCCGGGCCGTACCCCCTCCCCGCCCTCCCCGCCGAACCGGGCCACAGCCACCGGAGAGAGGAAGAGCCCGATGACCGAACCGGAGCCGATCGTGCGGATGCGCGGGATCGGCAAGTACTTCCCCGGTGTCAAGGCGCTGGACGGCGTCGACTTCCGCCTGCTGCCGGGCGAGGTGCACGCGCTGATGGGGGAGAACGGCGCGGGCAAGTCGACGCTGATCAAGGTGCTCACCGGCGTGCACCCCGCCGACGAGGGGGAGATCGAGCTGGCCGGGCGGCCGGTCGCGTTCTCCAGCCCGCTCGCCGCGCAGCGCGCCGGGATCAGCACCGTCTACCAGGAGATCAACCTCTGCCCCAACCTGTCGGTGGCGGAGAACATCGTCGCGGGCCGTCAGCGGCGCCGGTTCGGCTTCATCCGGTGGCGCGAGGTGCGCCGCCGCGCCGCCGAGCTCATGGCCCGCCTCGACGTCGACGTGGACGTGTCCGCGCCGCTTGCCGCCTACTCCCCGGCGGTGCAGCAGATGGTGGCGATCGCCCGCGCCCTCGACATCGACGCCCGGGTGCTCGTGCTCGACGAGCCGACCTCGAGCCTCGACGCCGGGGAGGTGGAGCGGCTGTTCGGCGTGATGCGGCGGCTGCGCGACGAGGGCATCGCGATCCTGTTCGTCTCGCACTTCCTCGACCAGGTGTACGCGATCGCCGACCGGATGACGATCCTGCGCGACGGGCGGCTCGTCGGCGAGTACCGCACCAGCGAGCTGTCCCAGGTCGAGCTGGTGGCGAAGATGGTCGGCCGCGACATCGAACGGCCCGCCGCGCCCGCCCGGGCCCGGCGCCGGCCGGAGAACGGCACCGGCAACGGCAACGGAAACGGCCGGAGCGCCCGGCCGCTGGTCGAGGCCGAGGGCCTCGGCCGGTCCGGCGCGATCAACCCGTTCACGCTCACCATCCCCGAGGGCGAGGTGGTCGGGCTCGCCGGCCTGCTCGGCTCCGGCCGTACCGAGCTCGCCCGGCTGCTGTTCGGCGCCGACCACGCCGACACCGGAACGGTGCGCGTCGGCGGCGAGACCGTGCACCTGCGCTCGCCGCGGGCCGCGATCCGCCACCGGATCGCGTTCTGCCCGGAGAACCGCCGGGCCGACGGCCTCGTCGACGACCTCAGCGTGCGGGAGAACATCGTGCTGGCGATGCAGGCGGCGCGCGGCTGGAGCCGGCCGCTGCCCCGCCGCCGCCAGGACGAGCTGGTCGAACGGTTCATCTCCGCGCTCGACATCCGGCCCGCCGACCCCGACCGGCCGGTGCGCACCCTGTCCGGCGGCAACCAGCAGAAGGTGCTGCTCGCCCGCTGGCTGATCATGGAGCCGCGGCTGCTCATCCTCGACGAGCCCACCCG
>QGUZ01000562.1 GCA_003242605.1 Actinomycetota bacterium
CGGTGGGAGGGGTCCCCGGGGGGGGGGGTGGGGGGCCCGGGGGCCGCGGCTGGGGGGCGCCCGTGCTGTTCGGCTCGAGGGCCGGGGTGGTGCGGGTCTGGCGCGGCGTCGTGCTCGCCGAGGGCGGGCCGGAGCGGCGGATCGCGGACGCCATGCGTGCCCATCCGGAGTGGACCACGGGTACGGCCCGGCCCGAGACCGTGCTGATGCGGGCGATCCCGGGGCTGCTGGTCAAGTCCGGGGCCGAGGGGTTCGTGGTCTGGGCGTACTCCGACGGCCGCGCCGGCGCGGTGAAGGTCGAGGACGGCGGGGAACGGGCGCGGATGCCGGCGACCGTGGCGGCCCTGCGCGCCGCCGGGCTGGACGCGCCCGAGCTCGCCGGGCTCGCGACCGCCCCGCTCTTCGGCGGCGGCGAGCCGGTCGGCGAGGTCCGGGTCCGGCCGGCCTGACGGAGCCTTCGGCGTACCGCTCGCGCGGCCGCGCACCGCACCTCTTCGATCGGTATCAAATGGATATTTGATATATGTCGAAAAATTTTTTATTCAATGATATGATAGCCAAAATTACAAAAATTAGGCGGTAGTTTCTCCGTCATGCGAAATGACGGAGAACCGAGCATGACCGCGCTCATGGCCGCGGCGGCCCGGGCGGCGCATCTGATCGTCGATGAAGAGCCGCACATCTTCCGCGACACCCTGGCCTACCGGTTGCTCGGCGAGCGGGCCGAGACGCTGGTGGGCTTCCACCGTGCCCATGGCACGGAGCCGGTCCTCGCGGGCGCCCGGACCGCGGCGGTCACGCGCAGCCGCTACACGGAGGACCGGCTGACCGAGGCGATCGGCCGCGGAATCGGCCAGTACGTGATCCTCGGCGCCGGGCTGGATTCGTTCGCCTACCGGTCCCCGTACGCCGGGAAGATCCGCGTCTTCGAGGTCGATCACCCGGACACCCAGGGGTGGAAGCGCGCGCTGCTCACCGCGAGCGGGATCCCCGCGCCGCCCTCGCTGCGCTTCGTCCCGGCCGATCTGGAAGAGCAATTCGACCGTCTCGCGTACGGCGGGCTGGACCCCTCCCGGCCGGCGTTCGTGAGCTGGCTCGGTGTCACCATGTACCTCACCCGCGGTGCGGTGGAGCGGACGCTCGCGTGGCTCGGCCGCCTCGCGCCCGGCACGGAGCTCGTCGTGGAGTACCTGCTCCCCGAGGCGCTGTGGGACGCCGCCGGCCGGGAGTACGCGGAGCACGTCCGGGCGGCCGCGGCCGGATTCGGGGAACCATGGGTGACCTTCTTCGCCCCCGAGGAGATGTCCGCCCTGCTGGAGAGGCACGGGTTCGAGGTGATCGAGCAGGCACGGCAGCGCGAGGCGATCGACGCCGCCCTGTGGCACCGGTCCGATTCGCTGAGCGCCTGCGACCTGTCGGTCTTCGCCCATGCCCGGGTACGCCGCGATCCGGCCGCGGGCGGCGGCGCCTGACTCCTCCGCGGCCGGCGCCGGTTCGCCGATCCCGCCCACCGGCGTCGGATGTGGCGCGCCCCACCGGCGCCGGCCGGGGCGCCGGTGGGACGGGCACGCGCTCGCGACGCCGCACCGCCGCGCGCGGGCTCGCCGGCCGCCGGCCAGGCCCGGGCGCCATCGCCGGCCCGGCGGCCTCCGCCGGCGCGCCGGGCGGACCTCCCGGCCGCAGGCGCCCGCGCGTACGGGTTCGCCGGCCGCGGCGCGGGCTACAGCGAGCGGAACCGGCGGCTGGCGGAGATCGCGCCGGAGGTGGTCACCGTGAACGTCCGCATCGAGTCGGCGAACTTCGACAGATCCC
>QGUZ01000024.1 GCA_003242605.1 Actinomycetota bacterium
GACCCGACTGCTGGCCGGGCTGCTGACCGTACGCCTGCTGCCCGAAGGCACCCCCCTGACCGGGCTGCCCGTACGCCCCCTGCTGGCCGTACGCCTGCTGGCCGGGCTGCGCCCCGTAGGCCTGCGGGCCCGACTGCTGCCCGGGCTGCTGACCGTAGGCGCCCTGCTGGCCGTAGGCCTGCGGACCCGACTGCTGGCCGGGCTGCTGACCGTACGCCTGCTGCCCGAAGGCACCCCCCTGACCGGGCTGCCCGTACGCCCCCTGCTGGCCGTACGCCTGCTGGCCGGGCTGCGCCCCGTAGGCCTGCGGACCCGTCTGCTGCCCGGGCTGCTGACCGTAGGCACCCTGCTGGCCGTAGCCGTACTGGGCCGCGCCCTGCCCCTGCTGGGCGTAGCCCGCCTGCGGGCCGTAGGCGCCCCCCTGACCGGGCTGCCCGCCGTAACCCTGCTGGTTGGATCGGTAGCTCACGACCGTCCTGTCCGGGTCGTATCCCTCACCCGGCCGGTCGGAGCCCTGCCGGTTGTCCGGCGCCCCCGGCGCCTCCGGCTCGTCCCGTGGATACGGTGGCTGTCCGGTGCTCACCGTGTCACCTCACTTCGCGTGGGCATGTCGCACATTTCAGGCACATGCTGGCTGGCCCAACGTAGCGGCCCGAGAGATCAACCGTCACCCTTACCGCCCTCGCCTCGGGAATCGGCGCCCGCCGCGCCGGGCGGAACCGTGCCCGCGGCGGCCGTGCCGGCGGAACCGGCACCGGGGGAACCGGCGCCGGTGGACGCCGAACCGGACGCGTCCGGCGGCGGCTCCAGGTGCAGCAACATCCTCGTGTTGCCGAGCGTGTTGGGTTTGACGTGCTCCAGATCAAGGAACTCGGCCACCCCCTCGTCGTAGGAGGCGAGCAGTTCCGCGTACACCTCGGGGGAGACCGGCGTCCCTTGAATCGGGACGAAACCGTGCCTGGCGAAGAAGCCCACCTCGAATGTGAGGCAGAAGACACGGCGAAGTCCCAACTCCCGTGCGGTGTCGAGAAGGGCGGTGACGATGCGGTGGCCGATGCCGCGTCCGCGCCATTCCGGGTCCACGGCGACCGTGCGTATCTCCGCGAGGTCCTCCCAGAGCACGTGGAGCGCCCCGCACCCGATCACGACACCGCGGTGCTCCGCCACCCAGAACTCCTGCACGTCCTCATAGAGGGTGACGGTGGCTTTCTTGAGCAGACGCGGCCCCACACCCGAGTACATGTCGACGAGCCGCCGGATCCCCCGCACATCCGGAGTACGGGCGCGTCGGACCACGACCTCGCTCTCCGGCGGTGTGCTTCCCGCAGCCTGCTCCATGACAGGTCAGGGTATCCTGCCGGGGCCATGTCGTATCCGCCGGTCCGTGAACCGAAAGATTGCAGGATGTGATCACTTTTGTGACCGGGCCCGGAACGGCATCGCGGATCTCTTCGGCGGATCCGTTCCGTATGGCCGGTGGGCTCCCCTTCTCCGCGCGGGTACGGCCCGCCGTGCGCGGCGTTCGGCGAGCTGCAAAGCCGTGACCGGACCGTGATTGAGCGGTTGTCGAATCACAACGAAATCGTCGTTTCGGTTGAGGGCCGAGTGGGCGTGCATTAATGTCCAGCTTCGATGTCGGCCGCCTATGCGCGGCCGATCCGCCGAATCCCCACCGCCCCCGCCATCGGCACGGGGAACCGGGGACCCATACCCTCCTACGGGGTGAATCCGAGGACTCCCGCCGGGGCGACCGAGCGGGGTCCGGTAGGGCTGCTCCCGGCCCGAACCCGTCAGCTAACCCGGTAGGCGGCCACCGAGAGGAGCTTGCTTGCTGCTGCGCACGTTCCTGGTCGGCGTCCTCGTCGCCGCACTGACGCTCGGTACCGGCGCGTCGGCCGCGGCCGACCCCGAGCCCAGCCTCAACAAGCTCACCAAGCAGCTCGAGTCGCTCTACGAGGAGATCGAGAAGCTGACCGAGCAGTACAACGGCGAGCGCGAGCGGCTGAAGAAGGCCAAGAAGGTCGCGGACCGGGCGCAGCGGACGCTGCGCGAGAACGAGGACGAGCTCGCGGTGCGGCGGGAGCGCGCCGGGCTGCTCACCCAGGGCGCGTACATGATGGGCGGCTTCGGCTCGGTGCTCGGCGCGATCGGCAGCGCCGACCCCGACTCGTACCTCGACGGCGCGGCGACCGGGTACGCGCTGCAGATGGAGCGCGGGGCCGAGGTGAACCGGCTGAGCAAGCTGCTCGCCGAGGCCGAGCGGGCCAAGAAGGAGGCGCAGCGGCAGCAGGCCGAGGTCTCCAAGATCGTCAAGAACCTCGAGCAGCGCCGCGAGAAGATCACCAAGCTGATCGCCCGGACCGAGAGCAGCATCTTCCGCCGGGCCAACGAGCAGCTCAAGGCCGCCGCCGGGCGGGCGCGGCGGATGAACATCCCGATCGTCGGGAACGGCAAGGCCGCCCAGGCCGCGCGGTGGGCGATGACCCAGCAGCTCAAGCCGTACGTGTGGGGTGCCGCGGGCCCGAACGCCTACGACTGCTCCGGGCTGGTGATGTGGGCGTACGCGAAGGTCGGCATCCGGCTGCCGCACTACACCGGCAGCCAGTGGACCGCGGGCCGGCCCATCCCCCGCGACCAGCTGCGCCCCGGCGATCTGGTGTTCTTCTACCGCGACCTGCACCACGTCGGCATCTACATCGGCGGCGGCCTCATGGTGCACGCGCCGCGGACCGGTGACGTGGTGCGCGTGGCCTCGATCAACGACCGGCCGTTCGCGGGGGCCGTCCGCATCGCCGACTGACGCGATCACCGGCCGCGCCGCGAGGCGTCCGCAGCGGGCTCGTCACGCACGGCTCGCCGGCGCCGTGATGCGGTTCCCACCCTCCTGCGGCACCGCCGAGTCCGGCGCCGGCCGGAAACACCGGTCGGAAACGCGGAAACCTCGGCGACCGCCGCGGCCCCGCCGACCGGAGGTACGCCGAGGTCCGGGCCGCGCCACGCTCGGGCGCGCGGCCGGAAACGCCGGTCAGATGAGTCGCCTGCGGGCCGCCCAGGCGACCGCCTCGATGGCGGTGGCGACGCCGATACGGTCGCAGATGCCGCGCAGCCGCCGCCGCACGGTGCGCCCGCTCACGTCGAGCCGCCGCCCGACCCGGTCGACCGTGACCCCCTTGGCGAGCTCGGACAGCAGGAGCAGGTCCTCCTCGGTGAGCGTTACGCCCTCCGTGTCGACGACGCGATCGCCCCGTTGCGAGACCACATCGGGAACCGCCATCGGGAAACCTCCCTCACGACGAACTCGGCGATGTCGCTTTGTCTTGGCCCGCTCCGTGTGGAACGCTAAACGCATCGATCAAGGTCGTCAAGCGCCCGGCGACGGTTCTGTGGAGAACCCCACAAACACGTCACCGAGGGGCATGATCGGCTTTTCCGATCACACCCCTCGGCATGCAATTTGAGATTTCACTAAAACGGACGAAATATAGCGTCCGGATTCACTGCACGGGCTTGACCAGCGGGAACAGGATCGTCTCCCGGATGTTCTTGCCGGTGAACGCCATGATCATCCGGTCGATCCCGACGCCCACGCCGCCGGTCGGCGGCATGCCGTACTCCAATGCCCGGAGGAAATCCTCGTCGAGCTGCATCGCCTCCGGATCCCCGCCCGCCGCGAGCAGCGACTGCTCGGTGAGCCGGCGGCGCTGCTCGATGGGATCGATCAGCTCCGAATACGCGGTGGCGAGCTCGGTGCCGAAACCGATGAGGTCCCATTTCTCGGTGAGCCGGGGGTCGTCCCGATGCTGCCGGGTGAGCGGCGAGGTCTCGACGGGGTAGTCCATCACGAAGGTGGGCTGGATCAGCGTGTGCTCGACGAGCGCCTCGAACAGCTCCTGCACGAGCTTGCCCGGCCCCCACTTGGGGTCCCACTGGATCTCGCGCTTGTCGGCGAAGCGCCGCAGCGTCTCCAGCGGCGTGTCCGGCGTGATCTCCTCGCCGAGCGCCTCCGAGACCGAGCCGTACAGCGTGATCCGCGGCCACTCCTCCAGGCCGAGGTCGTACTCCTTGCCCTCGTGCACCACGACCGTGGTGCCCAGCGCGGCCACCACGGCCCGCTGGTACATGCGCTGGGTGAGCCGCGCCATGTCGTGGTAGTCGAGGTAGGTGCCGTACGCCTCGAGCATGGTGAACTCGGGGTTGTGGGTCGCGTCGGCGCCCTCGTTCCGGAAGTTCCGGTTGATCTCGAAGACCTTCTCGATGCCGCCGACCACGAGCCGCTTGAGGTAGAGCTCGATCGCGATGCGCAGATAGAGCTCCATGTCGTAGGCGTTGATGTGGGTCTTGAACGGCCGTGCCGCGGCGCCGCCGTGGATCGGCTGCAGCATCGGCGTCTCGACCTCGAGGTAGCCCTCCTCGTGCCAGAAGTCGCGCACCGCCCGCACGGTCTCGCTGCGCAGGTACGCCATGCGGCGCGCCTCGTCGTTCACGATGAGGTCGACGTACCGCATGCGCACCCGGGCCTCGGGGTCGGTGAGGCCCTTGTGCTTGTCCGGCAGCGGCCGCAGGCACTTGGAGGTCAGCGCCCACCGGTCCACCATGACCGACAGCTCACCGCGCCGCGACGTGACCACCTCGCCCTCGACGCCCACGTGGTCGCCGAGGTCGATGTCCCGCTTCCACCGGGCCAGCGCCTCCTCGCCGACGCGGTCGAGCGAGAGCATGATCTGCATCGCGGCCGTGCCGTCGCGGATCGTCGCGAAGCACAGCTTGCCGCTCGTCCGCAGCAGCATGACCCGGCCGGTGACCCCGACACGCTCGCCCGTCGCGGTGTCCGGAGGCAGCCCCTGGTGTTTCTCCCGGACCTCGGCGATGGTCGTGGTCCGCGGGAAGTTCACCGGGTAGGGGTCGATGCCCTCCTTGCGGAGGCGCTCCAGCTTCTCCCGGCGTACCCGCATCTGTTCGGGAAGCGAGGTCGTCGTCACATCTTCGGTCACAGGCTTAAGGGTAGCGAGCACGCGCGCGTGATCTGGACCGAGGAGAACCGGGGGCACCCTCGCCCGCGCCCCCGATGTCCGGTCGGCCGCCGGCGGCCCCGTACGACGGACGGTACGGCGGCGCCGTGTCAGACGCCGTGTCAGGGGCCGCGTCAGGAGCCGTGCGCGCCGTGGGAGGAGGACGGCGGCACCGGCCCGGTCACTGGGAGGTGTTCTTCTGGTAGATGAGGCGCAGGCCGATCAGGGTGAGCCAGGGCTCGTGCACGTCGATCGACCCGGCCTCGCCGACGACGAGCGGGGCGAGGCTGCCGGTGGCGACCACGGTGACGTCCTCCGGGTCGGGGGCGAGCTCGGCGGACATGCGCTCGACGATGCCGTCGACGAGCCCGGCGAAGCCGTACACGATCCCCGACTGCAGCGCCTCCACCGCGTTCTTGGCGATCACCGAGCGCGGCCGGACCAGCTCCACCTTGTGCAGCTGCGCACCGGCCGAGGCGAGGGCGTCCACGGAGATCTCGATGCCGGGTGCGGTCACCGCGCCGACGTACTCGCCCTTCGCCGAGACCGCGTCGAACGAGGTCGCGGTGCCGAAGTCGACGACCACGCACGGCCCGCGGTAGAGGGTGTAGGCGGCGAGCGCGTTCACCACCCGGTCGGCGCCGACCTCCTTGGGGTTGTCCATGCGGACCGGCACGCCGGTGCGCACCCCCGGCTCGACCACGACCGTGGGCACGTCGCCGTAGTAGCGGCGGGACATCTCCCGCATCTCGTTGAGCACCGACGGCACCGTCGAGCAGATCGCGATGCCGCTGATGTCGGCGTTCTTCAGCAGCGGCGACTGGGCGAGCAGCCCCTGCAGCACCACGGCGATCTCATCGGCGGTGCGCCGCGGGTCGGTGGCGATCCGCCAGTGCTCGATGACCTCCTCTCCATCGAACAGCCCCAGCACCGTGTGGGTGTTACTGACGTCGACGGCCAGCAGCATCAGGCCCTCCGCAGGTCCAGCGCGATGTCCAGAGCGGCCGCGGAGTGGGTGAGCGCGCCCACCGCGAGGTAGTCGACGCCGGTCTCGGCGACCTCGCGGGCCGTCTCCAGGGTGAGACCCCCGCTGGCCTCCAGCCGCGCCCGGCCGTTCACCAGGCGCACCGCCTCGGCGAGCTCCTCGACGGTGAAGTTGTCCAGCAGGATCTCCTGCGCGCCCGCGGCGAGCACGGGCGGGATCTGGTCGATGCGGTCCACCTCGACCTCGATCGGCAGGTCCGGGTACGCCGCCCGCACGGCGCGGAACGCCTTGTCCACCCCTCCCGCGGCCACCACGTGATTGTCCTTGATCAGAGCGGCGTCGGACAGCGACATTCGATGGTTGACACCGCCGCCGCAGCGGACCGCGTACTTCTCCAGCGCGCGCAGCCCGGGGAGGGTCTTGCGGCTGTCCCGGATCCTCGCCTTGGTGCCGGCCACCGCGGCCACCCAGCGCGCGGTGAGGGTGGCGACGCCGGACAGGTGGGTGAGGAAGTTGAGGGCGGTGCGCTCCGCGGTGAGGATGTCCCGGGCCGGTCCGGTGACGGTCATCAGCACCTCACCCGCCTTGACCCGGTCGCCGTCCTCGGCGTGCCGTACCGCGGTGACCCGGTTCGCGGAGACCACGGCGAGCACGGCCTCGGCGACCGGCAGGCCGGCGACGACGCCGTCGCGGCGCGCGACGAAGTCCGCCGTGGCGGTCTGCTCCGCCGGGATCGTCGCCCGGCTGGTCACGTCGCCCGCCTCGGCGAGGTCCTCCTCCAGCGCGGTCCGGACCAGGCGCAGCACGGCCTGCGGGTCGAGCCCGGCCGCGGCCAGGTCGGCGTCGAGGTGCCGGGGAAGCACGGCGTCGTCGTGCGCCACGAAGGTCATCCCCCCATCCAGGGTCACGTCGAGGTGGCCGAGCCACTCCGCATCATTCCGGTCCGGGAAGTCCTCGCGCCAGTGCGACCCTCGGGTCTCCTTGCGGGCGAGCGCGGCCGCGGTGAGCACGGTGGCCACGGTGAGCAGGTTCGTCGCCTCCCACGAGTCGACGCCGGGCGCCACCTCGACCGGGGTCCACCGGGCGTCCATGAGGAAGCGGGCCACCTCGCGCAGGCTCTCCTCGCTGCGCAGCACGCCCGCGCCGCGGCTCATGTGCGTCTGGACGCGGGGCCGGACCCGCGGGTCGACGAGGCCGTGCGGCCGGGTGTCGGGGGCCGGGTCGCCGGGCAGCGGCCGCGGCCGGGCGAGGTCGCGGGCGATACGGCAGGCGAACACCAGCCCCTCGAGCAGCGAGTTCGAGGCGAGCCGGTTCGCGCCGTGCACGCCGGTGCACGCCACCTCGCCGCAGGCGTACAGGCCGGGCACGGTGGTACGGCCCCGCGTGTCGGTGAGCACGCCGCCGCCGGAGTAGTGGGCGGCGGGCACCACCGGGATCGGCTCGGTGACCGGGTCGATGCCGTGCTCCCGGCAGACCGCGTAGATCGTGGGGAACCGGGTGCGCCACTTCTCCTCGCCGAAGTGCCGGGCGTCGAGGTAGACGTGGTCGGCGCCGGTCTGGCGCATCCGCCGCATGATCGCCTTGGCCACCACGTCGCGCGGGGCGAGGTCGGCGAGCTCGTGCACGTCCCGCATGAACCGCTCGCCGCTCTCGTCGATCAGGAAGGCGCCCTCGCCGCGCACCGCCTCGGAGATCAGCGGCTGCTGGCCGGTGGAGTCCTCGCCGAGCCACAGCACGGTGGGGTGGAACTGCACGAACTCCAGGTCGCGCACGACCGCCCCGGCGCGCAGCGCGAGCGCGAGCCCGTCGCCGGTGGACACCGCCGGGTTGGTGGTGGAGGCGTACACCTGGCCCATGCCGCCGGTGGCGAGCACGACCGCGCCGGCCCGCACCGCGCCCACGCCGTCCCGGGTGCCCTCCCCCATCACGTGCAGCGTGATGCCGCAGGCCCGCCCCTCGGCGTCGGTGAGCAGGTCGAGGGCGAGCGCGTGCTCGATCGTCTCGATGCCCCGCCGCCGGGCGGCCTCGACGAGGGCGCGCTGCACCTCCACGCCGGTGGCGTCGCCGCCCGCGTGCACGATGCGGTTGCGCCGATGCCCGCCCTCGCGGCCGAGCCGCAGCTCGCCGTCCGGGCCGCGGTCGAACCGGGCGCCCTCGGTGATCAGCCAGCGCAGCGCCTCCGGCCCCTCGGTGACGAGCACCCGGACCGCGTACTCGTCGCACAGCCCGGCCCCGGCGGCGAGCGTGTCGCTCAGGTGCGCGGCCGGGGTGTCGTCGGGGTCGACGACCGCGGCGATGCCGCCCTGGGCCCAGCGGGTGGACCCGGCGCTCAGCACGTCCTTGGTGACCACGAGCACCTTCGCGTCCGGGACCAGCTCGGCGTACCGGACCGCGACGGTGAGCCCGGCGATGCCGGAGCCGACGACCACGACGTCGGCGTGCACGGTCCAGCCGGGCTCAGGGGCGGTCAGCCGTCGGGGGAGGGCGGGTGCGCCGGTCACATCGGCCTCCGGGGGTCGTGCCTGAATTCGTCAACATGACGATAACGTGTCCCCGGCCGCGGCCGATTCCCGGGGCCGCCCTGGCTCACTCCCCGCGCGGCGGCAGCGTGACCGTGACGTTGTCGATGAGCCGGGTGGTGCCGACCCGCGCGGCGACGGCGAGCACGGCCTCGCCGACGTGGTCCTCGCCCACCTCCTCGAACGTCGCCGGGTCGGCGAGCACGACGTAGTCGACCTGCAGCGGGGCCGCGTCGAGCACGGCCCGGGTCGCCGCGACGATCTCGGCCGGGGTACGGCGGGCCGCGCCCTCGCGCAGCGCGCGGGAGAGGGCGAGCGCGATCTCGCGCTCCTCCGGCGACAGGTACCGGTTGCGGCTCGACATCGCCAGGCCGTCCGGCTCGCGCACGATCGGCGCGCCGATGATGCGCACCGGGACGTCGAGGTCGGTGACCATGCGCCGGATCATGGCGAGCTGCTGGGCGTCCTTCTGGCCGAAGATCGCCACGTCGGGGCGGATCAGGTTGAACAGCTTGAGCACCACGGTGAGCACGCCGTCGAAGTGGCCGGGCCGGAAACGCCCCTCGACGATCGTGCCCATGCGGCCGGAGGAGACGCCCACCTGCCGGTCCGGCGGGTACATCACCTCGGCCGACGGCGCGAAGATCAGGTTCACCCCCTCGGCGCGGCACGCTGCCACGTCCGCGTCGAAGGTCCGCGGGTACCGGTCGTAGTCCTCCCCCGGCCCGAACTGGAGGGGGTTGACGAAGATGCTCACCGCGACGAGGTCGGCGTGCTTCCTGGCGAGCCGGATCAGCGACAGGTGGCCCTCGTGGAGCGCCCCCATCGTCGGTACCAGGGCGAGCGTGGGCGAGCCCGGGCCGCCGGTGAGCCCGAGCTTGGCGCGCGCCTCGGCCAGCTCGCTCCGGTCGCGGGCGATGATCAGGTCCATCGGTTTCCCCCCAGTGCGTCGAGCAGCCGCTCGGCCTGCTCCGGCTTGAGCAATCCCGCGGCGAGCGCCCGGTCGGCGGTGAGCCGGGCCAGGGCGACGTAGGCGTCGGCCGCCTCGGGCGCGGCGAGGATGAGCGCGTCCACGTGCTTGCGCACCGTGCCGGCGTCGCCGCGCACCACCGGCCCGGTGAGCCCGGCCATGCCGAGCCGCAGCGCGTTGTCGAGGGCGGCGCCGAGCAGCGGGCCGAGCATGCGCCCGGGGTGCTCCACGCCGATCTTCGCCAGCAGCTGCTCGGACTCGGCGACCAGGGTCACCATGTGGTTCGCCGCGCTCGCCAGCGCCGCGTGGTAGAGCGCCCGGTCCTTCTCCTCGATCCAGGCGGGCTCCCCGCCCATCTCGATCACCAGGGCCTCGGCGACCGGGCGCAGCGGATCGGGCGCGGTGACGCCGAAGAAGCAGCCGGTGAGCCGGCGCAGGTCGTCGTCGCGGCCGGTGAAGGTCATCACGGGATGGAGCGCGAGCGGCAGCGCCCCGGCCCGGGTGGCCGGGTCGAACACGGCGAGGCCGTACGCGCCGCTGCAGTGCACGAGCAGCTTGCCGCGCAGGTTCACGCCGGTGGCCACGAGGCCGGAGACGAGGCCGGGGAGCACGTCGTCGGGGACGGTGAGCAGCACCAGCCCGGCGGCCTCGACCACCTCCTCCGGCCGCACGATCTCGGTGACACCGAGGCGTTCCACGGCGCGGCGACGGGAGGCGTCGGAGACGCCGCTCGCGGCGACGACGCGGTGGCCGGCCTGCGCGAGGGCGGCGCCGAGCGCCGAGCCGACCCGTCCGGCCCCGACGACGCCCACGTCGAGTCGCGCCGGGCGATCACTGAGGTCCATGACTTCGTCCCATCGCCATCGGGTCTGGCGGCGGTCCGCGGCGGCCCGCGGGCGTGCGCCCGGACCGCCTCGGGCCGTCCGGCCACGGCAGTCGGCCCCAGCGTAACTTGTGCCGCCCCGGCCGGTCGCCGGAGGTCACCGCGCCGGGGGCGGGCCGGGGCGGCGGCAGGCTCCCGCGCCGAGCGCGCCGGCTGCCGCCGTGCCGTACGCGCCGGAGCGCGCACGGCGGGGCGGCGTGCCGGTAGCGTCGTGTCGCGTGTGGCTCACCTGGCGGGAGGCGATCCGGCGCGCCCTGTACGGCGAGGCCGGCTTCTACCTCCGCGAGCGGCCCGCGGGGCACTTCCGCACCTCGGTCGCGGCCTCGCCGGTCTTCGCCGAGGCGATCGGCCGCCTGCTCGCCGACGTCGACGCCCGGCTCGGGCACCCCGCCGTGCTCGACTTCGTGGACATGGGCGCGGGGGACGGCACGCTCGCGGCGCGCGTGCTCGCGCTCGCCCGGCCGGAGCTCGCCGCCCGGCTGCGGGTCACCGCGGTGGAGCTCGCCCCGCGCCCGCCCGGCCTGCCCGAGCGCATCGCGTGGACCCGCACCGTGCCGGACCGGCTGCGCGGCCTCGTGGTGGCGAACGAGTGGCTCGACAACGTCCCGCTCGACGTCGCCGAGCTGACCGAGCACGGCCCGCGGCTCGTGCTCGTCGACCCGCGCACCGGCGCCGAGCGGCTCGGCGGCGAGCCGTGCGCCGCGGACCTCGCCTGGCTGGAGCGCTGGTGGCCGCTGCGCAGGCCCGGCGACCGGGCGGAGATCGGCCGGCCGCGGGACGAGGCGTGGGCCGCGCTGGTCGGCCGGATCGACCGCGGGCTCGCGGTCGCCGCCGACTACGCCCACTCCCTGCGCGACCGGCCGCCGGGCGGCACGCTCGCCGCCTACCGGGAGGGCCGCACGGTCCCGCCGGTGCCCGACGGCTCGTGCGACATCACCGCGCACGTCGCGCTCGACGCGGTCGCCGCGGCCGGGGAGCGGGCGGGCGCGACCGCGACCGAGCTCACCACCCAGCGCGAGGCGCTGCGCGCCCTCGGCGTCACCGGCGCCCCGCCGCCGCTCCACCTCGCCCGCACCGATCCGCGCGCCTACCTGCGCGCGCTCGCCCGGGCCGGCGAGGAGGCCGAGCTCATCGACCCGGCCGGTCTCGGCGCGTTCGGCTGGCTCGCTCAGCGGGTGAACCTCCCCTGACGCCGCTAGGCGGCCTCCGCGGCGAGCTCCCGGGCCACCGAGCGGCGCGCCGCCAGGCGGGCGGGCAGGGCGGTGAGCGCCGCGGTGGCCAGGAGGGTGCCGAGCGCAGCGCCGGCCATCCAGGACGGCCGCGGCGGGACCGAGTTTCCCGTGGCGAACAGCAGGTACACGAGGAAGCCCAGCGGCACGCCGAGGACGGCCCCGGGCAGGCCGGGCAGCAGCTGGGCGGCGGACAGCGCGGTGGTGACCTGGCCCGGGGTGGCGCCGAGCGCGCGGGCGATCGCCATGGTCGCCCGGGCCTCCATCGCGGTGGTCCAGGTGAAGGTGAGGATGTTGACGATCGCGAGCGCGACCAGCAGCACGGTGATCGCGAGCATCAGCCGGCGGTCGTGCAGGCCGCGCAGGTTGGGCAGGGCGACCGAGCCGTCGAGGCCGTAGCCCCGCTCCCGCTGGGCGTGGACGGTCAGCAGGACGGTGATCGCGACCACGGTGGTGGCGGTGGTGCACGCCTGCAGTACGGCACGGCCCGGCCGGCGGGCGGCGAGCCGGAGCCCGAGCAGCAGGGGCGTGGGCAGCGGCGCGGTCAGCGCGTTGAGCAGCGGCCGGTGGCGCGGCCGGCGGGCGGAGGCGGCGAGCGCCGTGACGGTCGCCGTGCGCATGGCGTGCAGCGTGGGCCCCAGCGCGGCGAGCACCGCCACCGCCACGGCGAGGACGGTGGCCGCGACGACGGCGCCGGCCGTCGGCTCGGCGTCGCCGATCCGGCTGGCGGTGGGGGCGGCGACGACGGGCAGAGCGAGGCGGGCGAGCGCCAGCCCGAGCGCGTCGCCGGCCAGCGCCGCCGCCAGGTACTCGGTGAGCAGGGCGGCGGCGATCAGGCCCGGCCCGGCGCCGACGGCCTTGAGCAGCCCGGCCCGGCGGGTCTGCTCGGCGACGCGCCCCGCGGCGAGCGTCGCCACCCCGGTGACGGCGAGGAAGCCGAGCATCCAGCCGCCGATGACGAGGATCGGCTGCGCGTTCCGGAGGATCACCTTGTCGTGCTGGGCGGTGAACTGCCAGGAGCGGAAGGTGGGCCGGAAGACGCGGACGGGGTGGTCGTCGGGGACGGTGTGGCGGAAGGTGTCGGCCGCGGCGGGGTCGCGCAGCCTGAGGTCGATGGCCGTGGTCACCGGGAGGTCCCGGGACCGCGCCAGCGCCCGGGCGTCCGCGGCGGTCATCCAGGCCAGGCCGGTGTAGTCGCTGGGGCCGCCGTACGGGCCGATCTGCGCGCCCCACGGATAGATGGAGGTGGCCGCGGTGACGGCGATCCCCACGACGGGGTAGGAGCGGCCGGCGATGGTGACGCGGTCGCCGACGCCCACGCCGAGCGCGTCGGCGAAGCCGCGTTCGAGGACGGTGCCGCCGGGCCGTACCCACCGTCCGTCGGTGACGAGCGGACGGTTGACCGGGCCGGGCCGCTCGGCGAAGCCGTGCACCACCACCGGGGAGGCCACCGCGCCGCGCGCGGTGAGCTCGGCGTAGACGATGCGGTAGGGGCCGTGGTGGGCGACCACGTCGGGGCGGTCGGTGAGCGAGGCCAGCGCGGCGCTCACCTCGGGGCCCGACTCGCCGGAGAGCACCACCACGTCCGGCCCGGCGGTGGCCGCGCGGGTATGCGCGTACAGCGCGTCGCTCACCCCGTGCAGGGAGAGCCCCAGCGCCATCGTGGCGGTGGCCACGGTCACCGAGAGCAACAGCATCGCGGCCTGGGCCGGGTGGCGGCGCACGTTGGCCAGGGCCAGGCGTACGGCGAGCAGCAGGGAGCCCACGCGGTCAGTCCTCCGGCCAGAGCAGCCCGCCCAGGCCGCGCGGCCGGGCGGCGGCGAGGCGGGTGTCGTCGACGAACATCCCGTCGCGCATCGACACCAGCCGGTCCGCGGTGGCCGCGACGCGTTCGTCGTGCGTGACGATCACCAGGGTCTGGCCGGCGGCGCGCAGCTCCGCGAAGATCCGCAGCACCTCGAGCGTGGCCGCGGTGTCGAGGTTGCCGGTCGGCTCGTCGGCGAGCACGACCAGCGGCTCGTTGACCAGCGCGCGGGCGATGGCGACCCGCTGCCGCTGGCCGCCCGACAGCCGCGAGGGCAGGTGCCGGGCGCGGCCGGCGAGCCCGACGCGCTCCAGCAGCAGCATCGCCCGCCGCCGCGCCTCGCGCGGCGAGCATCCGGCGAGCAGCGCGGGCAGCTCCACGTTCTCGGCCGCCGACAGCTCCTCCACCAGGTGGAAGGACTGGAAGACGAACCCCACCGACCGGCGTCGCACGCCCGCCAGGGCCCGCTCGCTCAGCGTGTCGATGCGCCGGCCGGCCACCCACACCTCTCCGGCGGTGGGCCGCTCCAGGCCGCCCAGCAGGTGCAGCAGGGTCGACTTGCCGCATCCGCTGGGTCCCATGACGGCGAGCGTCTCCCCCTCGGCGACCTCCAGGTCGATCTCGTCCACCGCGCGGACGAGGCTCTGGCCCCGGCCGAAATGCTTCACCAGGCCGCGGGCCCGGATCACGGCACCCGGCATCGTCACCCTCCCCCGGCCGCGTCGCCGGCCCCGGACCAGGCCCGCTCACACGCGTCCAGCCAGCGCAGATCGGCCTGCAGCCGCAGCACGATCCCCTCCAGCAGCGGCCCGGCGCCGGACTCCGCGGGCTCGGCCAGCGCCGCCTGCTGCACCTCGCGCAGGCGGCGCATCACCTCCCGGCGCTGCGCCGCCACGAGCGCCACCGGGTCGGCGAGCCGGGTCGCCGCGGCGGCGGTGAGCTTCAGGTGGAACTCGGCCAGGTCCGGTTTCGGCCAGCCCACCTCGTTCAGCCAGGCGGCCACCCGTTCCCGCCCGGCCGGCGTCAGCGCGTACACCTTGCGCTCCGGCCGCTCGGGGAGGCCCGCGGCGCGCTCGGCGACGACGAGCCCCGCCCGCTCCAGCCGGGCGAGCGTCACGTAGATCTGCCCGCGGTTGAGGGACTCCCCGAGGGGACCGAGAGCGCGCCGCAGCCGGGTGTGCAGGTGGTACCCGTGCGCCGGCTCCTTGGCGAGGAACGCCAGCACCGCATCCTGCATGCCGTCCCCTAACGGTTGGCCCCTAACGGTTGGCTAATAGATAGCGGTTAGCCATCAAGAGTGTCAAACCGGGGCAAGCACTGACATCACCGGACGCGCGGGCAGGCCCTCGGGTCGGCCCCCGCCGGGGCCGTGCGAGCAGGGCGGGACGCCACGGGCGACCGGTGCGGACGCCGGCCGTCACCGGCGCGGGCCTCGCCCCGCCGCCGTCCGGGTACGGCCGGCCGTACCCGCCCGGCGCAGGACGCGGAGGCGCGGCCGCCGCCGTGGAACACCCGCGGCGAAGTCGGCCACGTCCGGATCACCCGGGCCGGCGGCCGCCGCGCCGTACCCGGGCACGTGGGCGGGAAAGGCTCAGCCGGTGCGCAGCTCCAGGGCCTTCAGGCCGCGCATGATGTAGCCGGGTTTCCACTCCGGCTCGCGCACCGGCTCGATGTCCGGGGCGGCGCGCAGGATCGCGGCGAAGGACTCGGCGAGCTCGATCCGGGCGAGCGGGGCGCCGAGGCAGTAGTGGATGCCGAGGCCGAACGAGATGTGCGGGTTGGGGTCGCGGCCGAGGTCGAGCCGGTCGGGGTCGGCGAAGACCGCCGGGTCCCGGTTGGCCGAGCCGAACAGCAGCGCGACCTCGGAGCCGCGCGGGATGCGCACGCCGTGGACCTCGATGTCCTCGAGCACCCAGCGCTCGAACATCTGCGCCGGGGTGTCCCAGCGCAGCAGCTCCTCCACGGCGGTCGCGACGAAGCGGTGGTCTCCGTCCCGCACCGCGGCGCGCAGCCGGTCGAGCTGGTCCGGGTTGCGGAACAGCGCCCACCACCCGTTGCCGGTGGCGTTCACGGTCGCCTCGTGCCCGGCGTTGAGCAGCAGCACGCAGGTGCCGATCAGCTCGTCCTCGGTCAGCCGGTCGCCCTCGTCGGCCACCTGCGCGAGCTGCGAGATCAGGTCGTCGCCGGGGTTCTCCCGCCGGGCCGCGGCGAGGCCGCGCAGGTACTCGGCGAACTCCTCGGCGGCGCGCACCGCCCGCCGCTGGTACTCGAGCGGCGGGTTGAGCTCGTACATCAGGCACATGTCGTTCGACCAGGGCCGCAGCAGGTGCCGGTCGGACTCGGGCACCCCGAGCATGTCGGCGATCACGGTGACCGGCAGCGGCTCGGCCACCTCGGCGATCAGGTCGCCGCCGCCCTGCTCGGCGAACCGGGTGGCGAGGTCGGTGGCGATCGCCCGGATCCGGGGCCGCAGCGACTCCACCATGCGCGGGGTGAACGCCTTCGACACCAGCCGCCGTAGCCGGGTGTGCACCGGCGGCTCGACGTCGAGCATGCCCGCCCGGACCACCCGCCAGAACGGCGCGTGCCAGTCCGGCTCGGGCTCCCGGCCGAACTCCTCGTGGGTGGCGACGTGCAGGTAGCTGCGGCCGAGCCGGCGGTCGCGCAGCAGCGCGTCCACGTCGGCGTGGCGGCTGATGAGCCACTGGTTGGTGGGCTCGAAGTAGCTCACCGGCTCGTGCTCGCGCAGGTGGGCGTAGACGTCGTAGGGGTGGGCGACGAATTCCGGATCCCAAGGGTCAAACCGCACGCGCCAATCCTAATCAGGAATCAATTGCCGATCATAGTGCAAACTTGCCCAATCTGTCCCGATCGGGTGGCCATACCCTGCCCCGGCCGGTACGGCGGGCCGAGGCGGCGGCCGCCCTCCGCGATACTGGGGGCATGACCGAGCGCGTAGTGGGGATCGGCGCCGCCGCGGCCGCACCGGGGGAGACCGAGGACACCGTCCTCACCATCGGCCCGCAGCACCCCTCGGCCCACGGCGCGCTCCGGCTGCGGCTCACCCTCGACGGCGACCGCATCGTCGCCGCCGAACCGATCGTCGGCTTCCTGCACCGCGGCGCGGAGAAGCTCTTCGAGGTTCGCGACTACCGGCAGATCATCATGCTCGCCAACCGCCACGACTGGCTGTCGGCGTTCGCCAACGAGCTGGGCGTGGTGCTCGCGGTGGAGCGCATGCTCGGCATGACCGTGCCGGAGCGGGCCACCTGGGCGCGGACCCTGCTCGCCGAGCTCAACCGGGTGCTCAGCCACCTGATGTTCCTCGGCGTGCACCCGCTCGGCCTCGGCTCGGCCCCGCCCGACCTCGGCGTCGCCGAGCGCGAGCGGCTGCGCTGGGTGATGGAGGAGATCTCCGGCGGCCGCATGCACTACATGTTCAACCGGGTCGGCGGCCTGAAGGAGGACCTGCCCGACGGCTGGCTCGACCAGGTCGACCAAACCGTCGCCGCGGTACGGCGCCGCCTCCCCGACTACGAGGAGCTGATCTTCGGCGACCCGGCCTTCGCCGAGCGCACGGTCGGCGTCGGCCGCCTCGACCGCGAGACGGTGCTGCAGTACGGCGTGAGCGGCCCGATCGCCCGCGCCTCCGGCGTCGGCCTCGACCTGCGCCGCGACGACCCCTACCTGGCGTACGGCGAGCTGGAGGTGACCCCGGTCACCGAGACGGCCGGGGACTGCCACGCCCGGTTCCGGGTGCTGCTGCGCCAGGTGGAGCAGTCGCTCACGCTCGCCGAGGCGTGCGCCGAGCGGCTGCGCGAGCTGCGGGGGCCGGTGAACCAGCGGCTGCCCAAGGTGCTCCGGCCGCCCGAGGGCCACGCCTACGCCTGGACCGAGAGCCCGCTCGGCATCAACGGCTACTACCTCGTCTCCAAGGGCGACAAGACCCCGTGGCGGCTCAAGCTCCGCTCGGCCTCGTTCAACAACGTGCAGGCGCTGCGGGAGGTGCTGCCCGGCCACACGGTCGCCGACATCGTCCCCATCCTCGGCTCGATGTTCTTCGTCGTCGGCGACATCGACAAGTAGGCCGGGGCGCGCCCGACGGACAGGCCGTGTACCGTCCGCCCGCCGGGGCCGGGTCGTGTGCCGTTCGCCCGCCGGAGGCGGACGGCGTACCGGTTCGCTCACCGGCGGCGGGCGGCGTCCTCCTCCCCCGCCCGCCGCGGTGCGCTACTCGCCCGCCGCCGGCGGGGTGGTCCGGTCGGGGTCCTTCGGCACCCGGCAGCAGTACTCCAGGTAGAGCGCGGCGCAGACGAGCAGCACGCAGGCGACGAACGAGCCGCCGCCGACGATCGCGTCGTGCCGCGGCTTGGGCAGGCTGAGCAGGTCGATCACGCGCAGCACGAACCCGGCGAAGATCCCCGCGAACACCGACCCGGCGAGCGCCGAGGCCTTGGCGAGGGCCACGAGCCGGGCGACCGCGATCGGATCGACCGGCTTGGTGCCCGGCTTGCGGAGGATGCGCGCCCGCGTGGTCCAGCCCGCGTACGCCTCGCCGAGGGCGAGCAGCCCCACGGTCGGGATCGCGGTCCACGGCAGCGTCTGGATCTCGGAGTAGACCCCCTGGAGCACCGCCCAGGTGAGCGTCGCGGACACGACCACCAGGGCGACGAGCAGACCGGGATGGCTGGGCTTCACATGCCTCCTTAGTCGGGAGGTTGCAGCTTCAGGTCCGGGCGCCGCCGCACGCCCGACTGGTCGAGGGAGGCGAGCAGCGCGGCCGCCGAGCCGCGGCCGGGCAGCTCGGCGTCCGGATCGGCCTCCACCCACGGCACGAGCACGAAGGCGCGCTCGTGGGCCAGGGGGTGCGGCAGGGTGAGATCCGGCTCCTCCATGATCACATCGTCCACCGTGATCAGGTCGACGTCGAGGGTGCGCGGCCCCCACCGCTCGGTGCGCACCCGGCCGAACGCCCGCTCCACGTTCATCGCGCGCTCGAGCAGCGCCCGCGGGTCGAGCTCGGTCTCCCCGATCACCACCGCGTTGAGGTACGGCCCCTGCTCGGGCCCGCCCACCGGGTCGGTCTCGTACACCGAGGACATGGCGACGAACTCCAGCCCCGGAGCGTCGAAGAGGGTGTCGATCGCGCCCTGCAGGTTCTCCAGCCGGCGCCCCAGGTTGCTGCCCAGCCCGATCACGACTCGCATGACCGCCTCCGTCTGATCGTCACCACCACGTCGTCGAACGGCAGCGGGATGGGCGCGGCGGGCTTGTGCACGCTCACCTCCACCTCCTCGACGCGCGCGTACGACAGGCAGACCTGCGCCAGCCGCTCGGCGAGGGTCTCGATGAGCTTCACCGGCTCACCGGACACCACCGCGGCGAGGCGGGTGGCGAGCTCGCCGTAGTCGACCGTGAGGCTCAGGTCGTCCGTGGCCGCGGCCTGCGCGGTGTCGAGGTACAGCGTGACGTCCACGGTGAACTCCTGACCGAGCTCCTGCTCGGCCGGGAGCACGCCGTGCCGGCCGCGGGCCCGGATGCCCCGTACGCTGATGGCGTCAAGCGCCGTCACAGGACCTCCTGCCCGTCCTCGTCGTCCTCATCGCCCTGCAGCACCGGCGAGCCGTGGTGAATCCACAGCCGCCAGCCCTGCGGGGTGAGCACGAACGTGTTCGTGGCGACCACCTTTCCCGCGATGAAGCCGGTCTCACTCTCGTCGCCGGCGGTGAGGATGTTCTCCGCGCAGCACACCACGGCCACGTCGCCCACCACGCTCGTCCGCACGTCGGTGAGGACGAACTGGATGTACGGCGTGTTCGCCATGATCAGCGCCCAGGAGCGCAGCACCTCCCGCCGCCCGGTGACGATCCCCCAGCCGGGGTGCACGCACACGACCTCGCGGCCGTCGGTGTCCTCGGCCCAGATCGCCTCCATGCGGTCGAGGTCGCCGTTCTCGATCGCCGTGTAGAACTCCTGGTTGAGCGTCTCGACCTCGGCGACGACACTCACCCGGCGCCCCCCGCCCGCCAGGCGGCCGCGACGCGCACCGCGTCCGCGTTGGGGCGGACGTCGTGCACGCGCACGCACCAGGCGCCCGCGGCGGCCGCGAGCGCGCTCACGGCGGCCGTGGCGACGTCGCAGTCCTCGAAGGGCCGGGCGGTGCCGTCGGGGGCGGCGAGCAGGCGGCTCAGAAAGCGCTTCCGCGACGCGCCGACGAGGATGGGGCGGCCGAGCTCGGCGAGCCGGTCGAGGTGCTTGAGCAGCGCCCAGTTGTGCTCGGCCCGCTTGGCGAAGCCGAGGCCGGGGTCGATGATGATCTGGTCCTCGGCGACGCCCTCGGCGAGCACCGAGTCGATCCGCTTGGCGAGCTCCTCGCGCACCTCGGTGACCACGTCGGTGTAGATGGCGCGGCTGTCCATGTCGCGGCTGTGGCCGCGCCAGTGCATCACCACGTACGGCACGCCGGCGGCGGCGACCACGCGGGCCATCGCCGGATCGGCGAGGCCGCCGCTCACGTCGTTGACGAGGGCGGCGCCGGCCTCGACCGCGACCTCGGCGACCTCGGCGCGCATCGTGTCCACGCTGACCGTGACGCCCTCGGCCACCAGGGCGCGGATCACCGGCTCGACCCGCCGGATCTCCTCCTCTAGCGGCACCCGGGCGGCGCCCGGCCGGGTGGACTCACCACCCACGTCGACGATGTCGGCGCCCTCGGCCACCAGGTCCAGGCCGTGCCGGATCGCGGCCGACGTGTCGAACCACCGGCCGCCGTCGGAGAACGAGTCGGGGGTGACGTTCACCACGCCCATCACCAGGCACCGCGCCCGTTCCGGCAGCCCACGCAGGCTCCATGAGGTCATGCCCTCCAGCCTAGGGCGTGGGGCCCGATCGGCTCGACGGCCGGGGGGTGTGGAGCCGGTCATCGGCGGCCCAGGATGAGCGCCATCGCCTCGGCCCGGGTGCGGTCGCTGCTGCGGAAGTTGCCGCGCACCGCCGAGGTGATCGTCTTCGCGCCCGGCTTGCGCACGCCGCGCATGGTCATGCACAGGTGCTCGGCCTCGATCACCACGATCACGCCCCGCGGCTCCAGCACCCGCATGAGCGCGTCGGCGACCTGGGAGGTCATGCGCTCCTGGAGCTGGGGGCGGCGGGCGTAGACGTCGATCAGCCGGGCGAGCTTGGACAGGCCGGTGACCTGCCCCTTGTCGTTGGGGATGTATCCGACGTGGGCGACGCCGTAGAACGGCACGAGGTGGTGCTCGCACACGCTCGACACCTCGATGTCCCGCACCAGGACCATCTCGTCGTGGTCGGCGTCGAAGACGGTGGTGAGCACGTCCTCGGGGTTCTGCCGCAGCCCGGCGAACTGCTCGGCGTACGCGCGGGCGACGCGGGCGGGGGTTTCGCGCAGGCCCTCGCGATCGGGATCCTCGCCGATGGCGATGAGGATCTCGCGAACGGCCTTCTCGATGCGGGCCGCGTCGAACGGCGGGGGCTCCG
Organism: Actinomycetota bacterium; assembly: GCA_003242605.1. GTDB lineage: Bacteria > Actinomycetota > Actinomycetes > Streptosporangiales > Streptosporangiaceae > Thermopolyspora. The sequence goes on from QGUZ01000024.1 coordinate 20,900, forward strand.
GGCGGCGTTCCGGCATCAGTTCGCTGTCCATGAGACTTCCTTACCGGCCCGGCACGGCTCACAGGGCGCCGGCGCCGGGCCGCCACATCATCGGCGATTTCTTCGCCGATGTCTGTTTTAACCGATATATATGGCCTACAACGACAGCGGGGTCGGTGCGAAGACCGACCCCGTCGCCGCAGGTTCCGTTACGCCTCGTCCTTGGGGGCACGCTCGCTCAGCAACGACTGGTCGGCCGACGGTCCTCCGCTCGGGCCGCCGTTCGGTCCTCCGGAGGGCAGCGCCGGACCCGACCCGTTGCCCGCCCGCTCCTTGGGGGTGAGGACCGGCGGACGGTCGGACGGCAGGCGCTTGCCGTAGCCGAGGTAGGACGGGCGGTGCTCCCGCTTGCGCACCGGGGCGAAGATCCGCAGGACCTCCTCGCGGGAGAGGGTCTCCTTCTCCATCAGCTCGAGGACGAGGTTGTCGAGCACGTCGCGGTACTCGACGAGGATCTCCCAGGCCCGGTCGTGCGCGGTCTCGATGAGCCGCCGCACCTCCTCGTCGATCGCCGAGGCGATCTTCTCGGAGTAGTCGCGCTCGTGGCCCATGTCCCGGCCGAGGAACACCTCGCTCGAACCGCTGCCGAACTTGCGGGCGCCGAGCTGCTCGCTCATGCCGTACTCGGTGACCATGCGGCGGGCGAGCTGGGTCGCCTTCTCGATGTCGTTCGCCGCACCGGTGGTCGGCTCGTGGAACACCAGCTCCTCCGCCGTGCGGCCGCCGAGCAGCATGGCGAGCTGGTCCATCATCTCCGACCGCGTGGCGAGGAACTTGTCCTCCATCGGCAGCGTCATCGTGTACCCGAGGGCGCGGCCGCGGGACAGAATCGTGATCTTGTGGACCGGGTCGGCGTTCGGCAGCGCGTGCGCCACCAGGGCGTGGCCGCCCTCGTGGTACGCGATGATCTTCTTCTCCTGGTCGGACATGACCCGGCTCTTGCGCTCCGGCCCGGCCATCACGCGGTCGATCGCCTCCTCGAGCGTCGCCTGCGTGATGAGCTTCTCGTCCTTCCGGGCGGTGAGCAGCGCGGCCTCATTGATCACGTTCGCCAGGTCGGCGCCGGTGAAGCCCGGGGTACGGCGGGCGATGGTGTCGAGGTCCACCTCGGGCGCGAACGGCTTGCCGCGGGCGTGCACCCGCAGGATGCCCTTGCGGCCCTCGAGGTCCGGCCGGTCGATCACGATCTGCCGGTCGAAGCGGCCCGGGCGGAGCAGCGCCGGGTCGAGGATGTCCGGCCGGTTGGTCGCGGCGATGAGGATCACGCCGCCCTTGACGTCGAAGCCGTCCATCTCGACGAGCAGCTGGTTGAGCGTCTGCTCCCGCTCGTCGTGGCCGCCACCGAGGCCCGCGCCGCGGTGCCGGCCGACCGCGTCGATCTCGTCGATGAAGATGATCGCCGGGGCGTTCGCCTTCGCCTGCTCGAACAGGTCGCGCACCCGGGAGGCGCCGACGCCGACGAACATCTCCACGAAGTCCGAACCGGAGATCGAGTAGAACGGCACCCCGGCCTCGCCGGCCACCGCACGGGCGAGCAGCGTCTTACCGGTACCCGGCGGGCCGTACAGCAGCACGCCCTTGGGGATCTTCGCGCCGATCGCCTGGAACTTCGCCGGGTTCTGCAGGAACTCCTTGATCTCCTGGAGCTCCTCGATCGCCTCGTCGGCGCCCGCGACGTCCGCGAAGGTCGTCTTGGGGGTGTCCTTGGTGACCAGCTTGGCCTTGGACTTGCCGAAGCTCATCACCCGTGAGCCACCGCCCTGCATCTGGTTCATGATGAACAGGAAGATGAGGACGATGATCACGATGGGCAGGAAGCTCACCAGCAGCCCGACCAGGAAGTTCTCCCGGGGCACCTCGACGGTCCAGCCCTGGCGGGGGTTGGCCCGCTCGAGCGCCTGGACGAGCTGGAGGCCCTGCCCGGCGACCCACGAGGAGTAGTAACTCTGCCCGTCGGTCGTGGTGACCTCGATGCGCTGGTCCTTGTCGATGATCTTGGCGTTCGCGACCTTGCCCTGCTCGATCAGCGCGACGATCTTCGAGGTGTCGGTGCGTTCATAGTTCCCGTCCCCACCGAACATCGTGGTGACGAGCAGGAGCAACACGACGATGCCTAGGATCCACAGCAGTGGCCCACGTGTAAATCGCTTGAGATCCATTGATGCGGAACCCCGGCGGGCCCGTCCCTTCCTGACCAAGGCCTGGCACCCCCTCGGACGAGGGGTCGCGGCATCCCTACGCCGCTCCTTCTGAGTACCCGAAGACGCCGCGATGGCACCTTCGGAATCAGAAGGTACACCGCGCACCCGTGCGGGGTAACCGCTCGGCCGCGACGGCTCTGTTCTTCCAACGTACGTCAGGTGCCTCTGTGTTCCATCGCGTCGGAGCGCAATATCACAAATTCGCGCCTGACTTCGCTTAAAGCGTATGGGACTGCCCCGCCGCCCCCGCATTGAGGGCGGCGCGATTCCCGCGGTGGCGCGGCCCTCGGGAAAGATCGCACGTCCTGTTCGCCGGCTCCGCCGGGCCGGGGCGCGCTTCGCCGAGAGCGGATCCCGGGGCGCGCGGGACGGTGCGGCGGGCTACTCGGCGTCGCCGCCGTAGACGTGCGGGGCGAGGGTGCCGATGAACGGCAGGTTGCGGTACCGCTCGGCGTAGTCGAGGCCGTAGCCGATGACGAACTCGTTGGGGATGTCGAACCCGATGTACCGCACGTCGATCGGCACCTTCACCGCCTCGGGCTTGCGCAGCAGCGCGCACACCTCGACCGAGGCGGGGTCGCGCGACTTGAGGTTCTGGAGCAGCCAGGACAGGGTGAGCCCCGAGTCGATGATGTCCTCGACCACGAGCACGTGCCGGCCGGCGATGTCGGTGTCGAGGTCCTTCAGCACCCGGACGACCCCGGAGGACTTGGTGCCCGCCCCGTAGGAGGAGACGGCCATCCAGTCCATCTCGACCGGCAGGCGCAGGGCGCGGGCGATGTCGGCCATCACCATCACCGCCCCCTTGAGCACGCCCACGAGCAGCAGATCCTTGCCCGCGTAGTCGGCGTCGATACGCGCCGCGAGCTCCCGGATCCGGCTCTGGAGCTCTTCCTCCGTGATGAGGACCTTCGCGAGGTCCCTGCCCATGTCGGCTGCGTCCACGTGAAAAATCCCTCTATGTAACGTTTTCGCTGGCGAATATCAGGGTGCCATACCGCCGGACCACGCCCACCCCCCCGGGTAAAGCGACGCGCCCCTGTCCGTGCCAGCCGGTGACCAGCCGTTCCGCCTCGGCGATGTGCACCGCCGCGAGCGCCGCGGGCCGGGACCCCGCCGCCACCGCGGCACGCCGGATCACCCGCCGCCGCACCGCGGGCGGCTCCTCGGCGAGCACCTTGACCGACAGCGCGACCGCGCCCGGCCCCTCGCCGCCCGCCGCGTTCCCGAGCGGCCCGCCCGCGTCCGCCAGCGCCCGCTCGCCCTCCGCCCGGGCGCGCGCCCAGACCCGCTCGGCCCACGCGTCGAGCGCGTCGGCGTCGTCCGCGCAGAGCCGGGCGGTGCGGGCGAGCGCCTCGGCCACGCCGGGGCCGAGCGCCTCCTCGAGCGCGGGCAGCGCGAACCGGCGCACCCGGACCCGGGCGAACGCGGGGTCGGCGTTGTGCGGGTCCTCCCACGGCTGAAGGCCGAGCGCGGCGCACGCCTCGGCGGTACGGCGGCGGCGCAGCCCGAGCAGCGGCCGCCGGTAGCGGCCGGACACCGGCGCCATGCCCGCGAGCGAGCGGGTGCCGCTCCCCCGCGCCAGCCGCAGCAGCACGGTCTCCGCCTGGTCGTCGAGGGTGTGACCGAGCAGCACGGCCGCCGCGCCGAGCCGGTCCGCGGTGGCGGCGAGCGCCGCGTACCGCGCCTCCCGCGCGGCCGCCTCCGGGCCCCCGGCCCGGCCCACGGTCACCGTGCACACCTCGGCCGGGTCGAGCCCCAGCCGGGGCGCGAGGCCGGCCACCTGCCGGGCGCGCTCGGCCGACCCCTCCTGCAGCCCGTGGTCGACGGTCACCAGCCCGGCGCGCAGCCCCATCCGGGGCGCGACGAACCCGGTGGCCGCGGCGAGCGCGAGCGAGTCGGCGCCACCGCTGCACGCCACGAGCACGAGCGACCCCGCGGGCAGGTCGGCCAGGCTCTCGCGGACGGCGCGCCGGACGTCGGCGACGGCGGGATGCGGACCCATGCCCTCGTGCTGCCCCTGGTACGGCCGGGTTGCTGCGCGGGCGTCAGTTCGCGGCGGGGAGCCCGCCGAACCCGTGCACCCGGTTGAGCCAGAGCTCGGGGCGGGCGATCTCGGCCTGCGTGGGCAGCGTCTCCGGGGACGTCCACACCGCGTTGAACCCGTCGATGCCCACCCGGTCGACCACCGCGCGGACGAACGCCGAGCCCTCGGCGTACTGCCGCATCTTCAGGTCGATGCCGAGCAGCCGCCGGATGAACTGGTCCATCCGGGAGCCGCCCTGGCGGCGGCGCTGGAACTTGGCGCGGATCTCCGCGACCGACGGCACCACGGACGGGCCGACCGCGTCCATCACGTAGTCGCCGTGGCCCTCGACGAGCGTCATCACCGCGGTGAGCCGGTCGAGGATCTCCTTCTGCCGCGGGCTCTGGATGACGTCGATGAGGTTGCCGTTGCCGCCGCGGATCACGTCGGCCACCACGTCGCTCGCGGCGCGCAGCCGCTCCAGCAACGTCGCCAGGTCGACATCGGAGGCGAGCAGGAAATCGGTCATCTGGGATCGCACGTACTCGCGCAGCCACGGCACCCCGGTGAACTGCACCCGGTGGGTCTCCTCGTGCAGGCAGACCCACAGCCTGAAGTCGTGCGGGTCGACGCGGAGCTCACGCTCGGCGTGCACGATGTTCGGCGCGACGAGGGTGAGCCGCCCGGTCGGCGCCTTCCCGGTCGGGTCCGGCGGCAGGAACAGCTCGTACTGGCCGAGCACCCGGGACGCCATGAACGCCAGCACCGCGCCGACCTCGAAACCGGTGATCCGGGAGCCGACGGCCTCGACGATCGCGGGCATGTTCGACCGACGGGCGCGCTCGGTGAGCGGCTCCAGGATCACGCGGAATCCGTCCACGTTCGCCCGGATCCATCCCGGCCGGTCGACGATCGTGGCAGGCTGCGGCGCGACCCCGCCGTCGATGCGGGTGAACTCCCGCACGTGTCCCTCGGCCACGCGGGAGAGCCGGCGCAACTCGGCGACGGCCTGGCGGGCCTCCTCTCGGCTCACCTGCGGGCCGGGCCGTACCAGGCGGGTTCCGGTCGCGACGGCAAGATCCCAGTCGATCACCTGCATGACTCCACCGTATGCGTTCGGGGGCGTGTTCGCGCGTCCTACCCGGTACGGCCCGCCGCAACCCCGGCGGACGCCGCGCCGGATCCGGTCAGGATGTCGACACGATCGTGGCGAGGCGGTCGATCGCGGCGACGGCGGGATCGTGGGCGGGCACCCGGTCGGCCATGAAGGCGAAGGTGAGCAGGCGGCCGTTCGCGGTGCGGGTGACGCCCGCGAGCGTGGTGACGCCGTTGAGCGTGCCGGTCTTGGCGCGCACCAGGCCCGCGCCCTGCTCGCTCTCCTTCCGGTCGTAGCGGTCGTCGAGGGTGCCGGTGAACCCGGCCACCGGCAGGCCGCTGATCACGGTGTGCAGGTGCGGGTTCTCCGGCGAGGCGGCGAGCGCGAGCAGCTTCGCCAGCGCTTTGGGGGTGATGCGGTTCCGGATCGACAGGCCGCTGCCGTCCTCGATGTGCACCCCCTCGTGCGCGTCGAGGTCGCGCAGCACCTTCAGGCACGCCTTGGCGGCGTCCTCGAACGTGCCGCGCCGGCCCTGGCGGAGCGCGACGTGCCGGGCGAGCGCCTCGGCGAGGTCGTTGTCGCTGTCGGTGAGCATGCGCTCGACGAGCTGGTAGACGGGCGGCGACTCGACCCGGGCGACCTCCTGCGCCGTGGCGCCCGCCTTCGCCTCCCGCGGGCCGCCGGTGACCGTGATCCCGTGCCGCCGCAGCAGGTTGGCGAAGGCGGCCGCGGTGGCGCGGGCGGGGTCCGGCCAGCGCTGCCGGTTCCGCGGGTTCACCCGGCCGGAGTCGTGCATGAGCGCGGTGACCGGGGCGACCGTTCCCTCCGGGACGTAGTTCGGCTTCCAGCCGTCGGCGGTGCGCGGGCCGCTGAACAGGGAGTCGTCGTAGCCGAGGGTGACCTTCGTGACCCCCGCGGCCTTGAGCGCCCGCGCGGTGTAGATGGCGAGCATGCTGAGGCTCGCCGGGCGCGGGTAGCCGGGACGGGTGGCCTGCGGGCCGGCGAGGGTGGGGTCGCCGCCGCCGACGAGGACGATCGCGTTCTTCGCCTTGCCGTACACCACCCGGGTGGCGAGGCGCTCGTCCGGGCCGAGCGTGGTGAGCGCGGCGACCGCGGTCACCACCTTCGTGGTGGAGGCCGGGGTGAGGCCGGTGGTCGGCCGGTTGCCGTACAGCACGTCGCCGGTGGCGGCGTCCATCACCACGGCGCCGACCCGGCCGCCGAGGGCGGCGTCGGCGATCGGCCCCTTGAGCCGGGCGGCGAGGCGCTGGGCGTCCACGGCGGTGCCCTCGGAGCCGCTGGCGAGCACCGCCTCCGCGGTGATCAGCGGCACCGGGGTGCGCGTCGGGGTCGGCTCCGGGGCGGCCTGGGAGGCGGCGTCGTCGAGGCTGAACCCGGTGGTCCACACGTACAGGCCGGCGCCGAGTGTGAAGGACTGGAGCAGCAGCAGGCTGACCACGAGCGTCCACCGACCCCGGACCACCACGGCTGACCTCTTTCCGCCATGCGTCATGCTGAGATGTACGCCTACGGACATTAGCCACCGTGACATCAACCGCCGAACCGGGACAACCCGGGTTGGCGTTAGCCGGGAGGAATCGTGGAGTTCGATGTAGTCGTCGAGATCCCGAAGGGGCAGCGCAACAAGTACGAGGTGGACCACGAGACGGGCCGCATCCGCCTCGACCGGCTGCTGTTCACGTCCACGCAGTACCCGGCGGACTACGGGTTCATCGAGAACACCCTCGGGGCCGACGGCGACCCGCTCGACGCCCTCGTGCTGCTCCAGGAACCCACGTTCCCCGGTTGCCTCATCCGGTGCCGGGCCGTCGGCATGTTCCGGATGAAGGACGAGAAGGGCGGCGACGACAAGGTGCTGTGCGTGCCGGCCACGGACCCGCGGATGGGGCACATCCAGGACATCCACCACGTGCCGGAGTTCGACCGCCTGGAGATCCAGCACTTCTTCGAGGTCTACAAGGACCTGGAGCCGGGCAAGTCGGTGGAGGGCGCCAACTGGGTGGGCCGCGCCGAGGCCGAAGCGGAGATCAAACGTTCCATCGAGCGCCACGAGGCGGAGGCGAGGCGGAAGGCGCAGCAGCAGTAGCAGTAGCGGTAGGGGTTTGCGCGCGGATCGCCGCGCCTGGGCCGGGCCGGGGCGGTGGGTGCGCACCGGCCGGGCACGCCGCGCCGCCCGGGCGGCGCGGTCGGCTCACCGGGCCTAAGGGCACCGCGGTGGCCGGGGGCTGCGGATTCGCCGCAGGGTGAATCAGGTCGCCGGACGGGTCGCCCCGAACAGGTCATTCCGCCAGATCGGGGCGACGCGCACCACGTCGCCGGTGCGCGGGGCGTGCACCATGAGGCCGTCGCCGATGTAGATGCCGACGTGGTGGATGCTCTTGGGGTCGCCCTTGACCTTGCCGAAGAAGACGAGGTCGCCCCGCTGGAGCCGGTCGATGGGCACGTGCGGGCCGGAGGTCCACTGGGTTCCGGTCCAGTGGTCGAGGCGGACTCCGGCGCGCTCCCAGGCGCGCATCGTCAGCCCGGAGCAGTCGTAGGCGTGGGGGCCTGCGCCCGCCCACCGGTACGGCTTGCCGAGCTGGGTGAGCGCCCACGCCGCCGCGATCTCCCCCTTCGTCGCGGACGGGCTTCCGGCGAGCGCCTCCCGGACCCACGCGGCGTTCGCGAACCGGTGGCCGACGCCCTTCACGGTGAGCGCGGAGCCGGCCGCCACCGGCGCCTGGACGGTGGTGGTCATCCGCACCCGGGTGACCGCGCTGTTGCGCCGGCGTTCCAGGCGCTCGGCGCGCCGCCGCGCCTCGCTCAGCCGCCGCTCCAGCCTCGCCTGCTCCTCCTCGAGCAGGCGGGTCTGGGCGACCTGCTCGGCGACGGCCTGCTCGGCCGCCCGCTTCGCCGCCTCGGCCCGCTCGAGGGCCCGCTGGTGCTCCTCGTGCGTCTTGCGGGCCCGGTTGAGCATGATCGCCCGCACCCGGAGGATGTCCTGGAGGCGCTGCAGGGTGTGGGCCCGCTGCGTCTGCATGTGGTGCAGCATGCTGGTGCGCTGCAGGTACCCCTCGGGGCCGCCGGGGCCGACGGCCATCGCCAGGCCCGGCTGGGTCAGGTCGTAGCCGCCGTAGCTCTCCGCCACGATGGGGGCGGCGTCCCGGCGGGCGGCGGCGAGCATCTCGTCGGCCCGCTTCACCGCCTGCAGGGCCCGCTCGTGCTCGGCCTGCGCGGCCTGGGCGCGGACCACGGCCTCGTTGTACGCCTCCACGGCGAGGGCGGCCTTCTCGGCGAGTTCCTCCTGGCGGGCGCGGGCCTCGGCGAGGCGGACGCCCACCTCCTTCAGTTCGGCTGCGCGTTCGCGCACCTGTTTTCGGGCCTTGGCGACGTCCTCGGCCGATGGCCGGGGCTTGGCGGCGAGCACCGGTTCGCCGGTCATCGCGGCACAGGTGCAGGCGAAGCCAAGAACGATCGCCGCCACGCGGCGGCAGCCAGTACTCGGCATGGGTCCCCTCCCCCCTGGGTCAACTCACCCTTCACACCGTTCCCATCCGTCACTCTCTGCACACGTTATGATTACAGAAAGTAATCATGGGATGACTGGTGGCGGGGAGGGGTCATCGCCCCGCTCTGCCGGATCCGGCGGCAGGTGCCGGATTCACCGCTCCGGCGGGGTCTGCGGAGGAGCGTCGGGTGTGGGGGACGGCACCTGGCCGGGCGCGGGCTCGCTCGGGGTCTCGGGCCGGGTCGCCTCCGGCCGGGGGCCGGGGCGCGGGCGCACCGGGCGCCGGACGGCCTGCCACGGGGGGGCGGAGGCCCGCGGTGTCCGGCGCGGCGCGTCCTCCGCCCGCCGTGAGGCCCGTCTCTTCTACTCATCTGACG
>QGUZ01000292.1 GCA_003242605.1 Actinomycetota bacterium
CACGTGCCCGATTCATACCGGTCAGGGTAGCAGTCGCCCCGGCCGCCCGCGCCCGAGTGACCGAGATAACACCGGCATTTCACGACATAACAGACAGCGACCCTACTCGCCCGTACCGGAGCCGCGTCCGTCGGACCGACCCAAGGTCATTTTTTTGCCAAGCTATGGGAAGATTCACGGGTTCTGGGAGGGGGTACAGGCGGGTGATGACCGCAGCGGAGCCGGGACGTCGGGTGGCCGGGAGGTACCACCTGATCGAGCCCATCGGGCGGGGCGGCATGGGCATCGTGTGGCGCGCCCATGACGAGCTCCTCGACCGGCCCGTGGCGGTCAAGGAGGTCCGGTACAACGGCGCGGTGGGCGAGGAGCTCGCCGACCTCAACCGGCGGACCATGCGCGAGGCCCGCGCCGCGGGCCGGCTCACCCACCCGAACGTGGTCGTCGTCCACGACGTGATCGAGGAGGACGGCCGGCCGTGGATCGTGATGCAGCTCGTGCCCTCCCGGTCGCTCGGCCAGGTGATCCGCGAGGAGGGGCCGCTGCCGCCGAAGCGGGTGGCGGAGATCGGCCTGGAGGTGCTCAAGGCGCTGCGCAGCGCGCACGCGATGGGCGTGCTCCACCGGGACGTCAAGCCGGAGAACGTGCTGCTCGCCGACGACGGCCGGGTGGTGCTCACCGACTTCGGCATCGCGCGGGTGGAGACCGACAGCACGATGACCCGCACCGGGCTCGTGGGCACGCCCGCGTTCATGCCCCCGGAGCGGCTGCGCGGCGCGCCCGCGCAGCGCGAGTCCGACCTGTGGGCGCTCGGCGCGACCCTGTACGCGGCGGTGGAGGGCCGTCCGCCGCACGACAAGGGCGCCCCGCTGCCGACGATGCACGCGGTGCTCATGGACGAGCCCGAGCCCGCGGTGCACGCCGGGCGGCTCGCCCCGCTCATCGAGCGGCTGCTGCGCAAGGACCCGGCCGAGCGGCCGGGCTACGACCAGATCGAGCGCATGCTGCGCGAGGCCCTGGAGCCCGAGCCCGCACCGCCGCCCGCCCGGCCGCCGACGTCCTCCCGCATCCCGCAGACCGGTGACGCGGTCCCGCGCCCGGCACCGGACGAGGGCAGGGCGGCCCGTCCCGCGGCCGCCGCCCCGCCGCCGTCCCGGCCCGGCCCGGACGGCGGCGCCGTCGTTCCGGAGACGGGCCTGTCGATGGCGGCGGAGGCGGACGCCCCGCCGCGGCCGAAGGGCCCGGCCGCCGGGAAGGCGGACCGCGGCGGGTCCGCGGGCGAGGGGGCGCGGCGCTCCCCGGCGGGGACCGCGAAGCCCGGCGCCCGGTCCGGCGCGGCCGCCTCGCGCGCGGGCGCGGCGTCCGGCAAGGCGGGGTCGAAGGCGGGTGCCGCATCCCGGTTAGACCGCTCGGCGGCGGCCGCGGGCGACGAGACCGGACCGGACGACCCGACCCTGCCGAAGAACCCCGTCGCCCGGCCGTCGGCGGCGAAACCGGCCGCGACCGGGACGTCCGAGCGCGCGGGCGCCGAGCCCGGCGGCGGGAAGTCCGGCGGCGCGAAGCCGGCGAAGGCCACCGCGGCGAAGCCCGCCGAGGCCCGGGGCGCCCACACCATCCGCACCCAGAAGATCGGCTCGTGGGCGCTCGAGACCCTCGGCGTCGGCGGCCTCGCCGGATCGACGGCCGGTGCGGACGCCGCGCGGGAGCAGGGGCAGGACGAGGAGCGCGGCGAGAAGCCCGGCACGGCCGCGGACGGAACCGGCGCCAAGGCGGACGGCGGCCGCCGGCTGGGCGCGTTCGCCACGGTGAAGGTGGAGACGCCCCGCACCCGGCTCGGCGCGTTCGCGTCCCGCACCGGTGAGGACGACGACGCGGAGCGGCCGGACACCGCCGGGGACGGCGACGCGGACGCGGCGGAGTCCCGCGCCCCGCGCACCGCGGCCCGGGCGGGCGGCGCGCCCGCGGGCTCCGCCGCCGAGACGGACCGCGACGAGGCCGCGCGCGAGGACGACGCGGCGCCGAAACCCGCGAAGCCCGCGGCGAAGCGGCCCGCGAAGGAGGAGAGCGCGGGCGACGACCGGCCCGCCGCGGCCGCGGCGAAGCGCCCGGGCGTCTCCTCGTCCCCGGCGTCGCCCGCCCGGACCGCGGAGACCTCCGTACGGCCCGGCGAGGCGGGCGGCTCCGCGGCGGCGGAGGCCGAGCCGGACGACGACCGCACCCGGCGCCTGCCCGAGTGGCCGATCCTGCCGGACGACGAGCCCTCGGCGGCACGCGACGCCGGGCCCGGTGACGCCGCGGACGCCGCCGCGCCGGAGACCGGGGCGGAGCCCTCCGCCGCGGCCTCGGGCACGCCGCCGGCCCCCGAGCCGAAGGCCGAGGAGCGGGACCGCGACACGGCGGCGGACCGGCCCGCCGGCCGCGGCACCCGGCGGCTCTCCCCGTTCCCCGCCCCCTACTCCCGGCCGGACCCGCGCACCCGCGCCCGGATGACCCAGCGCCCGGTCGAGGAGCGGCCCCGCAGGCCCCGGCCCGCCGTGCCCGTGATGCCGGCCTCGCTGCGGCCCGTGGTGCCGCCCGCCGTGCGGCGGCGCATCGCCGCTGCCCTGCCCGACCGGGTCCTCGCGCTGCTCGCGAACCCGACCATCCGGATCGTCCTGATCGCGGTGCCGGTGATCATCCTCGTGGCGATCGTCGCCGCCCTGCTCGGCATGCGCGACGCCCAGAACGAGGTCGCCCGGCGCACCGGCGATCCGGGCGCGACCCCGGCCGCCGACCAGCCCGCCGGCCGTACCGGCGCCAACGCGTTCGCCGGGTCCTCCGGAACCGCCGGGCAGGCGGGCGACGGGGCGGCCGCGTCGGCGAGCCCGTCCCCGCGCCCCTCCGCGAAGACGAAGCCCGCGGCCGGGCGCCGCGACGACGGCATCCCGGAGGGCTGGCGGTGGTACACCGACCCCACCGGGTTCTCGCTCGCGCTGCCGAAGGGCTGGAAGGTGCACCGCCGGGAGGGGTCGCGGGTGTTCTTCCGCGGCGGGCTGCGCAGCACCTTCCTGCTGATCGACCAGACCCGGTCGCCCAAGCGCGACGCCAGGCGGGACTGGCTCGCCCAGGAGCGGGCGACCCGCCGCAACTTCCCCGGCTACAAGCGGGTGCGCATCACGTCGGTCGACTACTTCAAGACCGCGGCCGACTGGGAGTGGACGTACTACTCCGGCGGGGCGAAGCTCCACGTGATCAACCGGGGGTTCGTGACCGGCAAGCGGCGCGGGTACGCGATCTACTGGTCCACCCTGCACAAGAACTGGAAGAAGAACTACCGCTACTTCAAGGTCTTCGTCGACACGTTCCGGCCCGCCAAGTGAGCCCTCCCGTGCGGCGGGCCCGTACGGCCACCCCGGCGTGGTAACGCGAGGGTAAGGGTGCCTTACCCTCAGCTGGCATGGAAGCGACATCGAAACGGCCCGACCAGGGCGTCGCCGCCGCGCGGCGGGCCGGTCTCGGGGTGGGCCTCGCCGTGGGATGCTCCGGCGTGGCGTTCGGGGCCGCGGCGGTCACCGCCGGGCTCGACGTCCTCCAGGCGTGCGTGCTGAGCCTGTTCGCGTTCACCGGGGCCTCCCAGTTCGCGCTGGCGGGCGCGATCGCCGGGGGCGGTGACCTCGTCGCGGGCACGGCGGGGGCGCTGCTGCTCGGCGCGCGCAACAGCCTCTACGGGCTGCGCCTGGCCGGGCCGCTCGGGGTGCGCGGGCTGCGGCGGCTCGGCGTCGCGCTCGGCGTGATCGACGAGACCACCGCGGTGGCGATGGCCCAGCTCGGCGACGGCCGCGACGGCCGCCCCGGCGGGGCCGGCGCCGAGCCGGACGAGGCGGCGAACCGGCGGGCGCGCGCCGGGTTCTTCACCACCTTCCTCACCCTCTACGCGGCCTGGAACCTCTCAACGCTCGCCGGGGCCGTGGGCACCGCGCAGATGGCCGACCCGGCCGTGCTGGGGCTCGACGCGGTCGGCCCGGCCTGCTTCCTCGCCCTGCTGTGGCCGCGGCTGCGGGCCGGCGGCGCCACCCGGCTGCGCGTGATCGCGGTCGCGGGCGCGGCGATCGCCCTGCTCGCCACTCCCCTGCTGCCGCCGGGCATCCCGGTGCTGCTCGCCTCGGCGGCCGCGCTGCCCGCGCTGCTGCCGTCCCGGGAGGAGGCGCGATGAGCGCCACCTGGTGGGCGGTGATCGCCACCTGCGCGGGCTGCTACCTGCTCAAGCTCGCCGGACTCTCGGTGCCGCGGCGGGTGCTCGACCGGCCGCGCCTGCGGCGGTTCGCGGAGCTCGCCCCGGTGGCGCTGCTGTCGGCGCTCATCGCGGTGCAGATGTTCGCCTCCGGGCAGGAGCTGCACGTCGACGGGGCGCGCACGCTCGGGCTCGCCGCCGCGGTGGTGGCGCTGCTGCTGCGCGCGCCGTTCCTGCTCGTGCTCGCGGTCACGGCGGCGGTCACGGCGCTCGCCCGGCTGGCGGGCCTGTGACCGGCCGCCCGGCCCGCCCCGCCGTACCGCCCGCCCGGCTCAGGACTCGGCGCGCAGGATCTCCAGCGAGCGGGCGAGGTCCTCGGGGTACTCGCTGGTGAACGTGACGCGGTGCCCGGTGATCGGGTGGTCGAAGGAGAGCGAGACCGCGTGCAGCCACTGGCGCTTCAGCCCGAGCCGGGCGGCGAGCGTCGGGTCGGCCCCGTAGAGCGTGTCGCCCACGCACGGGTGGCGCAGCGCGGACATGTGCACCCGGATCTGGTGGGTGCGCCCGGTCTCCAGGTCGATCTCGAGCAGCGACGCCGCCCGGAACGCCTCGATCGTGGTGTAGTGGGTGATCGACGGCTTGCCGCCCGCCACCACCGCGAACCTGCCGTTGCCCGAGGGGTGCCGGTCGATCGGGGCGTCGATGGTGCCGCGCAGCGGGTCGGGGTGGCCCTGGACGAGGGCGTGGTAGCGCTTCTCCACGTCCCGCTCCTTGAACGCCCGCTTCAGCCGCGAGTAGGCGAGCTCGCTCTTGGCCACCACCATCACGCCGGTGGTGTTCGCGTCGAGGCGGTGCACGATGCCCTGGCGCTCGGCCGCGCCGCTCGTCGCCAACCGGTGCCCGGCGGCGAGCAGGCCGCCGAGGACCGTGGGGCCGGTCCAGCCGACCGTGGGGTGCGCGGCCACGCCGGTCGGCTTGTCGACGACGACGATGTCCTCGTCCTCGTAGAGGATGCGCATGCCCGGCACGGGCGAGGGGACCGGTGACGGCGCGGTCGGCGGCGGCGGGATGCGCACCTGGAGCCACGCCCCGGCCCGTACCCGCTCCGACTTGGCCGGGGTGACCCCGTCGAGCAGCACGTCCCCGGCGGCGATCAGCTCCGCGGCCCGGGTACGGCTCAGCCCGAACATCCTGGACAACGCGGCGTCGATCCGCTCGCCCTCCAACCCGTCCGGTACGGGCAGGTTGCGCTGTTCGGTCATGCTCACCGGTTCCGCCTTCCCGCCGGTCAGCCGGCTGGGGTCCTCCCGTTCGATCACCTGCAGGTCACCGTTCCACGCCGGCGCCGCCGGCGCGGAGCTCGCGACGCCGCCCCTGCCGTGCCGTACCGGGTCCCCCGACGTGCGCAAGGGGCCCCGCCGGCGCAGGGCGGGCGTCCCCGGCCTCGCGGCGCCCGCTCCCGCGGGCGCCACCCGGCCCCGGTCAGGTTACCAGCGCCCGCCGCCGGTAGGGTCCGGCGGCCCGGGCACGCCGGGGCTAGCGGCGTTCCTCGCGCTGCTTGCACGCCATGCACAGGGTGGCGCGGGGGAAGGCGCGCAGCCGCTCCTTGCCGATCGGGCGCTGGCAGGACTCGCACACCCCGTAGGTGCCCGCGTCCACCCGGGCGATCGCCCGCTCGTTCTGCGCGAGCAGGTCGCGCGCGTTGAGGCTGAGGGCGATCTCGCGCTCGCGCTCGTAGGTCTTGGCGCCGGCGTCCGCCTCGTCGTCGCCGTCGCTCTCGATCGTCTCCGCCGCCATCCGGGCCTCGGCCCGTTCGATGTCGGCCTTGAGCTCCTCGATCTCCGCGAGCAGGCGAGCCTTGACCTCGGCCAGCTCCTCGCGGGTCCAGGCGCCGTCGTCCCCCCGGGTTTCGCCCTTCGCCGTACCCTTCCCCGTACGCGTCGTGCCGGCCATCGTGCCCTCCTCGCCGATCAACCGTCAGCGGACCGGGCGGCGCAGGCCGCCGCCCGCGGACCGGGTGCCGAGCGTCGTTCCCGGTCAGGGCCGATGACCTACCCACACCGGGGCCGTCTCACCCCTCCAGGAGCGCTTCGGCGCGCCGGGCGAGCTCCGCCTCGTCCCCGGTGATCTCGACCACCTTGTCGCGGCTCGTCGCCCCGGACACCAGCCGCACGTCCGCGCGCCGCACGCCGAACGCCTCCGCCACCGCGCGCAGCGCCGCCTCGGTGGCCTTGCCGTCCACCGCCCGCTCGTTCACCTTCACCACCACGGCGGCGTCGCCGT
>QGUZ01000293.1 GCA_003242605.1 Actinomycetota bacterium
GGGGGTGAGCGGCGGGTGAAAGCCCGGGCGGGGGAGGGGGGCGACCGGGGGGTGGGTGCCCGGGCGGGGGGGGAGGCGGGGGGGGGGGCGGCCGGTCCCGGGACGGCGGCGCCGGCGGCGCGGGCGGCGGCGATCGCGGCGGACGCGGCGGAGGCCTCGCCCGCGCCCTCGTTCCCGGCGAGGTAGCCGACGAGCACCTCGGCGAGCAGCCGGTAGTTGCGGCGGTCGTCGTTGTCGTCCGGCCGCGACGTGGCCGCGTACAGCAGGCGGGGGCGGCCGGGCCGGTCGCGGTCCTCGGTCCGCCCGGTCGCGTAGCCGTACTCGACGAGCAGGGCGAGGTGCGACCGCACCGTGTTCGGGTGCAGGCCGACCTCGGCGGCGATCTCCGGGATCGACAGCGGACGGCGCGCCCGGCGGAGCGTCTCCAGGACGGCGACCCGGCTCACGTCCGCCAGCACTCGGTGGGCGCGCGGGTCGATCCGCGCGTCGTGCTCGGTCACACCTTGATTTTGCACAATCGGACTTGTAAATACAACAGACATCGTAAAAACTGTCCTCGACTCTCGGCAGGTCCGGACCCGGGGAAGGAGCCCGACATGACCGCTCGAAGCACCGCATCCCACGACGCGCCCGCCCAGGAGGCGACGCTGCAGGCGATCCGGGAGCACCATCGGCGGCTTGGCCTGACCATGGCCCAGCACGCGGTCTCGCTGCGGCGCGACATCGACCGGCTGGCCGCGCCGTTCGACCGCCGGGCGCGCATGGCCGCGTTCTGCAGGAGCGAGGTGCTGCCGCACGCCCTCGCCGAGGAGCGCACCCTGTACGCCGCGGGCGCCGACATCGCCGAGACCCAGCCGCTGGTGCGCGCGATGGAGGACGAGCACGCGGTGCTGCGCGAGCTGGTCGGCGAGCTCGAGCAGGCGGCCACGAACGCCGAGATCGCGGGCGTCGCGAGCGCGCTCGACGTGCTGTTCCAGGTCCACCTGCGCAAGGAGAACGACGTGCTGCTGCCCGCGCTCGTCGACGCCGGGGTGGACCTGGCCGCCCTGCTCGACGGCATGCACGAGATCCTCGGCGAGCACGGTCACTCCGGCGACGCCGCGGCTGCGGCGCACGGGTGCGGCTGCGGCGGCCACGGGCACGGCCACGGTTCTGGACACGGGCACGGGCACGCCCCGGCTGTGGCGCACGAGTGCGCGTGCGGGGGCCACGGCGCCGCGGGGGACCCGGACGCGCGGGCCGAGCTCGTCGACGGCGAACTCGACGTACGGGCGCTGCCGCACGGCAGGCGGCACGCGCAGATCTTCGCCACGTTCGACGCGCTCCGGCCGGGTGAGGCGGTCACGCTCGTCAACGACCACGACCCCAAGCCGCTCTACTACCAGTTCGCCGCCGAGCGGACGGGCGAGTTCTCCTGGGAGTACGTGGAGACCGGTCCCGAGCGGTGGCGGGTGCGCATCACGCGCCTCTGACCGCGCCGCCGCACGGCACCGGCCGGGCCGGCTCGCCGTACCGCCGGGCGAGCAGCGGGGAACGCCGCGCCTCACCGTCATCCGCATTTCGCCTTCCGGGCACCGGCCGGTCGGGCCGGCCGGGTGTGGGCTACGTCTCCCACACCGAACCCGGTCGACGTAACTCCCAGCCAGGGTCAAAGGACCCTTTTCCCGGCAGCTCTTGGCCCACGTCGCCCCCCGGGCGGCCGGGCACGCCTCCCCGCCCGGCGGCCGCGGATCGCGCGCCGGGCCGGGCGGAGGCGCTCAGGACGATCGGTCCACGGTTTCGGGACCAAAGTCCCAGGTGTGCGCAAAGGCCGCACGGCATGCTCGGTGGTGGCGCGATCACGACCGGCCCGTACTGGTTTCGGATGCCTCCGCCATGAGTCCCGCAGAGGGGCCGGGGCCCCCGGTTCGTGCCGCCGGGAGGGAGACGGCTTCGGCCCCGGTCGTGATCGTGCCGCGCTGCACACTCCGCTGCCCGTGGCACCCCCGCCCACGGGCAGCGGAGCGCGCACCGGCCGACGAGGGCCGGGACCGGCGCACCCGCCCACGCCCGGCCACGGCGCACCGGCGTCGCCGGTCTCCTGCTGCGCGGCGGCACGCCGGACGTGCCCGCCGTACCGACCCCGCGCCGGCCCGGCGCCCCGTCCCCGCGTGACGGCGTGCCGCGGGGGCCGCTCCGGGCCGCCCGCCACGCCCCGCCCGCCCGCGACCGGGCACGGGAGGGCGCCGACCGGCCACGTCTCCACCGGAGGGCATGAATGACCGATATCCGAGGGCTTGCCGTAGCGCTGCTCACCGCGGTCGGCGCGGCGATGCTCACGGCCGGCCCGGTGATGGTCGCCCGTGGCCGCAGCGGGCGCGCCGAGATCCGCCGCGAGCTCGCCGACCAGAAGATCGTGTTCCCCGAGGCGGACAAGCTGCCCCCGCACCTGGCCCGGCACGCGGGCGCCGCGGTGGCCACCGGCGACCAGGCGAAGGCGTTCGCCGAGATGATCGGGGCGAACGTGCGCAAGGCCACCGGCGGCCGCACCTACGCCGAGATCAGCGCCGAGCTCGCCGAGCGCCGCGGCGACGAGCGGCTCAGCTCCCTCCGCCAGACCGCGTTCATGGGCCAGACCCTGCGCGCCTCGCTGATGAGCGCCTACCAGGCCTGGCACCTCACCACCCTGGTGATCGGCCTCGGCCTCGCCTTCATGGCGCTCGGCGCCGCGCTCGTGACCACCGCGGCGGTGCTCGCCACCGGCTCCTGACCCCGGTACGGCCCGCCGTACGGCTCAGCCCGCCGCGCCCGGGCCGCCCAACCGGGCAGCCGCTGGAGCCGCCGGGCGGCGAGCAGTCCCACGGCCGGGAGTGCGGCCATCGCGGCGCCCGCGGCGTACCGGTGGGCGCGGCCGCTCGGCGTGGGCGCGGCGCCGAGCGGGTCGGGCGGGCAGATCCCGGCGAGGGCGAGCCCGCCGCACCAGGTGCCGAGCAGCGCGGTCGCCGGGGCGCCGATCGGGAGCCGGGACCGGACGAGCCCGGCGAGCAGTGCCGCCGACCCGGCGGTGAGGCTCGCCACGGTACCGGCGAACACGCGGCCGGCTCCGTTCGCCGGCGCGTAGTCGCTCACGGCGTGCCGTACCGTGTCGACCTGCCGGGCCCACCCGACGTGCCGGACGGCGGCCCCGAGCACCGTGGCGGCGAGCCCGGCCGGCGCGGCGGCCGTGAGGCTCCGTGAGTGAGGGGACCGGTTCATGCCCCGTAGCGAACCGGGCCCGCGTGAGGGGGATACGCAGGGAATCATGAAGCTTCCGTGAAGCCCGGGCGGGCGCTCAGTGCACCGGCCGTACGCCGACGCGGTCGAGGAGGGACTCGATCGAGCCGAGCCCGGCGGTGCCGGTCACGGCGGCCACGTAGCCGTCGGGGCGGATCAGTGCCCACTCGCCGGGCTCGAGGCCGTACGCGTCGCGCACGTGGCCCCAGGTGTCGCGGATGTCGCCGCCGACGACGTGGATGCGCAGGCCGCGGCGGGGCGCGATGGCCGCGGTGCCGGGCTCGTAGCCGAGCAGCGTCCAGTGGGTGCCGCGGAAGAGCTGGAACAGCCGGGTGGCCTGCCCGGCCGCGCCGGTGACCGGCGCGTCGGGGGCCCGGTCGCCCGGGAGCACGCCCTTGTCCCGCCCCGGGCAGGGCAGCCCCAGCGACGAGCCGCGGTACCCGATGTCGAGCTGCGTCACGTCGCGGCCGCGCCGCATCTCGCCGGCCCGGGCCTCGCCGAGCAGCCGCTTGGTGAGGCCGAGCATGTCCGCGGCGACCGCCCGCCGCTCCTCCTCGTAGGTGTCGAGCAGCCCCGCGGGCGCGCCGTCGAGCACGGCGGCGAGCTTCCAGCCCAGGTTGTAGGCGTCCTGCACGCTCGTGTTCAGCCCCTGCGCGCCGGTCGGCGGGTGGCAGTGGGCGGCGTCCCCGGCGAGGAGGACCCGGCCGACCCGGTAGGCGTCGGCGAGCCGCGCCTGCATGGTGAACGCCGACGCCCAGGCCACCTCGCGGATCACGATGTCGTCCCGGCCGGTGCGCTCGCGGGCCAGCGCGGTGAGCCCTGCCGGGGTGAGGTCCGGTTCGCCCTCGGCCGGGGCCGCGGCCATCAGCTGGTACAGGTCGGTGCCGTACAGCGGGCACAGCGAGAACTCCCGGCCGCGGGTGCCGTCGCCCCAGCGGTGCCAGACGTCCCAGGCGAGCCCGTCGACCCGCACGTCGGCGACGATCGCGGCGACGCCGAGGGACCGGCCGGGGAACGCGACGCCGAGGGTCTTGCGGACGAAGCTCGACCCGCCGTCCGCGCCGACCAGGTACCGGGCCCGCACGGTCTCCGCGCCGTCCGCGCCCGCGATCCGCGCGGTCACCCCGTCGTCGTCCTGCTCGAACCCGATCAGCTCCCGGCCGAACTCCGCCGCGTGGCCCAGCTCGGCGAGCCGCTCCCGCATCCGGCGCTCGGTGAGGAACTGCGGGACGAGCAGCGCCAGGTGGTACGGCTCGGCCGGGGTCGGCGGGGGCGGCGTCGCGGCCCGGTCGATCGGGCCGGCGTCGGTGTAGCTGCGGGCGGTGGGGTATTCGCCGCCGGAGGCGACGACCCGGTCGAGGATGCCGAGGTCCTCCAGCAGCTCCTGGGTGCGCGGCTGGATGCCCTTGCCCCGGGAGCCGGGGAACGGCTGCGGCGACCTGTCGATGAGCCGGAACGCCACGTTCCGGCGGGCCAGCTCGATCGCGAGGGTGAGCCCGGTCGGCCCGGCCCCGCAGATGATCACGTCGGTGTGGTACGCGCGTGCCATCGCTGTCCGCCTTTCCGTCGCCGCTCCGCCGCGCGGGCGCCGCGGCGACCTCCTGCAAGATATGTGCGTTTTGCACGGAGTATTGGCGCGGCCGGATGCGCGCGTCAAGTCGCCGATCGCCGGCCCTGGCGCGATCTGGGTGGGATTAACGCGTAATGAGCTGCTCATTTGCGTGAAGCGCGCAGCCGTGAAAGTCGCCTCGCCGGGGGTGGGTGTGTGAACCGCAAATGTGTGTACGATGAGCACATCAGTTGTACGGAGGGGATTCCGGCGGAGCGTCGGCAGGCGGTGCGGGACGGCCGCGGGCCGGCGGCGGCCCGCGGCCCGATCACGGCCGTGGCCGGGATGATCGCCGGTATCCTCCCCTCGACACCGTCGTCCGCCCGTGAGGGCGCCAGAGGCATCGGGTTGCGATCATGACGTCCAAACACCGCCGCAGCCTCATCGGCCGGCGCATCCACGAGTCGCTCATCGACCTGATCGCGGTCCTGAACCTCCCGCAACGCGACGAGGCCCTCATCGCGGAGGCCGGAATCCACCTCGACCGCGCCCTGTTCCAGGTCCTCGTCGCCATCCGGCGCTTCGGCCCGATCGGTGTCGTCGAGCTCGCCGAACGCGGCGGCCGCGACCACACCACGGTCAGCCGCCAGGTGGCCAAGCTCGCCGAGCTCGGCCTCGTGGAGCGCCGCCCCAGCCCGCTCGACCGCCGGGTGAAGGAGGCCGTGCTCACCGACGCGGGCCGCCGCGTCACCGAGGCGCTCGACGCGGCCCGCGAGCGCATGTTCCTCCCCGCCCTGGCCGAGTGGAGCGACCGCGACCTCATCGAACTCGACCGCCTGCTGCGCCGGCTCGCCGACGACCTGACGGCCGCCGCGGCCACGCAGGGCGAGCGGAAGGAGGACTAGCCGCGGAGGTCAGAGGCCGAGCACGGCGCGGGCGATGAGGAAGTAGATGATCAGCCCGGTGGCGTCGACGAGGGTGGCGACGAGCGGCGCGGACACCACGGCGGGGTCGATCCCCGCCCGCCGCGCGAGCAGCGGCATCGCGGCCCCGACGATCGCGGCCCACACGCAGATCACCACCAGCGACAGCCCCACCACCAGGGCGACCTTCGCCCCCGCCGTGACCGCGCCCACCACGAACCCCACGGCCGCGAGCATCAGCCCGAGCACCACGCCGATCCGGCATTCCCGCCACAGCAGCGCGGGCAGGTCGGACGGCCGCAGCTCGCCCACGGCGAGGGCGCGCACCGCCGCGGTGGCCGACTGGGCGCCCGCGTTGCCGCCGGTGCCGACGAGCAGCGGGATGAACAGCGCCAGCGCGGTCACCCGCTCCAGCGCACCCTGGAACGTCTGCAGCACGTGCACGGTGAGCGAGGAGGCCACGATGAGCAGCAGCAGCCAGACCGCCCGCGCCCCCGCGAGCTGCAGCACCCCGGCGTACATGTAGTGCCCGGTCCAGTGCGAGGACCCGGCCTGCCGCGCGATGTCCTCGCTGTCCGCCGCCTCGATGATCTCCACGGCGTCGTCGATCGTGAACAGCCCGACCAGCCGCGACTCGCTGTCCACCACCGGCAGCCCGATGAGGTTGGCCTCCTGCATCAGCCGGGCCGCGTCCTCCGCCGGGTC
>QGUZ01000025.1 GCA_003242605.1 Actinomycetota bacterium
CCCGGGCCGCTCGGCGGCGTCCGGCCCGGCCGCCTCCCCCGGCCGGTCGGCGCCCTGCGGCGGCTCGGCCGCGGCCCCCTCCGGCTCGGGCCGCTCGGGGGCGGCCACCCCCACGGCGTCGGCCCCGGCCGCCTCGGCCGGGGTGCCGCCCGGCCCCTCGATGCGCAGGCCCGGCACGCTCTCCAGCCACTCGGCCGCCACCTCGGCGTGGATGCCGAGCGAGCCGAGCATCCGGGCGGCCTCCGCCACCGTGGGCGGCCGCTCGGCGTCGAGCACGAGCCGGCGGGTGCGCTCCTGCAGCGCGGCGAGGTCACCGGCGACGAGCCAGTCGCCGGCGAGGGTGTGCTCGGGCAGCGTGGCGAGCACGAACTGCCACGCGGGCACGTCGAGGGAGCGCAGCTCGCGGGAGTGCCAGTCGGCGGTCGCGATCAGCCGCGACTTCGGCGCGGCCGCGCCGAGCGCCTCGGTGACCGTCTCCAGGTGCCGCCGGTACGGCTCGGCCGCCGGGGAGGCGAGCCAGTCCGCGAGCCGGTCCCGCAGCCGCCGTTCCAGGTCGGTGATCTGCTCGGTGGGCACCGCGAAGAGCTTGGCGAGCTGGTCCGCCTCGGAGGGCTGGTCGGTGAAGATCCGGTTCTGCGCCACCGCCCACGCCTGGTCGTCGAGGTCGGCGAAGGCCGCGTCGACGAGCGCGCGCAGGTCCTGCGGGTCCTCCGGCCCGGCGGGCGCGGCCTCGACCGCGGAGGCCGGCAGCGCGGCGGACGCCGGGGGGAACGCGGCCGGGCCGGCGGGCGGGAACATCGCCGGGGGCAGCGGCTCCACCTGCGGCCTGCGCTCCTCCGGCGCCGCGGGCTCGGGGCGCTCCCCGGCGGTCCCCGGCCCCTCGGCGAGCCGGGTGAACACCGCGGCGAACAGGGCGGTCAGCATCGGGCGGGCCTGGATGAACGGCTGGTCGAGCAGCTCCCGGCCGGTGAGCGCGAGCAGCCCGGCCCAGGACCCGGCGCGGTCGAGCGCGATCTCGACCTGCGGGTCGTCGGCGTCGTCCGGGCCGGCCACGTACAGCGCGGGCAGGATGTCCCCGATCGCGGCGGCGGGCCAGTGCTCGAGCGCAAGCTCGGTGAGCAGCTCGGCGAGCCGGTCGGGGGAGAGCACGGCGAGCACGCGCGCCATCGGCAGCGAGCGCCACCAGGCGTCGGGGAGGCCGTCGCGTTCGACCGGTTCGGTGAGGGTCCGGATGCGGGCGGCGTCACTCCAGCGCAGGGGTGGGACAAGGTCACTGAGGCAGAAGTTCATCTGTTCCCCATCCGGCTCTTCACTCTCGACCCACGGGTGACAGCCCGCAGACCAGACCATAGTCTGGCAAACCCGGCGTCACTGCGGGACTGTGCTCGACGTGCTCCCGGCACGGTTCTCCGGACACCTCTCCAGGCGCCTCTCCGTCCCCCTCTCCGTGCGCCTCTCCATGGGCCTCGCCACGCGGGCCGGCGGAAGGCGGACGCCGCGCTCGTGCGCGCCGCCCGGCCACGCCGCCCGCCGCGGCCACCCGGAAACGCCCGCGGAGACCGGAGAAACGCCATCGTCGCACAATCCGTGCCGGGCCGCACCAGGCCGTGCGGCCCGCTCAGTCGCGGACCGCCGCGAACCGGAGCCGGACGTAGTCGGCGACCCACCCCGACTCCCGGCGCAGCGCCGGGGCGGCGAGCTCGTTCACCCGCCGCAGCAGCGGCTCGACGAGCATCGGCGGCACCTCGGCGAGCAGGTAGCCCGCGAACATGCGCACCCAGTCGGCCGCGCCGTCCGGGCACTCGTCGAGCGGCGTGGGCCGGTCGAAGTACTCCAGCAGCCGCACGGTGAACCCGGCCTTCTCCAGCCGGAGCGCGTACTCGGCCGGGGAGGGGAAGTACCACGGCAGCTCCGGCTCGCGCAGGCCGTACTCGCGCCACGCCGTGGACATCGCGGCGATGAGCGCCGCGCAGTTGCCCGCCCCGCCCATCTCCGCCACGAACCGCCCGCCGGGCCGCAGCGCCATGCGCACGCACCGGATCACCGCGTCCGGGTCGCGGCTGAGCCAGTGCAGCGCCGCGTTCGAGAACACCGCGTCGTACGGCTCGGCGACCATGAAGTCGTACCCGTCGGCGACGATGAAGTCGAGCCCGGGGTAGGTGGCGATCGCCCGCTCGATCATCGCCGCGGAGCCGTCGATGCCGAGCACCTGGGCGCCTCGGGCGGCGATGTCCGCGGTGAACACCCCGGTGCCGCACCCCAGGTCGAGGATGCGCTCGCCGGGCCGGGGGTCGAGCAGCTCCACCAGCGGCGCCCCGTGCGCGGACACGTAGCCGAAGGAACTGTCGTAGGCGCGTTCGTTCCACCGGGTGGGTGCCGGCGTGTCGTGTCGCAGCATGGTCAGCTCACAATCTCGGACTCCGGGTCCGACCTCGTGTGAACTGCCACTCTAGGGGCCCGCGCCGGGGATACGTGAGGCGATCTCACGCTCGCCCTCGCCGTGTCGCGCCCCGCCGGCGGCCTGCGTGACCGCGCCGTCGCGCTGTGTCACACGGCGTCGTGCGGCGTCAGGCCGGCGTCATGCGGCGGCCGGCACGGGGCGGGTCAGCGCACGCCGTTCTCCCAGTGCGTGCGCAGGTGCTCGCGCGCCTTGTCGATCTGCGGGATGGTGAGCACCACGGGCTCGCCGGTCGCCTTCGGCAGCCGCGCCGCCGCCTCGGTGTCGAGCGTGCCGCGCATCTCCATCGCCTCCATGCGCACCGGCCGGGCGTGCCCCTGGAGCAGCAGGTTCTGCCCCTCGTCGGAGAAGAGGAACTCCTGCCACAGCCGCGCGGCGGCGGGATGGGGCGCGTCCTTGCTGATCGCCTGCACCCGGTAGTCGGCGAGCACGGCGTCGCGCGGCACCACCACCTTCCACGCCGGGCCGTCGGTGGCGGCGGTCGCGCCCCGGGCGAGCTGGGCGTGGTCGAGGTCGATGAGCACGGTGGCCCGCTCCGGCGGGGCGAGCGCGTCGTGCTTCTTCAGCTCGGCGAAGAACTCGATGCCGCGCCGCACCTGCGGCCGCCCGCCCTTGAGCGAGGCGGCCATCACCGCGTCGAACGCGGACGCGACCTGCCGCGGGTCCCCGGGCAGCGCCACCTTCGCCCCGGAGCCCGGGCGCAGCAGGTCGGCGAAGGTCGCCGGGGGCTTCACCCGGCGCGAGTCGTAGCCGATGGCGACGTACCCGCCGTAGGCGGCGTACCAGGCGCCCTTGGGGTCCTTCAGGTCGTCGGGGATCTCGTCCCACACCGCGACCCGGTACGGCCGGAACCGGTCGGCGTTCGCCACGGCGACGTCGAGCCGCAGGTCGAACACGTCCGGCCGGGCCTTGCCGGCGAGCTCGATCTGCCGCGCGCTGGAGGCGTCCGGCTCGACGAGGCGGACCTTGATGCCGTACTCCTCGCGGAACCGGTCGACGAGCGCGCCGAAGTTGAGCCGGTCGCGCGACACGCCGACGAGGGTGAGCTCGCCCTCCCGCTGCGCGGCGCGGACGAGCCCGTCGAGGTCGCCGAAGCCCTCGCGCAGCGTGGTGGCCTGCGGGTTCGCGGTCGTGCCCGTCTCGGCGGGGGGACGCTCGCCGCCCGAGCAGCCGGCGAGCGCGCAGGCGGCGAGCGCGCACGCGCCGAGCAGGGCGAGCGTCCGGGTGGTGCGGCTGGTACTCGACGTCACAGGTCACATACTCACCGTGATCGGCCGTCCGGTCGAGGAGACACGGCGAGATGAGGCGCACAACGGGGGCGGACGAGGCGGGCGCCCGGCGCGTTCCGGGCGAACCCCGGCAGGGGGCGCGGCCTCGGCCGGGGCGGTCAGCGCGCCGGCGGGTCCGGCACGACCTTGGCGGCGACCACGCTCTCCTCGGCGATCTCGACGAGCGAGCCGTCCCGGCGGCGCACGGTGAGCGTGCCGTCCCGCCACGACTCCAGCACGCCGACCGCGTCGCGGAACCCCTCGGGGACGCGGCGCCGTACCGTGACACGCCGTCCGACGTCCCCCGGCGTGATCCTGACGACTAGTCTTGCGCCGTAGTGGGGGGACACGAAGAGGCGACCCCCTCGCGTTTCGATTACATGGCCTGCACCGCAATACTAGGGGCTAAGACCCGCGGTCGAGCCGTGCCGTGGCGCAGGAGAAGGAGCCCGAGGTGACCTACGTCATCGCACAGCCTTGCGTGGATGTCCTGGACAAGGCGTGCATCGAGGAATGCCCCGTGGACTGCATCTACGAGGGCGAGCGCATGCTCTACATCCACCCCGACGAGTGCGTGGACTGCGGGGCGTGCGAGCCGGTGTGCCCGGTCGAGGCGATCTACTACGAGGACGACCTTCCCGAGCAGTGGAAGGACTTCTACAAGGCGAACGTCGAGTTCTTCGAGGACCTGGGCTCGCCCGGCGGTGCCTCGAAGGTCGGCAAGATCAATAAGGACCACCCGATCGTGGCCGCGCTTCCCCCGCAGGGCGAGGGGCACTAGCCGTCGTGTCCGCACCCTCCCGGGCGCTGCCGGACTTCCCGTGGGATCGGCTCGCGCCGTACAAGCGGACGGCGCGGTCCCACCCGGACGGCATCGTCGACCTCTCGGTGGGCACCCCCGTCGACCCGGTGCCCACCGTCGTGCGGGAGGCGCTGAGCGCAGCGTCCGACAGCCCCGGCTACCCGACGACGCACGGCACCGCGGAACTCCGGGAGGCCGCGGCCGGCTGGCTGCGCCGCCGCCTCGGCGTGCACGTCGACCCCGAGGCCGTGCTGCCCACGATCGGCTCCAAGGAGCTGGTCGCGTGGCTGCCGACGCTGCTCGGGGTACGGCCCGGCGACCGCGTGGTGTTCCCCGAGCTCGCCTACCCCACCTATGACGTGGGGGCGCGCCTCGCCGGGGCGACTCCGGTCGCCACGGACGGCCTGCTCGCGCTCGGCCCCGAGCGGGTGCCGCTGGTGTGGGTGAACTCGCCGTCGAACCCCACCGGCCGGGTGCTGCCGCCCGAGCACCTGCGCAAGGTGGTCGAGTGGGCGCGCGAGCGCGGCGCGGTGGTCGCCTCCGACGAGTGCTACATCGAGCTGGGCTGGGAGGAGCGGCCGGTCTCGATCCTCCACCCGGACGTGTGCGGCGGCTCGCACGAGGGCCTGCTCGCGGTGCACTCGCTGTCGAAGCGGTCGAACCTCGCCGGCTACCGGGCGGGCTTCGTCACCGGTGACCCGAACCTCGTGCGCGAGCTGCTCGAGGTCCGCAAGCACGCCGGGATGATGGTGCCCGCGCCGGTGCAGGCCGCGATGGCGGCGGCGCTGCGCGACGACGCGCACCTGGAGGAGCAGCGCGCCCGGTACGCGGCGCGGCGGGCGCGGCTGCGCCCCGCGCTGGAGCGGGCCGGGTGGCGCATCGACCACTCCGAGGCCGGGCTCTACCTGTGGGCCACGAACGGCGCGGACTGCTGGGAACAGGTGCGCGTTCTCGCTGAAAAAGGGATATTGGTGGCACCGGGTGAGTTCTACGGCCCGGCGGGCCGGAGACACGTCCGGATCGCCGTCACCGCCACCGACGAACGGATCGATGCGGCGGTGACCCGACTCCAGTAGGATCGCGCGCCATGACAGCAGAGGTAGTGCTCATCCTGAGCATCGCCACGCTCGTCGTCGTGCTGGGCGCGTACATCGCCACCACTCGCCAGGACCGCCGGGCCGCTGCCGAGCCGGCGCCCCGGCGGCCGGCCGAGCCGGCGATGCCGAACCCGGCCCCGGTGCCCGAGCCGCCGCCCGACTACTTCGATCCGCGCACCATCAAGGTCGGCGACTTCATCGAGTGCCAGGGCACCCGCTCCCGGGTGCTCGGCGCGCTGCACATGTCGACCCGCCAGGGCGACCAGTGGACCGATTACGTGCTCGACGACGGCAGCAGGGTCCACCAGCGGCTGTCGGTGCGGGAGCGGACCGGGCCGACCCCGGACTCGCCCGCACACCTGGAGGTCATGCTCCGCACCCAGGTGCCCACCCAGGGCATGGTGCCCGCCAGGAGCACGCTCATCCTCGAGGGCGTGGAGTTCGCCCCGCTGGAGCGCGGCACGGTCGCGTTCCGCTCCGAGGGCACCACCCTCCACCCCGACCGCGGGCTCATGGACTACGCCGACTACCGCGCCCCGGACGGGCGGCGGCTCTCCTTCGAACGCGTGCAGGGCCAGCCGTGGACCGCGGCCTACGCGCTGCCGCTGCCGCCGGGATCGATCAAGGTCGAGCGGCTGCCCTGAGCCGCGCCGCGCCGCCGCCCCGCGCGGACCGGCCCGCGGCGCGGGCGACCACCCCGGTCGCCGCCGCCTCCGACCGGCGCGTCGCCCCGCCGGAGGAGGTCCACCCGTCGTCGCCGGCCTCCGCCCGCCACATCACCCCGCCCAGCCGCACGTGGGCGATGCCGTACTCCTGGGCGTGGGCGACCGCGAACGAGGCGATGAGCCAGCCGCGCCGGCCGTTCGCGGCCACCCGCACCCCGGTGCCGCCGGTGGAGCGTTCCGTGACCAGGGCGCGCGACCCGGCCGCGCCCAGCGTGCGGGTGAGCAGCCGGCGCGCCTCGTCCACCCGCGCCGGGGCGGGCGTCGCCTTCGCCGGGTAGGTGCAGTGCACCGCGCGCGGCACCCGGCCGGTGAACGCGGCGGCGAGGATCTCGGCGTCCTCCTCGTGGGTGGCGTACGCCGAGCCGTCCGCCGAGCGCTGCACCGCCTGCGCGGCCTCCTCGATCGGCATGCGCTGGTAGCCCTTCACCTTCTCCAGCTCGGCGAAGAACCGGCGGGTGGCGTAGACCGGGTCGAGCAGCTGCTTCTTCGTGCCCCACCCCTGCGACGGCCGCTGCTGGAACACGCCGAGCGAGTCGCGGTCGCCGTACGGCAGGTTCAGCAGCTTCGACTCCTGGATCGCGGTGGCGTAGGCGATCTGCACGGCCCGCTCGGGCAGCCGGCGCCGTTCCGCGACCGTGGCGATGATCGCCGAGATCCGGGCCTGCTCGATGTCGAGCACGCGCTCGCCCTGCGGGGTGCGAACCACGCACTGTTCCGCCATGACCAGCGGCTCCGCCCGGCGGAGCAGGAAGTACACCCCGGCGTAGATCCCCGCGCCGAGCACGGCGACGACGATCACGACCGCCAGGACCCCACGCGAAACACGCAACGCCACGGTCATGACCGTACCCGGCTTACGGCCCGCCCGGTGCCGCTAGGCTCCGTTGACATCCGCGGGTGGAGCCGCCGCAACGGCCGCTGCCAGGCACGTTGCGCGGCGGCCCGCCAAAAGATCGACGCGAAAGAGGCGTGAGGGAGATGGGCACTTCACTCGACCTGTCAGCGGACGTCGGCACGCTCACCGCGCGGCTGGTGGACATCGAGTCGGTGAGCGGCGCCGAGCGGGAGCTCGCGGACGCGATCGAGGAGGCGCTCGCCCCGCTGCCGCACCTGCGCGTGTACCGCGACGGCGACGCGGTCGTGGCCCGCACCGAGCTCGGCCGGGCCGAGCGCGTGGTGATCGCCGGGCACATCGACACCGTGCCGGTCGCCGGCAACCTGCCCTCCCGGGTCGAGGGCGGCCTGCTGTACGGCTGCGGCGCCAGCGACATGAAGAGCGGGGTGGCGGTCGCCCTCCGCCTCGCCGCCCACCTCACCGCGCCGAGCCGCGACGTCACCTACGTGTTCTACGACTGCGAGGAGGTCGAGGCCGAGCGCAACGGCCTGCTGCGGATCAGCCGCCGCCACCCCGAGTGGCTCGCGGGCGACTTCGCCGTGCTCATGGAGCCCACCGACGGGGTGATCGAGGGCGGCTGCCAGGGCACGCTGCGCGCGGAGGTCGTGGTGCCGGGCAAGCGGGCGCACAGCGCCCGGTCCTGGCACGGGGTGAACGCGATCCACGAGGCCGGGCCGGTGCTCGACCGGCTGCGCTCCTACACCCCGCGGCGCCCGGTGGTGGACGGCCTGGAGTTCCACGAGGGGCTCAACGCGGTGTTCATCCGCGGCGGGGTCGCGGGCAACGTCATCCCGGACGAGTGCGTGGTCACGGTGAACCACCGGTTCGCCCCGGACCGCACCGTGGAGGAGGCGTTCGCGCACGTGCGCGAGGTGTTCGACGGCTACGAGGTACGGCTCACCGACGCCGCCCCCGGGGCGCGCCCCGGCCTCACCCACCCGGCCGCGGCCGCGTTCACCGCCGCGGTGGGCGGCACGCCGCGGGCGAAGCTCGGCTGGACGGACGTGTCGCTGTTCTCCCGGCTCGGGGTGCCCGCGGTGAACTACGGGCCGGGCGACCCGACCCTCGCCCACCAGCGGGCCGAGTACGTGCGGCTGGAGGCGGTCGCCGAGTGCGAGCGCCGCATGCTCGCCTGGCTCGGCTAACCGTACCGGCGGCGAAAGAGAAAGTGGCCTTCCTCGCCGGCCATCTGGCGGGGAAGACCACTTTCAGTCCCGAGCAGCACCCTCGCCTCTTAGACGCAGGCGTCGGCGCGCGAGGTTCCGGGACGGTTCCAAGATTTTTCCGCCGGGCCGCCGCCGTGTTCCGAGGCCGGGTCAACCCTCCTGGCCTGCGCGGACGCGGGCACTCCGCGGGGCCCGGCGGCGCCGTACCCCTGACCGGGCGCCCCGCGCGGGGCGCGTCGGACGGCAGCGGCACGATCACACAGCCACTAGCGTGGCGGTATGAGCATCCGACGACGTGAACGACGCCAAGGGCAGGCGGTGCTGCGCGGCCGGTTCGTCCCCGACACCACCCACGACGAGCGGCTGCTCGACCGCAAGCGGTCGACCGACTGGCTGCACATGGACCCCTGGCGGGTCATGCGCATCCAGGCGGAGTTCGTCGAGGGCTTCGGCGCGCTCGCCGAGCTGCCCCCCGCGGTGAGCGTGTTCGGATCCGCGCGCACCCCGCGCGACACCCCCGAGTACGAGCTCGGGGTACGGCTCGGCCGCGCCCTCGCCGAAGCCGGCTACGCCGTGATCACCGGCGGCGGGCCGGGCTGCATGGAGGCGGCGAACAAGGGCGCCCGGGAGGCGGGCGGGATCTCGGTCGGGCTCGGCATCGAGCTGCCGTTCGAGCAGGCGATGAACGAGTACGTCGACATCGGGATCGAGTTCCGCTACTTCTTCGTCCGCAAGACGATGTTCGTCAAGTACGCCTGCGGCTTCGTGGCGCTGCCGGGCGGCTTCGGCACCCTCGACGAGCTGTTCGAGGCGCTCACCCTGGTGCAGACCCGGAAGGTGACCTCGTTCCCGGTGGTGCTGCTCGGCACCTCGTACTGGGGCGGGCTGGTCGACTGGATCAAGGGCACGCTCGCGGTCGACGGCAAGATCTCGCCGCAGGACGTCGACCTCATCTCGCTCACCGACGACGTGGACGAGGCGGTTCAGATCATCGTCGAGGCCGACCGGGCGCACGAGGAGCGGCACGAGGGCGGCTGGAGCGTGCGGCGCAACGGCGCCGGCGGCGCGGACGGCTGACGCCCCGAGCCGGACGGCCCCGGCGGCGCGGCCGTACCGCCGTGCCCGATGCAGGTTTGACCCGCGGGCGGCGTCGGGCAGGCCGAAGCCCGGAGCCCGAACTCGCGTCAGGGAGCTGGTGTGCACATCTGCGTGTTCTGTTCGTCGAGCCAGCGGATCGAGAAGAAGTACCTCGACCTCGCCGACGAGGTGGGCACCGTGCTCGCCGCCCGAGGGCACACCCTCGTCAGCGGCGGGGCGGTCGTCTCGTGCATGGGCGCGGTGGCCCGGGCGGTTCGCCGCGGCGGCGGGCGCACGATCGGCGTCATCCCCCAGATGCTCGTCGACATCGAGGTGGCCGACCACGACTCCGACGAGCTGATCGTCACCTCCGACATGCGGGAGCGCAAGGGCGTCATGGACGCCCGGTCGGACGCCTTCCTCGTGCTGCCGGGCGGGATCGGCACGCTCGAGGAGCTGTTCGAGATCTGGACGACCCGCGTGCTCGGCGCGCACCACCGCCCGCTCGTGGTGCTCGACCCGTGGGGCCTGTACGACCCGCTCCGCGCGCTCGTCCAGGGCATGTACGAGGCGGGGTTCACCCGCCCCGACGTGTTCGACGCGATCAGCTGGACCACCACCGTGGAGGAGGCGTTCGCCCACCTGGAGCGCCCCACCGTCCACCTCACCCCCACCGCAGGCGAGGTCGGCGAGGCCGCGCCCTGAGCCCCGTCCGGCCGGCCCGAGTACGGCGGGCGGCCGGTACCGGCCTGCGACTTGTGGCACGATTCCTATGTGCTGGTCGTACTCGCCGTTGCCGCGCTCGCCGTCCTCGGGTGCGTGGTCGCGGTCGCCCTGGGCCACGGCGGTGAGATGGCCGAGTTCCCTCCGGACGTCCCGCCGCTCGAGCTGCCGGAGGCCGGGCGGCTCACGGCGGTCGACTTCATGTCGCTGCGGCTTCCGGTCTCGCTCGTCGGCTACCACACCCAGACCGTGGACGAGACGCTGCGCCGCGTGGCGACCGCGCTGAGCGAACGGGACACCCGCATCGCCATCCTCGAGCAGCGGCTCGCGGAGCTGCACGGCGACCGCCCACAGGCCCGCGGAACGGGGTACGCCGGGGCGGCGCGGCCGCCGCGCACCGAGCACCTGCCGCAGCCGCCGCAGGGCGAGCCCACCGAGATCCACGGCGGCGCCGCGGCCGTCGCCTTCGGCGCGACCCGGCCGCTGGCCTCGCCCGACGGCGTGGGCGGGGAGGGGGCCGTGCGGAACGGCACGGCGGCCGCGGAGTCGGCCGAGGAACCTCGGGACGGCGTGGCCCGGGCGGCGCGGGACGGCTCCGCCCGCGAGGACGTGGCGGAGGACGCGGCGGAGAAGGACGCGCCGGAGGCCGAGCCGGAGGAGGCCGCGCGGCGGGACTCCGGCGAGCAGGACGCCCGGGAGGACGCCCGGGAGAGCGCTGAGAAGGCGTCCGTGGGCCCGGCCGGGCGCGCCGGCGAGGAGAAGGAGACCGCGCCGCGGGACGCCGCCGGGTCCGGCGGGACCGGCCCGGCGAAGCCGGACGCCGCGCCCGCCGGCGGGAAGGCGGACGCCGCGGCGAAGGACGGCGCGGGGAAGGGCGCGAGCGGTGCGGCGCCGTCCGGGGCGGCCGCCCCCGCGGGGGTCGACCCGCTGGAGGGGGAGGACGACTGGTGAGCGGCTCCGGCGACGGCCGGGTGCGCTGCTCCTGGGCCACCTCGGCCCCCGACTACATCGCCTACCACGACGAGGAGTGGGGGCGGCCGGTGCACGGCGACGACCGCGTGTTCGAGCGGATCAGCCTCGAGGCCTTCCAGTCCGGCCTGTCCTGGCTGACGATCCTCCGCAAGCGGGAGAACTTCCGCGCCGCGTTCGCCGGGTTCTCCATCCCCGCCGTGGCCGCGTTCAGCGAGGACGACGTCGAGCGGCTGCTCGCCGACCCCGGAATCATCCGCAACCGCGCCAAGATCGAGGCGACGATCGCGAACGCCCGCGCCGCCCTCGAGGTCCCGGGCGGCCTGTCCGCGCTCGTGTGGTCGTACGCCGACCCGGCCGCCCCGGCGCCGCGCACCCCGCAGGACGTGCCCGCGAGCACGCCCGCCTCCGCCGCGCTCGCCAAGCGGCTGCGCGGCTACGGCTTCCGCTTCGTCGGCCCCACCACCGTCTACGCGCTCATGCAGGCGATCGGCCTGGTCAACGACCACCTGGCGGACTGCTGGGTGCGCGACCGCGCCGGCGTCACCGCCCGCTGAACGTGGGCCGCCGCTTCTCCAGGAACGCCTTCACCGCCGCGCGGTGGTCCTCGGTCGCGGCGCACGCCTCCTGCAGCTCGGCCTCGAGCTCCAGCGCCTCGTCGAGGGTGTGCACCGCCGCGAAGTCGAGCGCCCGCTTCGTCGCCGCGTAGGCGGCCGTGGGCCCGGCGGCGAGCCTCCGGGCGAGCTCGCCCGCGACCGCGGGCAGCTCGCCGTCCGGCACCACCCGGTTCACCAGCCCGAGCCGCAGCGCCCGCTGCGCGTCGACCGGCTCGCCGAGCAGCAGCAGCTCGCGGGCGACGGCGGGCCCGGCGAGGCGCTGCAGCGTCCAGGACACGCCGGTGTCCGGCGCGAGGCCGACCCCGGAGAAGGCCATCACGAACCGCGCCCCCTCGGCGGCGATCCGCAGGTCGCAGGCGAACGCGAGCCCGGCCCCGGCGCCCGCCGCCACGCCGTTCACCGCGGCCACCACCGGCTTGCCCATGCCGGTCACCAGCCGCACGATCGGGTTGTAGTGCTCCCGGACCGTGTTCATCAGCTTGGCGTTCATCGGCTTGGCGTCGCCGTCCGCCATCCCGCCGGCGTGCTCGCGAAGGTCCTGGCCCGCGCAGAACGCCCGGCCCGACCCGGTGAGCAGCACCGCCCGCACCCGGGCGTCGTCCCGGGCCCGCTCCAGCGCGGCGAGCAGCTCCCGCTTCATCTCCAGCGAGAGCGCGTTCATCGCGTCCGGGCGGTTGAGCGTGATCGTCGCCACCGCGTCGGCGACCGCGTAGTCGATCGTCATGAGACTCCTTTGTCCCCCGGCGCCCGGCCCGAGGCGCCGGAAACGGTCGGCTCACCGGCGAGACACCGGTCGACGAAGGCCGCCGCCGCGGGCAGCAGCCGGGCCGCCTCCTGTTCGAAGTAGGCCCTCGCCTTGTCCCCCGGCCAGCCCGGGGGCAGCAGCTCGGGCGGCAGGCCGGGGTCGCGGAACAGAAAGTTGCGCCAGCCGTGCACGAGCCTGCTGCGCACCGCGAACACCCGGCTCTCCAGCTCGACGCGCCGCGGGTCGTCGGCGGGCAGGTCGTCGCGGAGCGCGTCCTTCGGCAGCGACCCGACGAGCCGCACCGCCTGGTCGAGCCACTCCTCGTACGCCGCGCCGATCGCGGGCAGGTCCCAGGCGCGGGCCACGAGCTCGCGCGGGTCGTCCTCCAGCCGGGCGTCGAACCGGTCGGCGCGCACCCGCTCGCCGGTGAGCAGCTGGTCGAGCTCGGGCGCGGGACGCGGGCCGATCCAGGTGGAGTCCGACAGCGGCGCGTAGCCGAGGAAGGTGAGCTCGGCCCGGATGCG
The DNA here is from genome assembly GCA_003242605.1 of Actinomycetota bacterium. Taxonomy (GTDB): domain Bacteria; phylum Actinomycetota; class Actinomycetes; order Streptosporangiales; family Streptosporangiaceae; genus Thermopolyspora. Next base: position 13,067 of record QGUZ01000025.1, read on the forward strand.
CTCCCGCTTCGACCGCTCGCGCACCGGCTCGAGCACCACCACGTGCCAGCGGCCCGACCAGGTCACCGCGCCCGCCCGGTAGATCCGCGCCGCCGCCTCGTCGAGGCGGCGCACCGCCTTCGGCGTGACCGCGTACCCCGGGCCCTGCGGCAGCCGCTCCGGCACCAGCCAGCCCTGCCGTACCATGCGGGAGATCGCGGTCCGCACGGCCGGCGCGGCGATGCCGAGCGGCGCGAGCAGCCGGACCAGCGCGGCCACCGAGGCCCGTCCGCCGCGAGAGCGCAAGTGGTCGCCGAAAAGGTCGAACAGCGCGGCTCGGGCATTCACAGCCCCAGTTTGGCGGCAAGTTAGCGGCCGCGACAACGCATCTTGGGAGGAGATCGTTACCTACCTGGGTGTCGGACGCGGGATAATAGGACATCACAGAATGACGTGTGAACTGAGGCCGGTCTCACTGACGGGTCGTGGTTGGGAACACGCAGTCCAGTAGCAGGAAGGGATAGCACGCATGGCGGCGATGAAGCCGCGGACTGGCGACGGTCCGCTGGAGGTCACCAAGGAAGGACGGGGCATAGTCATGCGGGTCCCCCTGGAGGGTGGCGGGCGGCTCGTCGTCGAGCTCTCGGCGGATGAGGCCAGTGCCCTGGGCGATGCTCTGAAGAACGTCGTCAGCTGACACCCCTGGTCGGTCGGCTTTGATCTGATACGTCACGGCCCTGGCTGTGAGGCTTCCCCGGGTGGCCCCCTGACGGGTGCGCCCCCGGGCGCCGCGACAACGCCAGGGCCGTCGGCATGTTCGGGACCCGCCGCGGCCCGCCGGCCCGCACGCCGCCGCGCGTGACCCCGGGCGGCCCGTCCGGTCACGCCGTGCGGTTCCGGTCACCCCGGCCGTGGGCCGCGTGCGCCCGCGCGGCGGGACGGTGCACACACGGGAGTTTGGAGACGCGGTGCCGATTCACACCTCGACGGAGTTCGCGACCCGGCAGGAGCCCGAGGCGGCCGAGCTGCTCGCCGTGCCGTACGGGGCGGATCTCGCCCCGGATGTGGCGTTGCCGCTGCCGCCGGAGGCGCTGCTGCGCGAGTACGACGCCAAGGGCGAGGCGGGCGAGATCGTCGAGGTGCCGGTGGCCCGCGGCGACCGGGTGGGCCGGGTCCTGCTGTACGGCACGGGCGACGCCGGGCCGCAGGCGCTGCGCAGGGCCGGGGCCGCGCTCGCCCGCCGGGCGCGGGGGCGCGCCGAGCTGACGATCACGCTGCCCGAGGCGGAGCCGGCCGCCTGGTCGGCGCTCGCCGAGGGGGCGCTGCTCGCCTGCTACGCGTTCAAGATGCTCGGCTCCAGCGGCGGCGAGCCGGGCGTGGGCGAGGGCAAGAGCAGGCCCGTCGAGCGCATCCGGTTCACCGGGCCCGAGCACGCCCGCGACGCGGTACGGCGCGGCGAGATCTTCGCCCGGGCCACCGCGCTCAACCGGGACCTCGCCAACACCCCCTCGTCGATCAAGAACCCCGAGTGGCTCGCCGAGCAGGCGCTGCGCATCGCCGCGGAGCGCGGCCTGGCGGCCGAGGTGTGGGACCCCGACCGGCTCGCCGCCGAGGGCTTCGGCGGCATCCTCGCGGTCGGCCGGGGATCGGCGCGGCCGCCCCGCCTGATCAAGCTCGAGTACCGGCCGCGGGATGCCGAGCCCGCCCGGCACGTGGTGCTCGTCGGCAAGGGGATCACGTTCGACTCCGGCGGCCTGTCGCTGAAGCCGAACGACAACATGAAGTTCCAGAAGACCGACATGGCCGGTGGCGGCGCGGTGATCGCGGTGCTGAGCGCGCTCGCCGAGCTCGCCGTACCGGTGCGGGTGACCGGCCTCGTCGCCGCCGCCGAGAACATGCCGTCCGGCACCGCCCAGCGCCCCGGCGACGTGATCACCCACTTCGGCGGGCGGACCGTGGAGGTGCGCAACACCGACGCCGAGGGCCGCCTCGTGCTCGCCGACGCGCTCGCCTACGCCGCCGAGCGGCTGGAGCCGGACGCGATCATCGACATCGCCACGCTCACCGGCGCGATCGGCATCGCGCTCGGCCGCGAGTACGGCGCGGTGTACGCGAGCAGCGACGAGCTCGCCGCCGACCTGCTGCGGGCGGGGGAGGCGAGCGGGGAGCGGCTGTGGCGGATGCCGCTCATCGAGGACTACCGGCCCGCGCTCGACTCGGATGTCGCCGACCTCGCCAACGTCGAGGCCGACGGCACCTACGGCGCGGGGTCGATCACGGCCGCGCTGTTCCTGCGCGAGTTCGCGGGCGGGCGCCCGTGGGCGCATCTCGACATCGCCGCCGTCGGCCGTACCACCTCCGACGAGGGCATCCACAGCAAGGGCGCCACCGGGTACGGCGTGCGCCTGCTCCTCGGCTACCTCACCGCGGCCTGACGGCCGTGGCGTCGCGCTGCGGCCTGCCGGCCGCGGTGTCTCATTGCGGCCTGGCGGCCGCGGTGTCTCATTGCGGCCTGCCGGCCGCGGGGCCGCGCGCGGTCAGGGCAGCTTGACCGCGGCGAGCAGGCCGTCGCCGAGCGGCAGCAGCAGCGGCCGCAGCCGTTCGTCGTCCCGGAGCAGCCGGCCCACCTCGCGCATGGCGGCCGTGTCCGGATCCCGCCGGGCCGGGTCGGGCACCCGCCCGCCGAGCAGCGCGTGGGCGAACGCGACGATGCCGCCGGGCCGCAGCAGCCGGAGCGCCTCGACCAGGTAGTCGGCGTACTCCTGCGGCTCGGCGTCGCAGAACACCAGGTCGTACCCGCCGTCCGCGAGGCGCGGCAGCACGTCGAGCGCCCGGCCCGTGATGAGCCGGACCTTGCTGCCCGCGAACCCGGCCTGGGAGAACAGGTGGCGGGCGAGCCGCTGGTGCTCGACCTCCACGTCGACGCTGGTGAGCGTGCCGTCCGGGCGCATGCCGCGGAGCAGCCACAGCCCGGACACGCCGCACCCGGTGCCGATCTCCACGACCGCCCGGGCGTTGATCGCGGTGGCGAGGAAGCACAGGGCCGCGCCGGCGCCCGGTGGGAGCGGCTCGGCGCCCCACTCGATTCCGCGCTTTCTGGCCTCCTGGAGGATCTCGTCCTCCGTGTGGAACGCATCGGCGTAGGCCAGGCTCGCCTCCGCCGGACCGGCTGGCGTCGGGGCCATCTGGTCCATCTCCTCCCCGCTTCGCATGGCTCGCAGCCTAGGGGAGACGGCTGCGAACGGGAACTCGCGCCACAACGGGGACGTTGCACGCTTTGGATGGGTTTTATGCAGGCGAGGACAGGCAGTGGCCGCGCACGAGGGGACGAAACCAGGCACCATGGCAGTAGCGGTGGCCCCGACGAGAGGAGTGCCGGTGGATGACGCCCACCAGGCGGGTGCTCCCTACGACGCGTATCCCGCGGGGGAGTGGACGCCGCCCACCTGGGAAGAGGTCGTCCGAACCCATTCGGCGCGGGTGTACCGCCTCGCCTATCGGCTGACCGGAAACGTGCACGACGCAGAGGACCTCACCCAGGAGGTCTTCGTCCGCGTCTTCCGGTCGCTCTCGAGCTACACGCCGGGCACGTTCGAGGGCTGGCTGCATCGCATCACGACCAACCTCTTCCTCGACATGGCACGGCGCAAGCAGCGCATCCGGTTCGAGGGACTGGCCGAGGACGCGGCCGAGCGGCTGAAGGGGCGGGAGCCCACCCCGGCGCAGGTGTACGACGACGCGCACCTCGAGCCCGACATCCAGGCCGCGCTCGACTCGCTCGCCCCCGAGTTCCGCGCCGCGGTCGTGCTGTGTGATATTGAGGGGTTGTCCTACGAGGAGATCGCGGCCACGCTCGGCGTCAAGCTGGGCACGGTACGCAGTCGCATCCACCGTGGTCGTGCCCAGCTTCGCGAGGCCTTGGAGCACCGGGCACCGCGCGACTCCGAACGCGGCGATCAGCTCCCCCCGTCGATGACCCGTGGGGAGGAACGATGAGCCATCTGGGAGATCTCGTCTCGGCCTTGGTCGACGGCGAGCTGGGACACCGGGAGCGCGAGCGGGCGCTCGCCCACCTGACGTTCTGCGCCGACTGCCGCCGTGAGGTGGAGGCGACACGGGCGCTCAAGGCCCGCCTGCGGTCGCTCGAGTCGCCGGCGGTGCCCGCCGACCTGACCGTGGCGCTGCTGCGGATGTCCGAGCCCGGCGGCCCGCTCCCGCCCCGGGTGCGCCCGTTCGAGCCGCAGGGCTTCCACGGGTACGGCATCGCCCCGCTCGACAACCGGCCGCGCCGCGGCGGCCCGGCCGCCTCCGGGCCCGGACGGCCGAGCCGGTCCCGCCGGATGGGGTACGTCGCGGTGGGGGTGGCCTCGGCCGCGATGGCGCTCGGCACGCTGTTCGTGCTGGGCGGCTCCGACACCCGCCAGCCGGTGTCGCCGCCCGTGGAGATGTTCGCCAACCAGCACAAGAGCGTGCAGTACGGCCAGTACACGCCGCTGCCGGTGGAGCCCACGCCGATGCAGTCGCCGCGGTGACGCACCGGCCGGTACCGGCCGCGCGCAGTCCCGGCGGCGTGCTGCCGCTGCTGCTCGCGGCGATGGTGTTGTGCCTGCTGGTGGGCGGCCCGGCCCGCGCGGCCGCGCCCGCGCCGGGCGTGGGCGATCCGGACGTGTCCGAGCTGCGCGCCCGGGGCTGGCCGGTCCCGGGCACGCTGCCGCGGCGGCTGCGGCTCGTGTCCGCCGCGGAGCGCCGGCTCGACGGCCGCCCGCTCACCGGCACGGAGGGCACCGAGCGCACCTACGTGCACCTCGGCTACTCCGACGGCGAATCGGTGGTATCAGTCTTCATCCAGAAAGGTCGCCTCGACGCGACCTCCCTGACGGACTGGCATGCACGCGAACGTTTCGGGCATACGATCTGGGTTCGGGAGCCCGGAAGCGGGAACGCGATCTGGTCAAGCGGAGATTATGTTTACACCGTGCTCGCCGACGCGCCGGCGGACGTGGTCGACGCCGCCGTCGCGGCACTGCCGCACGAGGACGAGCCCGGCTTCTGGGAACGGCTCGCGCGCAGCGTGGACCGAGCCCTCGATTGGGTGGGACGACTCGGATGATCCACGTCCTTTACGGCACGCGTATGCCGGTCTGAGCAGTATTGGCGTTGCGATTGGCGCTGCGGCCGTGAACCGTGCCGCGGACCGCGTGTTGTGGTGCAGGGGAGTGACGCATCGATGACCGACGAGACCCGCGACGGCCGGGAGGACGCGCCGGTCAGGACCGAGAACGGCGGGTCGGGCGCCACCTCCGAGAACGGGACCGAGCGACGGGGACGTCCGGAGTTCTTCCCGGCCGAGGACGGTCCGCCGATCACCCGGGAGACGCCGCGGTGGGAGGGCCTGGGTGAGCAGGCCGGTCAACCGCCGCAGGGTCCTCAGCCGAACGCGCCGCAGCACGGGCCGCAGGGCCCGCAGGACCGCCCGCTCGGCGGCGAGGCGCCGCCGCCGGCGCCCTGGCAGGAGCCGGGCGGCCAGGACCGGCCCGGCACGGGGCCGGGCGCGCCGGCCACGGGGCCGGTGCCCGGGCCGGGCGGCCCGCCGGTCACGTTCACCCCGCCGCCGCCGCAGAACGCGCTCGGCATGGGGCCGGGCTGGGCGCCGCCGCCCCCGTCCGGCGGCCGGCCGGGCGGCCTGCGCGGCGTCCCGAGCCTCGGCCTCCTCGTGGTGATCGCGGTCGTGATCGCGCTGGTCGCGGGCGGCTTCGGCGGCGTCGGGGGCTACCTGCTCGCCAAGCGGGACAGCGAGGCGGTCACCGACCCGTCGTACACGATCGAGGCGGCCCCCTCCGGCAACGTGAACCGCGACCCGCAGTCGGTCGCGGGCGTGGCCGCCCGGGTGCTGCCGAGCGTGGTCTCGCTCGAGGTGCGCGGTGTGACCGAGGGCGGCACCGGGTCCGGCTTCATCATCCAGGGCGGCTACGTGGTGACGAACAACCACGTGGTCGCGCCGGCCGGCCGGTTCGGCCAGATCACGGTGAGCTTCAACAACGGCAAGACCTCCCCGGCGAAGCTCGTCGGCCGCGACCCCAGCTCCGACATCGCGGTGGTCAAGCCGGAGAACCTGTACGGCATGCCGACGATCACCCTCGGCGACTCCGACAGCGTGGTGGTCGGCGACCCGGTGATCGCGATCGGCGCCCCGCTCGGCCTCACCGGCACGGTGACCACCGGCATCGTGAGCGCCGTCAACCGGCCGGTGCAGGCCGGCGGCGAGGGCGGCTCCGACGTCGCCTGGATCAACGCGATCCAGACCGACGCGGCGATCAACCCCGGTAACTCCGGCGGCCCGCTGGTCAACGCCTCCGGCCAGGTGATCGGGGTGAACTCGGCGATCGCGTCGCTCGGCGGCGGCAGCCAGAGCGGCAACATCGGCCTCGGCTTCGCCATCCCGTCGAACCAGGTGCGCCGCATCGCCCAGGAGCTGATCAACACCGGCGTGGCGAAGACCCCGCGCATCGGCATCACGATCGACCAGACCTACTCCGGCGAGGGCGTGCGCATCGCCACCGGGGCGTTCCAGGGTCAGGAGCCGGTGGAGAAGGGCGGCCCCGCGGACAAGGCCGGGCTCAAGCCGGGCGACGTCATCCTCGCGATCGACGGCAAGCCGATGCTCAGCGGCGACCAGCTCATCGTCACGATCCGCAGCAAGGCGCCGGGCGACAAGATCAAGGTGACCTACCGGCGCGACGGCGAGGAGAAGACGACGACGGTCGAGGTCGGCGCGACCGTGCCGAACCCGCAGCCGTCCTGACCGGCGGCGCGCCGGGCAGGGCCGGCCGGGCGTTAGTCTGGTGGGCGTACTGGCGCTCGTCGTAGGAGATCGCGGTGTTCGGACTCGGTTGGCCTGAGGTCTTGGCGCTCGTGGTCATCGCGCTGCTGGTCTTCGGCCCCGAGAAGCTGCCACAGGCCGCCCAGCAGGCGGGGCGCGCGCTGCGGCGGCTGCGCAGGATGGCCACGAACGCCCGGGCGGACCTGCAGGCCCACCTCGGGCCGGAATTCCGCGACTTCGACCCGGCGGACCTCAACCCCAAGCACTTCGTCCGCAAGCACCTGCTCGACGACATCGAGCGGGAGTGGTACCGGACGCCCAGCCCGGCCCTGTCCGGGTCGTCGTCCGCGACCGCCGCCGACGGCCCGGACGACGACCTGTACTCGCCGTCGTTCACCCCGCAGCGGTCGCTGTCCTACGGCGAGATCCCGCCGTACGACCACGAGGCCACCTGACCGGCCCGGCCGTACCGTCACTCCTCCGGCGGGGTGAACGTCTTGGTCCGGCGCAGCCCGGCGGCCCGCCCCTTCGCCGCGATCACCAGGGCCATCTTCCGCGACGCCTCGTCGATCATCTCGTCGCCGAGCATCGCGGCGCCGCGCCGCCGCACCGTGGTGTGGTACTCGTAGGCGTCGAGGATGAGCTCGGCGTGGTCGTAGTCCTCCTGGCTGGGGGAGAACACCTCGTTCGCGGCCTCGATCTGGTCCGGGTGGAGCACCCACTTGCCGTCGAAGCCGAGCGCCGCCGACCGCCGCGCCGTCCGCCGGAACCCGTCCACGTCGCGGATCTGCAGGTACGGCCCGTCGATCGCCTGCAGGCCGTGGGCGCGGGCCGCGACGAGCAGCCGCATGAGCACGTAGTGGTAGGCGTCGCCCTCGGTGTAGCCGGGCGGCTGCTCGCCCACGACGAGCGTGCGCATGTTGATCGACGCCATGAAGTCGGCGGGCCCGAACACGAGGGTCTCCAGCCGGGGCGAGGCGGCGGCGATGTGCTCCACGTTCATCAGCCCGCGGGCGCTCTCGATCTGCGCCTCGATGCCGATGCCGCCGACCGGCAGCCCAAGGCCCCGCTCGATCTGGGTGAGCAGCGTGTCGAGCCAGGCGATGTGGGCGACCTCGGCCACCTTGGGCAGCATGACGCAGTCGATCCGGTCGCCGGCGCGCTCGACCACCTCGATCACGTCCCGGTACGCCCAGTGCGTGGTGGCGTCGTTGATCCGCACCACCCGCACCTTGCCGGACCAGTCGCCCTCGCGCAGCGCCGCCACCACGTTGCGCCGCGCCTCCTCCTTGGCGAGCGGGGCGACCGAGTCCTCCAGGTCGAGGAAGACCTCGTCGGCGGGCAGGCCCTGCGCCTTCTCCAGGTAGCGGAGGTTGCTGCCGGGGACCGCGAGGCAGGAACGGCGGGAACGCATCATGAGGCCCACGGTAGCCGAGGGGCGATCAGGTGTCCGCGCCGCCGGCGGCGGGGGCGGCCCCCGCGAGCGGCCGGTCCGGGCCGGCCGGCGCGGCGCCGCCCGCGTCCCCGCCCGGCCGCCCGTCGCGGCGCGTGCCCCGGGCGGCGGTCTGGGCGAGCAGCGCACCGGCGATCACCACCGCGCCACCGGCGATCTGGAGCGGCCCGAGCGTCTCGCCGAGCAGCACCCAGGCGATCACCGTCCCGGCGATCACCTCGAGCGAGGCGACCGTGGAGCCCACCGCGGCCGACAGCCGCCGCACCGCGGTCACCCCGGTGATGTACGCGAGCACGGTGGCGACCACGATGAGCACGGCCGCGGCGGCGTACGCGGGCAGCGTGGTGCCGCCGACCGTGGCGGAGCCGCCGAGCGCGGACCACGGGATGTCCCACGGCCGGCTCAGCGGGGCGAGCACGACCGTGGCCCCGGCGAAGCCCCAGGCGATGAGGCCGAGCGGGTCCATCTCGTCCCCGAAGCCGTCGCTGAGCAGGAAGTACCCGGCGCATCCGGCCGCCGCGCCGAACGCGGCGAGCAGGCCGAGCGCGTCGAGCCGCAGGCCCTGCCACACCTCGACCACCACGGCGAGCCCGGCGACGGTGATGAGCGCGCCGAGGTAGGCGGCGCGGCCGGGCCGGATCCGGCGCACCAGCCGGACCCAGGCGACGACGAGCACCGGCGCGGTGAACTCGATGAGCAGCGCGACCCCGACCGGGATGCGGGTGATCGCGACGAAGTACAGCGCCTGCACCCCGGCGATCGCGAGCAGCGCGTACGCCGCGACGAGGCCGATCCGGGCGCGGGGGATGCGCAGCGCGCGGGGCCGTACCAGGGCGAGGATCGCGAGCAGCAGCACCGCCGAGGCGGCCATGCGCACCCAGACGGCCTCCAGCGGGGTGAACCCGGCGGCGCCGAGGAACTTCGCCATCGGCCCGGAGAACCCGAAACAGCACGAGGAGAACACGGCGATCGCGAGACTCGTGCGCCGCATGCGACACCATCCTGTAAGTACCGTTAAACCGAATGGATGCTGTCACAGCGGGCGCGACGCCAGCAAGTTGATTAACCGCGGCATATCGGGCAACAGACCCCGAGCCGGGGGAGGGGTGACCGGGAGGTGCGATGGTCTCCTACGCTGCCGATGTGAGGATCTTCATCGCACGGCTCGCCGGGACACCGGTGTTCGACCCGAACGGCGACCAGATCGGCCGGATCCGGGACGCGGTGGTCACGCTCCCCGGGCCGCGCCCGCCGCGGGTGCACGGCTTCGTCGTCGAGGTGCAGCCGCGCCGCCGCGTGTTCATGCCGATCACCCGGGTGCGCAGCTTCGAGGCGGGCTCGGTGGTGTTCACCGGCCGGCTCGACCTGCGCCGGTTCGAGCAGCGGGCGAGCGAGACCCTCGTGCTCGCCGACATGCTCGACCGCGAGGTGACCGTACGGCGGCGGGGCGCGGCGGACGACCCCGGCGTCACCGGGAGCGTGCTCGACGTGGCGATGGAGCGCGACCGCGCCGGCGACTGGCTGCTCACCAAGGTCGCGGTGCGCCGCCCCGGCCGCGGGCTGCGCCGCGGCGAGACGATCGTCGCCGACTGGGAGGAGGTCACCGGTTTCGAGAGCCTGCAGCCGGACCAGGGTACGGCGAGCCTGCTCGCCGCCTACGAGCGCATGCGGCCCGCCGACCTCGCCAGCGCGCTGCACGCGCTCCCGCCCAAGCGGCGCGAGGCGGTCGCCGCCGCGCTCGACGACGACCGGCTCGCCGACGTGCTCGAGGAGCTGCCCGAGCGGGACCAGATCGGCATCCTCACCACGCTCGCCGCGGAGCGCGCCGCCGACGTGCTCGAGGCGATGGCCCCGGACGACGCCGCCGACCTGCTGCAGGAGCTGCCCGCCGACCGCGCCCAGGCGCTGCTGGAGCTGATGGAGCCGCGCGAGGCCGCGCCGGTGCGCCGCCTGCTCACCTACGCCGAGGACACCGCGGGCGGCATGATGACGAGCGAGCCGGTGATCGTGCCGCCGACCGCGACCGTGGCCGAGGCGCTCGCGCAGATCCGCCAGGAGGACATCACCCCGGCCGTCGCCGCCCAGGTCTACGTCACCCGCGCGCCGTACGAGACCCCGACCGGGCGCTTCCTCGGCGTGGCCCACTTCCAGCGGCTGCTGCGCGAGCCGCCGTCGTCGCTCGTCGGCGCGGCGATCGACCGCACCATCGACCCGATCCGCCCCGACTTCAGCCTCGCCGAGGTCACGTCCTACCTCGCGACGTACAATCTGGTCGCCGCCCCGGTGGTCGACGAGCTCGGGCGCCTGGTGGGCGCGGTGACCGTGGACGACGTCCTCGACCACCTCCTTCCCCCCGACTGGCGGGAGCGCGAGGCGGAGATGCCGGCAGGCGCGGAGGATCCCGAGGACCGGAAGGCTCCGGAGACCCGGACGTCACCTTCAGCAGGGCAATCGGAGGGGCAAACGGAGGGGCAGGGAGTGACGGATGGCGGCTGACCGACTCGATCTGCCAAGGGAGTACCGCGGGGTACGGCTGCGCCCGCACTACGATCCCGAGGCGTTCGGGCGGCTCTCCGAACGGATCGCGCGGTTCCTCGGCACCGCGAGGTTCCTCGTCTACATGACCGCGTTCATCGCGGTGTGGATCGGCTGGAACACGCTCACGCCGTGGCGGTTCGATCCCTATCCGTTCATCTTCCTCACCCTCATGCTCTCGCTGCAGGCCTCCTACGCGGCGCCGCTCATCCTGCTCGCGCAGAACCGGCAGGCCGACCGGGACCGGGTGCAGGCCGAGGAGGACCGGCTCACCGCGGCGCGCAACCAGGCCGAGATCGAGTACCTCACCCGGGAGATCGCCTCGATCCGGATGGCGCTCGCCGAGCTCGCCACCCGCGACTACCTGCGCTCCGAGCTGCAGCACCTGGTGGAGGAGCTGCGCGACCGGCTCCCGGAGCGGGTCCCCGACCGCCGCGGCGGCTGAGCGCTCAAGAGCGGCGGCGGTCCGGCGGGCAGGCGCCGCCGCGGGTGAGCAGCTTGGTGAGCACCGCGGTGCACTTGCGCAGCTCGTCGTCGTCGAGCAGGTCGAGGAAGTGGCCGCGGATCGCGCGCTGGTAGGTGGGCGCCGCCGCGTCCCGGCGCGCCGCGCCCTCGTCGGTGAGCACGGCGTACAGGCCGCGGGCGTCGCTCGGGCAGGCCTCCCGCCGCAGCAGCCCCTCGTTCTGCAGCCGGTCGGCGAGCCGGGTCAGGCCGCTGCGGGACAGCAGCACCCGGTCGGCGAGGTCGTTCATGCGCAGCCGCCGGTCCGGGGCCTCGTGGAGGTGGGCGAGCACCTCGAAGGCCGGCAGCGACAGGCCGTGTTCCACCAGCAGCTCGGCCTCGAGGGCGCGGGTGATCTGGACCTGGACGCGCTGGAGCAGGCGCCAGAAGGTGAGTTCCTCGGGTGTGAGGGCGGTTCCGCCGCCGGCCGTCACCGTCACATCCGGCATCCTAGAACGTTCGCCACGTGCGGCACATAGCTCTCCTGATCGCGGTGTCCGCGTGTTCGCGCCGGGTCCGCCCGCACCCCCGTCCCCGTCCGGTGCCCGCCGCCCGCGGGGCCGTGCCGTAGCCGGGACCGCCGTTCCGGGCACCGGTGGCGGTCCATACCATGGAGCCATGGCTCCCACCACTGAAGCGGTCAGGGCGGCGCTGGCCACGGTCAACGACCCGGAGATCCGCCGGCCGATCACCGATCTCGACATGGTCAAGAGCATCGACATCACCCCGGACGGGGTGGTGCGGGTCGGCGTCTATCTCACGGTCGCGGGCTGCCCGCTCCGCGACACCATCACGCGCCAGGTCACCGAGGCCGTGCGCCGGGTCGAGGGCGTGACCGCGGTCGAGGTGGAGCTGGATGTGATGAGCGCCGAGCAGCGCAAGAACCTGCAGACCAAGCTGCGCGGCTCGCGCGCGCCGGAGAAGGAGATCCCGTTCGCCAAGCCCGGCTCGCTCACCCGGGTGTTCGCGATCGCCAGCGGCAAGGGCGGCGTCGGCAAGTCCTCGGTCACCGTGAACCTCGCCGCCGCGATGGCCGCCTCCGGGCTGAAGGTCGGCGTGGTCGACGCCGACATCTACGGCCACAGCGTGCCGCGCATGCTCGGCGTGTCCGAGCGGCCGACCAAGGTGGAGGACATGATCCTCCCGCCGGTCGCGCACGACATCAAGGTCATCTCGGTGGGCATGTTCAAGCCCCAGGCGAACATGCCGGTGGTGTGGCGCGGCCCGATGCTCGACCGGGCGCTGCACCAGTTCCTCACCGACGTGTACTGGGGCGACCTCGACGTGCTGCTCATGGACCTGCCGCCGGGCACCGGCGACATGGCGATCTCGGTGGCGCAGCGGCTGCCGAACGCCGAGATCGTCGTGGTGACCACCCCGCAGGTCGCCGCGGCGGAGGTGGCCGAGCGGGCCGGGTCGATCGCGGCCCAGACCCACCAGCAGATCGTCGGCGTGATCGAGAACATGGCGTGGCTCGCCTGCCCGCACTGCGACGAGCGCATCCCGGTGTTCGGCGAGGGCGGCGGCCAGGCGGTGGCCGACGGGCTCACCCGCATCCTCGGCGCGAAGGTGCCGCTGCTCGGCCAGGTGCCGCTCGACCCCCGGCTGCGCGAGGGCGGCGACGCGGGCAAGCCGCTCGTGCTCACCGACCCCGACTCGCCCGCCGCGGCCGAGCTGCGGCGCATCGCCGACCGGCTCGCCAAGCGGTCCGGCAGCCTCGTCGGCCGCCGGCTCGACCTCTCGCCGGTGAGCCGGTAGCGAGTCCTCCCCGCGGCCCCGGCGCGGCCGGCCCGGGGCTGCGGTCCCCACGTCGCCCGCGGTGGCGGGGTACGGCGTCCCGCCCATCGGCCCGTCACGCGGCCGCGCGTACGCCTTGACGCTGTTTTTCCTGTATTTCCGATAAATCGCGCACGTTTCGGCCGCGAGGAATGCGGTGGGCCTTTGTCGGCGGCTGCAATCCGCTTTGCGCCGGGAATGGCCGGTGCCGCTTCGGATTTAGCGAACGATCGCGTGTCGTGTATCCAGGTTATTCATGCGATCTGACACGCTTCAGGAATGAACCGGAGTCAGTTCGCCCACAGGAAATCGTCGGTATTTCCCGTCGGATCGCTCGCCGCACTGACGATCGCCGGCGCCGCGGTGCTCGGGCTCGGCGCCCCCGCCGCGGCCTCGCCGGAGCCCACCGGGAAGCGGGGCGTGGCCTCCGCCGCGAAGAGCGCCAAGGGAGCGAAGCGCGCCGCGGGGAACGCGACCGGTAAGGCGACGGCGAAGGCGGGCCGGAAGGCCGCCGCGACCGCCCCCAGGCGCGCCACCGGGACCACCGCGGCGGCCGAGGGCGCCGCCAAGGCCCCGTCCCACCTCACCGTGCTCACCTACAACGTCTGCGGCGGGAGCTGCAAGAAGCACCTGACGCTCGAGGCGTGGACGAGCCGGATGGAGCGGCACCTCGCCGACAACGACGCCGACGTGATCCTCTTCCAGGAACTGTGCCGGGGACAGTACGACGCGCTCCGCCGCGCGCTCGCCGGCCGGTACGAGGGCCGGTGGGTCCAGACGGTCGGCGACAACAACGGCTGCGGCCGGCAGTGGGGGTCCGGCGCGGACTCCGACGCGAACCGGCGCGGCTTCGGGCTCGCCACCTTCGTCCGGGGCTCCGATTCGATCCGCGCCGAGCGCGTCTGGTGGCTGCCGAACCACGGCACGAACGAGCCGCGGGCGCTGCACTGCGTCGACGCCGAGCCGCGCGGCCGCCGGGTCCGGGTGTGCAACACGCACCTCGACTGGCACGCCGACACCCAGCAGGTGCAGGCCGAGTTCGTCGCCCGGCTCGTCACGCCGTGGGCGGCGGACATCCCGGTGGTGCTCGGCGGCGACCTCAACGCCGAGCCGGGCGAGCGGTCGATGGCCCTGTTCTACGACCACTCCGGCGGCCGGGGCGTGTTCCAGGAGGTCGACGAGACCGACCGGACCCACTTCGGCGACCGGTGCTCGGCCAAGGCACGCCGCTGCCGGTCCGGTGCGGGCACCGACGGGACCAAGAAGCTCGACTACATCTTCCTGAGCCGGCGCCACTTCGACGGCGTCACCGGCGACGCGGTCGCCGAGAAGGACGTGTCCGACCACGCGCTGCTGCGCGGCCGCGCCACCTGGCGCACGCTGCCGCCGCGCGCGGACTTCTCCTGGCATCCGACCCGGCCCGAGTAGGTCCGGCGGCGCGCACGGGAGAATGATCACATGGATCGACCGCCGTTTCCCGGGCCTCCGCCGTACCATCCACCCCATCCGACCCCGGCGCGGCTGCCGTGGCTCGTGCCGCCGCCGCCCGGGCTGCCCTATCACCGGCTGTCGCGCACCCCGGTGCACCGCTGGTGGCGGCCGGTGCTGGGCACGCTGCTCGTGTTCGGCGGGTTCGTGCTGGTCGGCGGTTTCGTGGTGCTCTTGGGCGCCATCGTGGCGGTCTACGCGGGGCTGCCGGTCGATCCCGACGGCCCGTCCTTCCTGGGCGATCCGCTGCTCACGCTCACGGTGCTGCTGTCGTCGATCGCCCTGGTGCTCCCGGTCACGTACGGCGCGGCGGCGCTGGCCCAGCGCCGCCCGCCGGGCACCCTCTCCTCGGTGGCCGGGCGGCTGCGCTGGGGGTGGCTGGCGCTGTGCCTGGTCGCGGCGGCGGTGGCGGCGCTGCTCGGCCATCTCGCCGCGGGCCTTGCCCTCGGGCTCACCGGGGAGGGCGACGGCGGCGAGCTGCTCGCCTGGGCCGGCTGGGAGACGTTCGGCCCGGCGCTCGTGGTCACGCTCGTGCTCGTGCCGTTCCAGGCCGCGGCCGAGGAGTACATCTTCCGGGGCTGGGTGCTGCAGGCGTTCGGGGCCTACCTGCGCTCGCCGTGGCCGGGCATCCTGCTGGGCTCCGCCGGGTTCGCCGCGGCGCACGCCTACACCGGCTGGGGCGTGCTCGACGTGTTCACCTTCGGCGCGGTGATGGGGTGGATCACGGTGCGCACCGGCGGCCTGGAGGCGGCGATCGCGATCCACACCCTCAACAACGTCGTGGCCTTCCTGATCAGCAGCGCGACGGGCAACCTCGAGGACGCCCTGCGCCAGGGCGCCGTGCCGTGGCAGACGCTCGTCGGCACCGCCGTACAGCTTGCGACATTTATCGCAATAGTGCTGTTTATGGCGCGAAAAAGGGCAATTCAGACAGTCTCTCGATAAATCTCCCTAGAGAGGTCTCGCCATAACGGTCCTCGGCATGGTGCGCTGTTCTGGTCCAGGTAAACTGCCGACGAGGAGGTGCTGAGCGTGGCCTCGGGCCCCGAAGAACCGCGCTCGCCGGAGTGGCCGCCCAAGGAGAGTGCCGATCCCGAGGGGAGGACGGCACGGGAGGTCGCACATTCACCCCGTATGTCACCTCCGTCCCCTCCGCCGACGTTGCACCATTCGCCGCCCGATCCCGCAGACGACGCGCCGCACCGCGCTCCGGCGACCTCCCCGTGGGCGCTCCCGCCGTTCACCGCACCCCTCCCCGAGGAGGAGGACCCGCGCCCCGGTGAGACGCGGCGGGACCGTCCGCCCGAGGACCGGGCAGGCGAGCCGCCCCCGCCCCCGCCGCCGGAACCGCCGGCGGATCCGCCCGACGGATCCCAGGCGCCGCCGGAGGTACGGCAACGGCCGTCGCAGGGGCGTCACCCGTACCCGGCGCAGGGCGCGATCCCCATCGACGAGCTCGCCGAGCGGTTCTCCGAAAGCCGGGCGCCCGAGGGCGGGCTCACCGCGAAACCTCCCGACGGCGGCGCGGAACGCCCCGCGCCCGCCGCCGAAGCCCGCGGCGGGCTGCACGGGCCAGGCCGCCCGCCCGCTCATGCCCGCGACCCCGGCCCGCCCCGGACGGATCCGCCACCGGAACAGGACATCGGGGGAGCGACCACCTGGAACCCGCTCCCCGGGGAAGAGGGAGGCGACCGGCGCGCGTCCGGGCCCGGCGAGGGGGCCCGCGAAGGTGCGGAGGACGCCGCCGGCGGCCGGACCGGGCGCAGGGCGGGGCGCAGGCGACGGGCCGCCGCCCCCTTTCCCGGCGTTCCCTCCCCGGGCGCCGAGGCCCAGGGGCGGCCGGAGCCCCGGCCCGACGACCCCCGCTACGGGCCCGGCTACATGCGCGCGGTGTGGCCCCCCGAGGCGGTGCGCGAGCAGGCCGCGGCGCACGCCGGATCGGGGGGCCAGGCCGGTCCGGGACACGAGCCCGCCGCCGTCCCCGATCCCGCCCCGCCCGCCGCGGCCGGAGACGACCGCGCCCCTGCAGCCGGGCATGCGGACATCGACCCGACCGCGCCGATCCGCCGCATCGGCACGCCGCCCGGCGACCGGCCCGGCCCGCGGCCGGGGCAGCCCCGGCGGGGGCGGCGCGGCCTGCGCGGCCGGGGCCGGCACCACCGCGAGGAACCGCGCCCGCTGCGG